>CALJCO010000058.1 GCA_938023905.1 uncultured Collinsella sp. | reverse complement strand
GCGGTGGGTTTCTGTACCTGCAGCGCGAAATCGCCGATAGCGAGGGGCGGCGCTGGCCTGTTGCGGGCGCCCTTGAGGGCGCAAGCGAGAACGGGGGAAGGCTTTCCCATTTCGGGTACGTGGAGCTCACTTCCCAACGCGACGGGCTCTACGGGCCGCGCGGCACATGCATCCGCGCGCACGAGTTTCACTACTGGCAGTCCACCTGCCCGGGCGGCGACTTCTGGGCGCAGAAGCCCCGGCGCGACAAGGGCTGGCCGTGCATGACGACCACCCCGTCCCTGGTGGCGGGCTTCCCGCATGTTTACTATCCTGCGAACCCCGACGCTGCGCGTGCGTTCGCGTCTGCCGCAGCGTCCTTCGAAGAGAGGAGACGGCATGGCTGAAGCAACCGAAACCGCGCTTGCCTGCATCCGCGAGGAAGTCGAGCGCGCGTTCTCGTCGGCGCCGGGCGCCGTGCTCGAAGCCACGCTCTCCCGGATCGAGCCCGCAGACGAGTGCGCCCGCGCCGCCGCGTACGCCGCGTGGGACTCCATCGCGCACCCCTTGGGGGGATTGGGCGACTTTGAAGACGCCGTCGCGTGTATCGCCGCAGCTCAGGGGAGCGCCGAGGTGGCCGAGTTTCCCCGTGCGCTCGCGGTATTCTTCTCCGACAACGGGGTTGTTGCCGAAGGCGTGTCGCAAAGCGGGCAAGACGTGACGCGAGCCGTCGCGCGTAACATGTGCGAGGGGGCCACGAGCGCCTGCCGCATGGCGGCGTTCGCGGGTGCCGAGGTCGTGCCCGTCGACGTGGGTATGGCCCGGGGCATAGAAGACGCGCGCATGGTGCGCGCGAACGTGCGGCGGGGGAGCGGCAACATCGCGCACGGCTCCGCTATGTCTCGAGATGGGGCCGTGCGCGCGATCGAGGTCGGAATCGCCGTCGCGTGCGGGCTTGCCCGCGCCGGCGTGCGCCTTCTCGCCGCGGGCGAGATGGGCATCGGCAACACGACCACCTCGGCGGCGGTGGCCGCAGTGCTCATCCGGGCGGACGCGCGGAGCCTCGTCGGGCGCGGCGCGGGGCTCTCGGACGCCTCGCTCGCGCGCAAGCGCGACGTGGTCGAGCGCGCTATCGACGCGAACTTGCCCGATCCCGCCGACCCGATCGACGTGCTCTCGAAGGTGGGCGGCTTCGACATCGCGGCGATTTGCGGCTTCTACCTGGGGGCCGCGGCCTCGAAGGCGCCGGCGCTCCTCGACGGGGTCATATCCTGCACGGCGGCTCTGTGCGCGGCGCGCCTGTGCCCCAACGCCTTGGGCTACCTCGTGGGCACCCACGCATCAAGTGAACCCGCAAGCCGGGAGCTCCTTCGCGAGCTCGGCATAAAGGCACCCCTCGACGCAGGCATGCACTTGGGCGAGGGCGCGGGCGCCATGGCGTATCTGCCCCTTCTGGATTCGGCGCTGCGCGTGTACCGGGATGGGAAGACGTTCACGGCGACTGGCATGGCTGCTTACGAGCATTTCGAGGCCGGGAAATGACGGTGACGCTCGTCATCGGCGCCGCCACGAGCGGCAAGAGCGCCTACGCCGAGTCCCTGTGCCTCGGGCACGACGGCCCCCGCGTGTACCTGGCAACGATGGAGCCCTTCGGGGAAGATGGCGCCCGCCGCATCGCGCGCCATCGGGCGCTGCGCGAGGGCAAGGGGTTTTCCACCCTCGAGCGCACGCGTGACGTGGGCGCCGCAGTGCCCGGGCTTCCGCGCGGCTGCACGCTTCTTTTGGAGGACGTGGGCAACCTGGTTGCGAACGAGCTTTTCGCGGAAGGCGGCTTGTCCCCACGTGACCCCGACGCTGCGGCGCGCGAGGTACTCGGAGGCATCGAACGGCTCGCTCAGGCCGCTGCGTATACGGTGGTGGTCACCGTCGACGTGTTCGCCGATGGGATGCGCTACGATGAGGGGACCGAGGCATGGAGGCGCGCGCTCGCGCGCGTGAACGCGGGCGTGGCGGCGCTGGCCGACCGCGCAGTCGAAGTGGTATGCGGGATTCCCGTGTGGATGAAAGGTGAAGGACCTACAAGGTGAAGATAGCAGAGGCAATCGGCGCGGCGTTCGGAACGTTCTCGCGCATCCCCGTCCCGAAATCGGCCTGGACCGATTTCGGGTCAACCCATGCGCTTGCCGCGTTTCCCCTGGTGGGCCTTGCGGAAGGGTTCCTCATGACGGCGTGGGGACACGTTGCGAACCTGCTCGGCGTGCCCGCGACCATCGTCGCGGCCGTGCTCGTGGCGCTGCCTGTGGCGGTGACGGGAGGCATCCACCTAGACGGGCTCTGCGACACCTCCGATGCGCTTGCAAGTTGGGCCCCGCGCGAGCGAAACTCGAGATCATGCACGACCCGCGGGCGGGCGCCTTCGGGGTCATCGGTGTTGTTGTGTACCTTATTCTGCAGTTTTCCCTTTTCACCGCGCTGCCGCTTACGGCGGGGGCGTTCCTCGCGCTTCTGTGCTCGCTCGTGTTCTCCCGCTCGCTTTCGGGGCTCGCCGTTGAATGCTGGCCTGCCGCGCGTGCGGACGGCATGGCCGCGGGGCTCTCGCCTGCGAAGAAGCGCGCGGCGATCGTCGTGCCGCTTTGCGCTTTCGCTGCGGCTTCGGCTGCAGGGATGGTCGCGTGCACTCAGGCCGTCGGCGCCCTTATGGCGGTGGCGGGGCTTTTGGCGCTCGCGTGGTACCGCCATGTTGCCCTGTTCCGATTCGGCGGGGTGACGGGGGATTTGGCCGGATGGTTTCTGCAATGGGCCGAGCTCGCGATGCTTGCCATGCTGGTGGCGGGGGGCATGCTCCTATGATGCTCGTGGTAGGTGGCGCGCATTCGGGGAAGAGGACCTTCGTGTGCGAAAAGCTCGGGTTCGCGGCGGACGATTTCGTCGACGCGGCGCAGCTTGCGGAGGACGGCGTGCCCGCGGCTTTTGCCGGCCGCGTTGCGTACCGTGCTGAGGAACTCGTACGCGCGCTCGACGCTGACCGGGCGCTCGAGCGACTGATCGGCTTCGACGTAGTGATTCTGCCCTTGGTCGGCTCGGGGATCGTCCCCATGTGTGCGGAAGACGCCCAATGGCGCGAGCGCGCGGGGCGCCTGGGATGCGCGCTCGCTGCGCGCGCCGACGTCGTCGTGCGCATGACGTGCGGGATACCCCAGGTCATCAAAGGAAACCTTGCCGATGCGCCTCGTGGGACGCAGGGCGCGGGCGCGCCTTTGGAAGTCGTCTTCGTGCGCCATGGTGCCACGTCTGGCACGGAAGACCATCGCTACAGCGGGGCGGGCACCGACGAGCCCCTGTCGAGCGCGGGCGAGCGCGCTTTGCGCGACCTCGCGTGCGACCGTGACGTGTTCCGTGTTATCACGAGCGGCATGGCCCGCACCGACCAGACGGCGCGCATTCTCTTCCCGAATGCGGAGCTTATGGCGTGCCCCGGTCTGCGCGAGATGGATTTTGGTGATTTCGAGGGGCGAAGCGCCGCCGAGCTTAAAGAGGATGCGCGCTACCGCGCCTGGGTAGACTCCTGGTGCGAGACGCGCTGCCCGCATGGCGAGGGCAAGAGCGATTTCATCCGCCGCGTCGTCGCGGCGTTTCGGGAGGCGTGCAAATCGGAGCGCGCCCAGGGGAGTGGTCGCGCCGTCTTCGTCGTTCACGCGGGTACCGTGAAAGCGCTACTCTCCGAGCTAGCTGTCCCGAAAATGGGATACTTCGACGTGCATACCGAGCCGGGCGGCGCATGGGCCGCCACCTGGGATGGGCGCTGCCTTCGCGACGTTCGCCCCGCTTCGGGGGGCGATGCCCGGTGATGACGATTCTTGCCGTCGCCGCTGGGTTCGCGGCCGACCTTGCCTTTGGCGACCCGCGCTGGCTTCCCCATCCCGTTGTCGCCATGGGGCGCGCGATCACGTGGGCCGAAGGCCGCCTGCGGGACGCATTCCCGCAAACGTCCGCGGGCACGCGCGCCGCAGGGCTTGTGCTCGCCGTGGCGCTTCCGCTTGCGTGTGGGCTTTTGACCTGGGGAATCCTGCATCTTTGCGGCATGGTTTACCCCGTCTTGCGCTTTGTGGCCGAGGCATGGGCGAGCTATCAGATTCTCGCGGCATGCGAGCTGCGCCGCCAGAGCCTGGCCGTGGCCCGCGCGTTCTCGAAGGGCGGCCTTGTCGCGGCGCGCGAAGCCGTCGGGCTCATCGTGGGACGCGACACGTCTGTTCTCGACGAGCAGGGCGTTGCGCGCGCCGCCGTGGAAACGGTGGCGGAGAACGCGAGCGACGGCGTCATCGCGCCGCTTTTCTACCTTTTTATCGGGGGTGCGCCCTTGGGCATGGCGTATAAGGCGGTGAACACGCTCGACAGCATGGTGGGCTACAAAAACGAGCGCTACATCGACTTCGGCTGCGCCTCGGCGCGCCTCGACGATGCGGTGAATTGGATTCCCTCGCGCTTGTCGGCCCTGCTCATGATTGCCGTGTGCCCGATCGTCGGGCTCGACGCGCGCGGGGCGGCGCGCATCTGGCGCCGCGATAGGCGTCGCCATGCGAGCCCGAACGCGGCGCAGACCGAGTCAGCGTGCGCGGGCGCGCTCGGGCTGCGCCTGGCAGGACCCGCGGTGTATTTCGGTAAGCTCGTTGAGAAACCGACGATAGGCGACGCGTCCCGCGAAATCGAGTGGGGCGACATCGCCCGGGCGACAAGGCTCATGCTCGCCGCGTCCGTATGCGCGCTCGTCGTCTTCGGCGCCGCGCGCGCGGCGGTCGTGCTCGCCGTGGGGGCGATGGCATGAGGGAAGACCATGCCGCGCCCCGGGCTGCCGGGGGAATCCTGCGCGCCCGTGCGCATGGGGGTAGCACGCAATCGCTCGGCATCGCTTGCGAAGGGGGCGCCTCCGACCTCATTGACTTCTCGGTGAACGTGAATCCGGCAGGCCCCTCGCCGCGCGCCGTCGCCGCAGCTTGCAAGGCGCTTTCTCGAATCGACGCCTACCCCGATAGGGAAAGCCTCGCCCTCGTTCGCGCCCTAGCGCGCGCCCAGGGCATTCCCGAAGATACTATCGTCTGCGGCGCGGGCGCGTCCGACATCATCTGGCGGCTTGCCGCGGCGGTGCGCCCGAAACGCATCGTCGTGTGCGCGCCGACGTTCTCTGAATATGCGGAGGCGGCATCGTACTACGGCGCATGCGTGCAGGAGTTCCCGCTCTCCGAAGCGGACGACTTCGACGTGCCCGCCTCCTTCGCCCGCGCGATCGAGGGGCCGGGAGACGTGGCGTACCTCTGCAATCCGAACAACCCGACGGGGCGCCTCGTCGACCCCAGCGTGATCGATGCCGCGGCTTGCCGCTGCGAGCAGGTGGGCGCGCTGCTCGTCGTGGACGAGTGCTTCCTCGGATTTGCGCCCGACGCCCGCGAAAGGAGCGTGGCCGCACGTGCCGCGTGTTCACGCCATGTAGCCGTGCTCTCCGCGTTCACCAAGCTCTACGGAATGGCGGGGTTGCGGTTGGGATATCTGATCAGCGGAAACGCCCAACTCATCGAGGGGATTCGCCGGGCGGGGCAGGCGTGGCCCGTCTCCTCGGTCGCCGAGGCCGCGGGCATCGCCGCCCTGGAAGACGTTGAATACGTCTCGCGCACGCGCGATGTATTGGCGGGCGAGCGAGCGTGGCTTTCCCACGAGCTCTCCTCGCTCGGGCTTTCCGTCGTGCCGTCGGATGCGAACTTCCTTTTAGTCCGCACTCCGGCGAAAGACATCCCCGAGCGCCTGTATAAACAGGGGGTTTTGGTCCGCACGTGCGACTCGTTTTCGGTACTGTCCCGTTTCTGGTGCCGCGTCGCGGTGCGCACGCGCAAGGAGAATGCCCGGCTTGCGATGGCGTTCAGCCGCGCACTTCGGGCGGAAGGTGCATCGGGCGAAGGCGAACCCGACGAACGGGGCGGCGTTTCTTGCAGCGGCGCTATGGCGGGCGCGGATGGCCGAGGCTCGGCGAAGGAGGTCGATACCCGTGGGTAGGGCGAAGCCCATCATGATCCAGGGCACCATGTCGAACGCGGGGAAGAGCCTGCTTGCGGCGGGGCTGTGCCGCGTGCTTTCGCAGGACGGCCTTCGCGTGACTCCCTTCAAGAGCCAGAACATGGCACTCAACAGCGGTGTCACGGCCGACGGGCTCGAGATGGGGCGCGCCCAGATCATGCGAGGCGTGCGGCATCGCGCCCGACGTGCGCATGAACCCCATCCTGCTCAAGCCCGAAAGCGACCACCGAAGCCAGCTCATCGTGGCCGGCAAGGCGCAGGGAGCCTTCGCTGCGAGGGACTACTTCGCGCGAAAGAAGGCGCTCATGCCGCAGATTTTGGAGGCGTTCGATTCGCTCGCGGAGGAAAACGACGTCATCGTCATCGAGGGCGCCGGCAGCCCCGCCGAAATCAACCTTGCCGAAAACGACATCGTCAACATGGGGCTCGCGCGCGCCGTGTCCTCCCCCGTGCTGCTCGCGGGCGACATCGACCCAGGCGGGGTGTTTGCCCAGCTCTACGGCACGGTCGCGCTCCTTGCGCCCGAGGACCGCGCGCTTTTGCGGGGGCTTGTGGTGAACAAGTTCCGCGGCGATGTGGAAATCCTGCGCCCGGGTTTGGCCCCGCTCGAGAAGATGTGCGGGGTTCCCGTCGTGGGGGTCGTGCCGTATCTTACGCTTGACCTGGACGACGAGGACTCGCTCGCGCCGCGCCTATCTGCCCGCGAGGCGCGCGGCGTCATCGACGTCGCCGTCGTGCGTCTTCCGCATCTGTCGAACTTCACCGACTTCGACCCGCTTTCGCGCGTGCCCGGCATGGGCGTGCGCTACGTTTCCTCGACGACCGATCTGGGCCGACCCGACCTGGTGGTGCTTCCCGGCTCGAAGTCCACGCTCGACGACGCGCGCTGGCTTGCGGCTAGCGGCATCGGAGCCTGTGTCCGCGCGCTTTCGGGCGCGGGCACACCGGTGCTCGGCATATGCGGAGGCTACCAGCTTTTGGGAGACGAGCTTTCCGACCCGCACGGCAGGGAAGGCGCTGGCACCGCGCGCGGGCTCGGGCTCATCCCTGCAAGTACGGTGTTCAAGGAGGAAAAGCGCCTCGCCCAGTCGGAGCTGCGCATCACGGGCGCCCAAGGCGCGTTTTCGGTGTGGAACGGCATGACGGCGCGCGGGTACGAGATTCACGACGGAGAAACGACCGTCTCCTGCGCTCCTGCGGGCACGATTGGCGGCAAACCAGAAGGCGCGGCCTGCGGAAACGTGTTCGGAACCTATCTCCACGGCCTGTTCGACGAACCGGGGGTGGCGCTCGCCCTCGCGCGCTCGCTCGCGCGCATGCGCGGCCTGCCCGAGAGCGTCGTGGGTGCTGCGGGCGCAGCGTCCGCGGCCGATCACCGTGCGCGCGAATTCGACCGCCTGGCCGACGTCGTGCGCGGGGCGCTCGACATGGAGTATATCTACCGCATTATCGAGGAGGGCGTATGATCCACGTGTATCATGGCGACGGCAAAGGCAAGACCACGGCGGCGATGGGCCTCGCCCTTCGCATGCTCGCCGCAGGCCGCCACGTCGTCGTCGTGCAGTTCCTGAAAGACGGCGAAAGCGGGGAGGCGCGCCTGCTCGCCGAGCATTTCGGCGTGCCCGTGTTCGCGGGGAAGGTGTCGGACAAGTTTACCTGGTCAATGACGTCGGAAGAACTTGCCGCGACGTGCGAGCTGCACGATGGGAACCTCGCTTCCGCGCTCGCCGAGCTCGAGGGCGCTCAGGAGGGGCTGCTCGTGCTCGACGAGGCGCTCGACGCGCTATCGAAGGGGCTTGTCGACGAGGCGCTCGTGGACCGCGCGCTCGATATGTCCGCGCGCGGCGTCGAAGTAGCGCTCACCGGGCGCGCGCCTTCCCGCAAGATCGTGGAGAAGGCCGACTACATAACCGAGATGCGGTGCAAGAAACATCCCTACGAGCAGGGGATATGTGCAAGGGAAGGAGTGGAGTACTAGATGGATTCCAAGGAGATGGCGCCCGGCGACATCGAGCGGCGCAGCTTCGAGATCATCACCGAAGAGCTCGGCGGCCGCACGTTCCCGCCGCTCGAAGAGCCCGTCGTGAAGCGCGTCATCCACACCACTGCCGACTTCTCGTACGCCGATTCCCTCGTGTTCACTCATGACGCCGCGCACTGTGCGCTCGACGCACTGCGCGCAGGGGCCACGGTGCTCACCGACACGAACATGGCGCTCGCAGGCATAAGCAAGCCCGCGCTCGCGAAGCTCGGCTGCAAGGCCGTGTGCTACATGGCCGACCCTGATGTCGCCGTGGCTGCGCGCGCCGCGGGCACGACTCGCGCCGTTGCGAGCATGGACAAAGCTTGCCGCATCGAGGGTCCGCTCATCGTGGCCGTCGGCAACGCTCCCACAGCACTTCTGCGCCTCGCCGAGCTCATGGACGCGGGGAGGATCGCGCCCGCGCTCGTCGTTGGGGTGCCGGTCGGGTTTGTGAACGTGGTCGAGGCGAAAGAGGAGCTACTCGCGCGACGCGTGCCGGCCATCGTCGCGAGGGGTCGCAAGGGCGGCTCGACCGTGGCGGCCGCCATTATGAACGCGCTGCTCTACCAGATCACGCGCACGGGTGGCGCGAAGTGACGGCCCCCGCATCCGTGCCGGCGCTGCGCATCTTCGCCGGCACCACCGAGGGCCGCCTTCTGTGCGAATGGGCGAGCGGGGCGGGCATCCCCGCCCGTGCCTACGCGGCAACCGAGTACGGAGGTGAGCTTTTGGGCGAGCTTCCGGGCATCGAGGTGCATGCGAGCAGGCTCGACGAGGCCGACATGGAGCGCGAGCTTTTCGGCGCGCGCATCATCGTCGACGCCACGCACCCCTTCGCTACGCTCGCAAGCGGCAACATCCGGGCCGCTTCGCTCGCCGTGGGTGCACGATGCCTGCGCCTTGCGCGCCCGGCCGAGGCGCTGCCCAAAGGCGTCGTGTCGGTCGCGTCGATCGCCTGCGCGGCGTGCTTTCTCTCCGAGAACCCGGGTCGCGCGCTTCTCACGACGGGGAGCAAGGAGCTTGCTCCCTACACGCGCGTCGCCGATTTCGCGGAGCGCTTCTTCGTGCGTGTGCTCCCACTGCCCGGTGCTATAACGAAGTGCATCGACGCGGGGTTTTCGCCGTCGCACGTCATCGGCATGCAGGGGCCCTTCACCCGCGAGCTCAACGAGGCGATGCTTCGGCAGGTGGGCGCCCAGTGGCTTGTGACCAAGGACTCGGGAACCGTAGGCGGCACGGCCGAGAAGCTCGCCGCCGCGCGCGACGTGGGAGCGCGCTGCATCGTGGTCACCCGTCCCGCCGAGGGAAGCGGGGCCCTTTCGCTTCGGGAAGTGGAAGACGCGCTCTTACGGGAGTTCGCGCGCTAGGCGCTCGCCGCGCCTGCGCGCCCTCCCGCCCGCGAGGAGGATCGCCTCGAGCAAGCTCGACCCGTACAAGCCCGTCATCCATCAATAGCTCGAGGACGACACCCAGAACTGGCGCAAACAGCCCTTCAATAAATTGCGGTGAAATAGTGTCTGTTTTTGCTGCTAGATAGCATTTTCAGTCCCTAATTCACCGCAACTTGTTGGTGGTGGCTTACTGGTAGCGTAGGCACTCCACCGGGTTGAGCTTTGCCGCGCGGCGAGCGGGGTAGAAGCCAAAGATTACACCGATGCCTACGGAGACGGCGAAGGCCAGCAGCACCGTGGCGATTGAAAAACTCGGTGTGATTTGCCCGCTGGCTCCGAGCTCGCCAAGAATCCCAGATCCGGAGGCAAACATCGCGAGGCCCCAGGCCAGCAGATAGCCTATCAGGACACCCAGTAGGCCACCGGTGACGCACAGCGCCGAAGACTCGGCCAAAAACTGCGCGGTGATATCGCGACGACTGGCGCCCAGAGCGCGGCGGATGCCGATCTCGCGAATGCGCTCCGTTACGTTGGTAAGCATCATATTCATAATGCCGATACCGCCGACAAGCAGCGAGATGCTGGCGACAGCACCCATGATGAGCGAGAACGCGCCCATAAAGGAGTTGAGCGCGTCGATGGCGCTTTTCATGGAGGTCGCCGATACACTGTTGTACTCATCATCCTCCGCGATGCCCTTCATCGCGCGCACCTTGGACTCGATGGTCTTGCAGAGCTCATCCATGTCCGTGCCCTCGGCGGCGAGCGCGGTCACGCTTGGAAATGAGGGATTCTCGTCACCGAACAGCCCGGCAATGGTCTCTCGCGGCATATACAGCGTGAGCGAGCCCATGGAGTCGCTGCCGCCATCAATCACGCCCACAATCTGCACCTCGCCGTTGGACACCTTGATGGTTTTTCCCAGTGCGTCCTGTTCGTTGCCGTAAAGCTGATCGGCGCCGCCGCGGCTGATGAGCGCCACGCGCGAGCCTGATTGAGACTCGACCTGGGAATAGGTGCGCCCCGCAACGAGCTTGCTGGCGCCCACGGCGTCGAGCATGTCGCTATCGATACCCTGTGCCATGACGGTATAGCTTTTATCGCCGGTCTTGTACTCGGTATACGCGCTGTCGACAATGCCGATCTGCTCTATCTGCGGCACCAGTTTTTGAAGCTTTTGGACGTCAGAATCAGTGAGTTCTTGCGACGAATAGATCTGAACCATACGAGCTGCGTTGAGGCCCAGGCTGCTGACCAAGCTGTTTTGGATGCCGCCGATGAGCGAAGTCATGGCGATAACCGAGGCGATGCCGATGACAATGCCCAGGATGGTGAGCAGGCTGCGCCCCTTGTTGGCCTCGAGCGAGTGAAGCGCTTCTTGGATGAGGTCGCGCGTGCTCATACCATCACTCCTTTCAGCGGGATGGTCGAGTCGGAAATCATGGGCAGGCTATCTACGGCGTTGCGTAGGGTCTTCGGTGCATGTGGAATATACGCGCCGTCGTGGATGCGGCCGTCGCGGATGGTCACGGCGCGGTCGGCTTCGGCGGCAATGCCGGGGTCGTGCGTGATGAGCACGATGGTTTTGCCGCGCCCCTGGAGCTTATGGAAGGTCTCCATCACAAGCGCTCCGGTCGCGGAGTCCAGGTTTCCCGTCGGCTCGTCGGCAAGAATTATGGGCGGGTCGTTGACGAGGGCGCGCGCGATGGCGACGCGCTGCATCTGTCCGCCCGAGAGTTCCGATATGCGGTGGTCCCAATGGTCGACCGGCAGTGTGACGGCTTGCAGCGCGTGCACGGCGCGCATCTCGCGCTGGCTACGCGGCACATTGGTGTAGGACAGCGGCAGCATGACGTTTTCGATCACCGTCAGACGCGGCAGCAAGTTAAAACTCTGAAAGACAAAGCCGATGCTCAGCGCGCGCACCTCGGTGAGCTCATCATCGTCGAGCTCGGCGACGTTGAGCCCTTGCAGGAAATAATCACCCGCCGTCGGCTTGTCCAGGCAGCCCAGGATGTTCATGAGCGTCGACTTGCCCGAGCCCGAGGGGCCGGTGATGGCGACGAACTCACCGGGGTTCACCGCCAGGCTCACGTTGTGCAGGATGTGGGCGCAACCGGCCTCGCTCTCAAAGATGCGGTGCACGTTGCGGATGTCGATGACGGGACGCATTACTTGCCCTCGTCGGCAGACATATTGTCGCCGCCGTCTGCCGTCATGCCTGCGCCGGTATCCGTCACGATGGTGTCGCCGTCGCGTAACTTGGTAACCGGGACGTCTGGGTTGATCTCGTTGCCCTGGTCGTCGCGCTTGACCTGCGTCTTACCGACTACAGCCTCGTTGTCGTTTTGCGTCACGACGGTCACCTTCACGCGGCGCGTCTTCTTGCCTTCCGAATCGGTGGCCAGATTGACGTAATAGTGCTCGCCATCTTCGGTCATCAGCGCCATGGTCGGCACCATAACCACGTCGTCGAGCTTCTCGGTCACTACCGAGACCTCGGCAGTCATACCCGGCTTAAGGCGACTGTCGGGTGCTTCGATGAGGATGTCGACGTTAAAGGTCACGCTGCCGCCGCTACCGGAGCCGGAGTCAGAGTTTGCCACCGAGGCGATAGCCGTGACGGTGCCCTGGCTCACGATATCGGGAAACGCGGGATAGGTCACGTTGGCGCTTTGGCCCACGGCAATTTTGGCGATATCCTTTTCGCCCACCTGAACCGTCACCTTCATCTTGGACAGGTCGGCGATTTGCATGCACTGCTTGCCGCCGCTCGTGTCGCCTTCGCCCATGATCATGCCGCCTGTTACCGTGGCGCCCACCTTGGCGTTGAGCGCCACGATGCTGCCCGAGCTCGGGGCCGTGACCGTACGGCTGGCGGCCTTGGCGTTCGCCTGATCGAGGTTTGCCTGGGCCGATGTGAGGCTGCGCTGCGCGGCCGATACGGCGTTCGTGTCCGCTGATGCGGCGGAGATGCCAGCCGCTGCGGAACCTCCGTCGACGTCCGTCGTTGGGTTGGCCTGCGCGGCAGCTGCGGCTTTCTTCGCGTTGGCGAGGTCTTCTTGAGCGGCTGCAACTGCACGCTGCGCCTCGGCAACGTTGCGATCGAGCTCTTCGTTTTTAATGGTCATAAGCACGTCGCCCTCGTTGACGGATTGGCCTGCCTGCACGTTGATCGAATCGACCGTGCCGTCGACAGAAGGGGAGACCACTGAGGACGAAATGGGTTTGAGCTGGCCTTTTGCCTCGACCGTTGTGCTAAACGTGCCCTCAGTCACCATGTCGGTCGCAGGCCCGCTAGCGCCCTGTGGCTGCGCATTGATAACCAGGGTTGCAACAATAGCAATGAGCGCGATGACACCCACGATGCCGGCGGCAATGCCGCGTCGAATCAGCTTTTTGCGTCGACGTTCGGCACGTTTTGCCTTGAGCTTGGCATATGCCTCTTCATCGGAAATCTCGGCCGTATCGTTCGTGCGTCCGCTCTCCTTGTCGGCATGTACGTCTGTGATCAGAGGAAGCGTTTCGGTGGCACCTTCGGGCGTGTGCTCGGTATCATCCGGGCCCGGGGTGATGTTGGGGACATTCGGCATAGCGTCTCCTTTATAGAAAGAACCTTGATAAGTATATGCGCCCGCCGGTTGGGGCAGGCGCATAGGACGGTATCTTTCGGAATTGTTAGATTGGTCGCAGCAGTTGCATGTTGTATGAATGCGCGCGTTGCACTACGAGTGGACAACCACGCACAGGCCGACTTTGATGCAATCGTGCAGCGCCTTGGCGTCGGCCAGGCGAAGGTTGATGCATCCGTGGCTGCCGCACCACTTGTAGGAGTTGGGATCGTCGAAACTCTTGTCGTTTTGCCACGTTGCATCGTGGAAACCGACCATGTTTCCCTCAAACGGCATCCAATAGCTGACCGGGCTCTCGTATTTGGGCTTGCCGGTCTCGGGGTCCTTGGCACCGATGAGCTTGCTGGCGCCATTGTTGCTGTTGATCTGCCAAACGCCTTCGGGCGTGGCGTCCTCTCCCGGCTTGCCGGAGATAAAGTTGGCCTCCCACACGATATTGCCGCTCTCGTCGTAGTAGCGCGCGTGCTGCTCGGACAGATCGACATCGACGTATGCCTTCCAGTCGGGCTCTCCCTTTGCAGTAAAGGTGTCGGCCTTCTGGGAGTACTTGATCTCGATTTCGCCGGTCTGCTTGTTGTTAATGGCGTCCTCGACCTGCTTGGCGAGCGAGCTGCTGTCGATGGACCAACCAAAGTCGCCGCCTTCGACGGCGCATTGCTTGCCATCGGCGCGCGTCCACCAGCGAGTGGAGCCCACGGTATTGAAGCCGTTGGCGAGCTCGGCTGCCCAGCTGCTGATCTGCGACGTATCGAGCGTGGGGTTGGCCGGATCGGCAAAGCTGATCCACTGCAACACGGAGCTGCCATCAACCTTGCCGGCATCCTCGCCGTTGAGCTTGAGGGTCACGTTGACGCCCAAGAAGTTGTTGGCGGCATCGCATGCGGCCTGAATCTGATCATCGGTCAGCGATCCATTGAGCGGCTCATAGGCATCGTTGCCGAGCTTGGAAAGATCTACGGTCTCGGCCAGCGAGGCAAGCTCGAGCTCGGCATACTTAATGACATGCTCGCGGTTGAGTTTTTCGTTGGAGCGCGCCTTCTCGACGGTAAACTTGCCGGCCTGCTCGTCATAGGAGCTATTGGCCTCGAACGTGCCCGAACGGCTCCCGTTAAACTCATCGATGGCGGTGCCCAGATCCTTCTCAAACTGCTTTTGGTCAAAGGTATCGGAGAGCATGGACAGGTCGACGTCTTGATCAAGATCTACTTCGTTGGAGGTAGCGGTTGTTTTGGTCTTGCCGCTTAAGGATTCTACAAGGCGGACCGGCCATACAAAGGCTTCGTTGTGGTTGATGATCTCTTTTGCGGCAGCTTCGCCGTCGACGATGGGCTCATCGGACTCGGGCTGATAGGTCCAGCTAAAGTCATCGCCCGCCACGGTGAGCTTATAGTGCTTCCACGCCGAGTTGACCTTGGTGGCGGCAGACGAAGCGTTGGAGAACGAGACGTCGACGCCGGCGATGGTGGTGTTGGGGTAGGCTACCTGCGAAAACGCTACGACGCCTACGATATAGACAATGACGATAAGACCCAGGAGGACAAAGAGCGTCGTCTTTTTGCCCGACTTATTGTTCCCGGTGGGTTTGCGCGCGGGGCCGCGATCGCCTCGACCGTGCGTGGGGGGCTGCTTGGGCGTATTGCCGTTTGCCTGGCGCTGCTGACGTTGCTGGCGCTGCTGGTTCGGGCGTTGCGAAGCGTTTGCCGCACCACGCTGCTGACCGTGGCTCGGCGCGATAGGACGCGGCGACTGAACGCCGCCGGTGTGCCGCCCAGGCTGCGGTAACGGGACAGGGCGGTGCGCT
>CALJCO010000057.1 GCA_938023905.1 uncultured Collinsella sp. | reverse complement strand
TGTCTTAATACTTCCAGAACATTCTTTTGAAATTCCGCCAGTTCATCCAGAAACAGCACGCCTTCATGAGCCAGGCTGATCTCTCCCGGATGCACCGGGCGTCCTCCGCCGATAAGGCCTGCGGTCGAAATACTGTGGTGGGGACTGCGGAAGGGCCGATGACCTGCCAATAAGCCATCGATGTTCTCGCCCAAGACCGAATGGATGCACAGCGCCTCCTGCTGATCCTCAACGGAAAGCTCGGGCAGGATGCCGGTCATACGGCGCGCAAGCATCGTCTTGCCCGATCCAGGGGACCCGATCATAAGCAAACCGAGCTCACCCGCTGCCGCCAGTGCCATGCCGCGTTTGGCAACCTCCTGCCCCAGCACGTCGGCATAGTCGAGCTCGGGCTCAAAGGTCGCCTCGACGCCCTCAGAATCCAAGTAGTGCCGCGCGGCATCGCCCATTCCATGAGCAAGCTGAGACAAATGATCGATAAAGCCGCAATCCACGCCCGCAAGCGGCACATGCTGATCGGACCTGCCAGCGATAAAGGACAGCCCCATATCACGCGCCAATAGCTGAAACGCCACCTCGCCCTTGACAGGAAGGACCGTACCGTCCAAGCCAAGCTCACCAGCGATAAGACAACGATCGAGGTTGTCGCGGGGAATCTGACCATCGGCCGCCAATACCGCGATGGCGATGGGCAGATCAAAGCCGCTACCGGTCTTGCGAATATCGCCGGGCGCTAGATTGACCGTAATGCCCGAGCGCGGGATCTCGAACCCGGCGGAGCGCATCGCACAGCGAATACGACCGCGTGACTCCATCACCTCCATACTCGGAATGCCGAGCATCTGAATGCCCGGAACGCCGCCGGCAAGCGAGACCTCGACCGTGACGGGAATCGCCTCGACGCCGCGGATGCAGGCCGCGTGAACGGCAAACGTCTCGAACGCCATCACGACACCTGCCAATCGAACGCATTGTACTGATGCTCGATCTCGGCGATATGCCCGCCGCGGATGGTGACGCCCACGGCATCGAAGCGAATCGCCTTGAGTGGATAATGCTCCATGAGGTAGCAACTTGCGATGCGGCGGTAGCGGCGTTGCTTTTGGGCGTTCACCGCCTCCTCGGGAAACACCCGCGTGTCGCAATCGAGCGCAACCCGCCTGGTCTTGACCTCGGCCATCACCACCACATCGTCGAGCTCATCGAGCAGCACCAGATCGGCCTCGCCCTCGGTGCAACGATAACCCTGCTCCAGCAAGGTGTAGCCGCGCTCGTTAAAGTAGTCGATGGTGATCAGCTCGCCCAGCATGCCCAGCTCGCGGGGACTGAGCCCCTTGATAAACTCGGGCGTCATCGCCCCGCAGTCGAGATCGCCGTTTTCCCAACGCTCCTTGAGCTGCTGCGTCTTGCTCTTTTTGCTTGCGGCACTCATGGGGTCTCCTTTCCCGCACACTGCATTGCCCCGATGATGAGGGCACCTTTCATGCGGGTAAGTACCGGAAGCAAACCAAAAGCTGACCAAATGCCAACAAAAAACGGGCCGTACGCAACAATCACGTTGCACACGGCCCGCTACCAGCAGGTTTATAAAACGCCAGGGGTCCCTGTCTCCACAATTGACCTAGAAAAGGCGCTCAGTCTGCAGAAAGTTTCCGCAAAAGCTCACGCGGTGCAGCGGACAAAGTCCATGTTTGCGAATGGCCTCGATATGCTCGGGGCTCGCATAGCCCTTCGACTCGGCCAGATGGTACTCGGGATACTCGGCGTCGTACTCGACCATCATCTCGTCACGCGTGACCTTGGCCATGATGGACGCCGCGGCGATGCAGGCGATCTTGGCATCGCCCTTCACCACATCGCGCTCGTTGGGAACGGCACCCAAAGGATTACCGTCCATGAGGACGCAGTCGGGTTCAAGCCCCGTATCGGCCACGGCGCCCGCAACGGCGGTACGGATAGCACGGGCCATGCCCATCTCATCGATATCCTTCGGCGCAATATGGCAAAAACCGATCGCCGTCGCCACCTCGGCAATCTTCACTGAGAGCAACTCGCGGCGCGCCGGCGTGAGCTTTTTGGAATCGTTGATACCCCAAACGTGCGGCTCCATAGGAAGACAGACGGCGCACACCGTCAAAGGACCGGCCACCGATCCGCGACCCACCTCGTCGACACCAACGACCACCCCATCGCCGCCAAGCTCATGCATAAGCTCGTACATGTCATTGACGCGCTCGCGCTCGGCAAGCTCTTTGGCATGGCGTTTGAGGGCGCGTTCACAAGCCTTGATCACCTGCTGGCGCGGGTCCTCGCGATAATGCTCCACGAGGGCGGGAATCTCCTCAAACGTAGCGCTCGCCAACTCACCGGCAACCTGCGATGCCGAAACCGAGCTCGTCATGTTGGCCATACCAGGCCCTCCTTGCATGCAAATCAGATAAAAAGAAGGGCCACCCGAAGGTGACCCTTGTGTCCAAACGAGTGGACAGACGCTGCGATCTTCTTAGCGCTTCTCGGGGATGCGAGCAGCCTTGCCCACCTTGTCGCGGAGGTAGTACAGCTTGGCGCGACGGACGCGACCATGACGAACGACCTCGAGCTTGGCGATCTTGGGGCTGTGAAGCGGGAAGGTACGCTCAACACCGACACCGAAGGACATCTTGCGGACGGTGAAGGTCTCGCGGGCACCGGCGCCGGCCATGCGGATGACGTCGCCCTGGAAGACCTGGATGCGCTCGCGGTCGCCTTCCTTAATGCGGTAGTGAACCTTGACGTTGTCGGCGACGCGAACCTGAGGAATGTCCTCGCGGATCTGCTGACGCTCGATTGCGCGGATGTAATCCATGTGCAATTCCTTACTCTTCTAGAGGTGCCGTACCACCTTGGCCGGCACGTAGTTGAACAAACGTATTCGAGTATACACGCGCGGGTTTCTGCTGCAAGAACAATTTTTTACGCAGACAAAAAGACAAAACCCGCACATGATAACCGCCCGCCTCACGAATGAGGCGGGCGGCATGAAGGGGGCTACGCTAGGCGTCTATACCCAAAACGTTAGGCGGAACGCTTGACCTCGAGCTTGGCCTGAGCGGCAGCCAGACGTGCCAGGGGTACGCGGTAAGGCGAGCAGGACACATAGTCCACATCGGCCACGTTGAACAAGACCTTGATGGACTTAGGGTCGCCGCCGTGCTCACCGCACACGCCAAAGTGCATGCCGGGGTTGGTAGCGCGACCCTTCGCCACGGCCATACGCACCAGCTCGAGTACCGCCGAGTCGATGGTCTCGAAGGGGTTGTCCTTCAAGATCTTCTTGTGCATGTACAGCGGGATGAACTTAGCCTCGGCGTCGTCACGCGAGAAACCGAACGTCGTCTGCGTGAGGTCGTTGGTGCCAAAGCAGAAGAAGTCGGCGTGCTGTGCGATCTCGTCGGCGACCATGCAGGCGCGCGGCAGCTCGAGCATCGTGCCCACGGGAATGTTGAGCTCGACACCTTCCTCGGCGGAAACCTCGGCAATCACGCGCTCGATGACCTCGCGGGTCTGGACATGCTCGGCCGTGATGGAGACGAGCGGCACCATGATCTCGGGGCGTGGGTCGACGCCCTCCTTGATAAGGCGAGCAGCAGCCGTGGCAACGGCGCGAACCTGCATGAGAGGCAGATCGCTAAAGACGACGGACAGGCGCACACCGCGCAGGCCCAGCATGGGGTTGGACTCGACCATGCTGTCAATGCGACGCAGGCGGGTGCGCAGGGCGGCAAGCTCTTCCTCGCTGGCGCCAGCGGCTTCCTTCTTGGTGATGGCGACCTCGAGCTCGCGAGGATCATCCAGGAACTCATGAAGTGGCGGATCGAGCAGGCGAACGACCACATCGCGACCGGACATGGTCTTGAACATCGCCAGGAAGTCCTCGGTCTGGACCTTGAGCAGGTCGGCCAGGGCCTGCTGCTTTACGGCCTCGTCATCGGACAGGATAAAGCTCTGGATGATGTTCTTGCGGTCGCCCAGGAACATATGCTCGGTGCGGCACAGGCCGATGGCTTCGGCGCCAAACTCGAGCGCGAGTGCAGCATCCTCGGGGTTGTCGGCGTTGACGCGTACATGGTTGGCGTGACCGTCGGTCTCGTCCAGACGGATCTCGTCGGCCCAGGACAGGATGGTGTCCAGGTCGCCGGTGAGCTCAGCCGAAACCAGATCGACGGCGCCATCGACGACGATGCCCTGGGTGCCGTCGATGGAGATGACATCGCCCTCATGCAGCACGCGGTCGCTGCCCTCGATGCGTACAACCTTCTCGGCGGCATCGATGTGGAAGCGCTCGACACCGCAGACGCAGGGGGTACCCATGCCGCGGGCGATAACGGCGGCGTGGCTCGTCTTGCCACCATGGCTGGTCAGGATGCCCTCGGCGGCGACCATGCCCTTCAGGTCGTCGGGGTTGGTCTCCCAGCGAACCAAAATGACTTTATGCCCCTCGGCGGAACGCGCGACGGCGTCATCACTCGAGAACACGACCTCG
Source organism: uncultured Collinsella sp. (assembly GCA_938023905.1). Classification (GTDB taxonomy): domain Bacteria; phylum Actinomycetota; class Coriobacteriia; order Coriobacteriales; family Coriobacteriaceae; genus Collinsella. The sequence goes on along the minus strand of CALJCO010000057.1, from coordinate 30,182 downwards.
CCCACGGCGGCACCGGGGCTGGCGTTAAGACCGGTAGCGAGTGCCTCGTACTTCTTGGAGGCGTCGAACTGCGGGTGCAGGAGCTGGTCGAGCTGTGCGGGGTCGATGCGGCTCACGGCCTCCTCGCGGGTGATGAGGCCCTCCTCGACCATCTCGATAGCGATGCGCAGGGCGGCGGTGGCGGTGCGCTTGCCCACGCGGGTCTGGAGCATCCAGAGCTTGCCCTGCTCGATGGTGAACTCGATATCGCACATATCGCGATAGTGATCCTCGAGCGTCAGGAACACGCGCTCGAGCTCCTCACCTGCAGACTCGAGGCCCGGGGTAGTCTTGAGGTCGGCGATGGGCTCGGTGTTGCGGATGCCGGCGACAACGTCCTCGCCCTGGGCGTTCACCAGAAAGTCCCCGTAGAACTCCTTAGTGCCGTCGGCCGGGTTGCGCGTAAAGGCGACGCCGGTCGCAGAGGTCTCCCCCTTGTTGCCAAAGGCCATGGCCTGGACGTTGACGGCGGTGCCGAGCTCGTCGGAAATGCCATGCTGCTTGCGGTAGATGCAGGCGCGCTCGTTCATCCAGCTGCCAAAGACGGCCTGGATAGCAAGGCGCAGCTGGAGCTCCGGATCGTGCGGGAAGACGGGCTTGCCGTCGGCGACCTCGAGCTCGGGGTACAGGGCGGCCTCGACGTTGTCGGAGAAGATGCCCTTGAAAGTCTCGACGAGCTCCTGCAGGTCCTCGGCCGAAAGCTCGGAATCGACGCGGACGCCGGCGACCAGACGCGCCTGGGTCAGGGCGTTCTCGAACAGATCGGCATCGACGCCCATGACGACGTTGGAGAACATCTGGATAAACCGGCGGTAGCTATCCCAGGCAAAGCGCGGGTTTTGCGTCTGGGCGATAAGGCCCTGAACGGAATCGTCGTTGAGGCCCAGGTTGAGGACCGTGTCCATCATGCCGGGCATAGAGAACGGAGCGCCCGAGCGAACCGACACGAGCAGCGGGTCGGAGGCGTCGCCGAGCTTCTTGCCGCAGCGGGCCTCGAGGTCGGCCTCGGCGGCAACGATCTCATCGAGTGCGCCCTCGGGCCAGACGTTACCGGCACCGGAATACTCGACACAGGTCTGGCAAGTAATAGTAAAACCACCGGGAACCGGCAGGCCGATGCGGCTCATCTCGGCAAGGTTTGCGCCTTTGCCGCCAAGCACGAAGTTCATGGACTTGTCACCCTCGGTGACACAGGTGCCCTGGGCGTCGGTTCCAAAACGGTAAACCCTCTTGCAATCGCTCACGATACTTCCCCTTCCATGCGCTTACGCGCACGACCGTGGTAACGAATCGACCCGCCGGATGCGGGCCGTGAGGGAACTATACGGCGGGTTTTGGACAGGCTTGAGCAGAGGGTGCGCGGTTTGGTAAACGTGCTAAAACTAGCGGTAAACGGTAGGTAAAGTTGGTTACCTTATGAAGATACCACTACAAGAAGAATGCAGGTCAGATGCGATGTTTTTGCTAAATCGCTTTATCAATTCAGGCTATTTAGCCACTCCGATGATTTTTCTGGGACGGGGATTAAAAAATCATTGAGTACCTAATGATTTTTTAATCCCCGTCCCAGAAAAATCGTCACAGAAAGGACTACTGCTGTTGAGCGCGGCGGGCGGCACGGCGGGCTCTTGCCTCTTGAATCTCTTCGAGATGAGCAATGATCTCGGCAGCGCTTTCCTCGATGGCTTTGCCGTCGGTACGCACTACAAAGCAGCCCAGGCGTTTCATGAGCGCGCGGGCTTCCGCAAGCTCACTACGCACGCTCTCGGGCTCGGCATAGGAGCCTGCGACGGCGCGGGCGTAGTCGTCGCCCAAGCGGCTATCGCGAATCTCGGAAATCACATCGACGGTCGAAATCAAGCCGAACAGGCGCATCGGGTCAACCTCGTAAATCGACTTGGGCGGCTCCATGCCATGCGCCAGTGGGACATTGGCGACCTTGTAGCCCTGATAGGCTAAATACATCGACAGCGGCGTCTTGGATGTACGCGACACACCCAGCAGCACGATATCGGCACCCGACAGATCGTCGCAACCACGACCGTCATCGTGCTCAAAGAAATACTCCATGGCCTCGATACGATGGAAATAGCGGTCATCGGTCTTGTGAATCACGCCCGCAACGCCCTTGGGCGGCACGCCGACGAGCGACGACAGCACGGCGAGCGTCGGACCGATCAGGTCGACCGAGCGAATGTGCAGCATGCCCAAGTAGTCGAGCACACGAGCACGAAGGGCCGGATCGACAATGGTGTGGAACACGGCGATATCGCGATGGTCGGCATCGACGCGCGGCCCCACAAATGACTTGACCTGCTCCACGGAGGCCACCTTTGGCAGGCGCAAAACGTGAAAAGCCCCTTCATCAAATTGCCCGGACGCCGCAAGCACCACCTCACAAGCGGTATCACCGAGCGAGTCGGAGATAACGATAACGGTGGGACGAGCGGTGACCGGGCAATCCATGCGGGGCTCCTTTTGCGCTTATACGCAGGCTGGCTTACTTTTTGCGGGCAAGCTCACCGATGTTGGCGATGCCGGAGAAAACGGCCTCGAAGCGGTTGAGCAGCTTAAGGCGATTATCGCGAAGCTGCTCGTCCTTGTCCATGACCATGACCTCATCGAAGAAGCGGTCGATGGGGGCACGCAAGGCGGCAAGGGCGGCAAATGCGGCCGGGTAATCCTCGGCAGCAAGGGCGGCATCGACAGCGGTCTGAGCAGCCTCGGAGGCATCGGCAAGCGCGAGCTCGGCCTCGCCCATCAGGCTGCGGTCGTACTCCGCACCCAGCTCGGGCTTGGAGATATGCGCGGCGCGGGCATAGGCGGTCGCCAGGTTGTCGAAGGTCTCGGCATCGTTCTTGCGAGCCTCGTCGAGGGCGGCGCAGCGGGCGAAGAAGACGGACGGGGCGATGATGTGCACCGCAGAGACGGCGGCAACGGTATCGGCCGGGATCTTTTCGTCGCGGGCCATGCTCACCAGGCGGCCATGGAAGAAGTCGCGAACCTGCTGGGCGACCTCGGCGGCGTCGAACTCAATGCTCTGCTCACTGTAGAGCTCGAGGGCGAAGTCGATGAGCGACGTGGGGTCGATCGGCAGACGATCGCGCAGGATGTTGATGATGCCGATAGCGGCACGACGCAGCGCGTAGGGGTCGGAGGAGCCGGTCGGGGGCTCGCCGATGGCAAAGATACCGGCGATGGTATCGAGCTTGTCGGCGCAGGCCACGATGCAGCCAGCGGTGCCCTCGGGCAGCTCGTCACCGGCAAAGCGGGGACGATAATGATCGCGAATGGCGTGGGCGACCTCGTCGTTCTCCCCCATCGCGGTGGCGTAGTAACCGCCCATCACGCCCTGCTGGCTCGTGAACTCGACGACGGCGTTAGACACCAGGTCGGCCTTGCACAGGTGCGCGGCGCGAGCAGCGTCGGCGGCAAGATGGGCGCCCAGGTGAGCCTCGCGGGCGATAGCGAGCGCGAGCTGCTCGATACGCTCGGACTTGGCGAGCACGCTACCGAGCTTCTCCTGGAAGGCAACCTTGGCCAGACGCTCACGGAACTCGTCGAGGGAGATCTTCAGGTCCTCCTCGTAGAAGAACTTGGCGTCATCCAGACGGGCGCGCACGACGCGCTCGTTGCCGTCGATCACGCGCTCGGCGTTCTCGGGCTTGCTGTTGGAAACGACCACGAACTCACGCGTGAGCTTGCCCTCGCCGTCATAGATCGGGAAGTAGCGCTGGTTGGTGAGCATGGACTCGCAGATGATCTCGTGCGGGACCTTGAGGAACTCCTCATCGAAGGTACCGACGAGCACCGTCGGCCACTCGCAGAGGTTGATGACCTCCTCAAAGACCTTCTTAGGCGTATCGACATGGCAGCCGGGGCGAGCGGCCTCGACCTCGGCGATACCGGCGAGGATGGCCTCGCGACGGCGCTCGGCAGAGAGCACGCCGGCGTCCTCGAGCACCTGCTCGTAGGCGGCGGGGCTGGCGACAACGTGGTCACCGGGGCCAAGTACGCGATGACCACGCGTGGTGTTGCCACTCGTCACGTCGGCAAACGACACGGGAACAACATCCTCGCCCAAAAGGCAGCAGATCCAACGGACCGGACGAACAAAGGTCGCGTGCTCGTGGCCCCAGCGCTGGCTGCGGTAGTTGGGCCACTGCAGGCCGGCAATAGTCTTCTCGCACAGAGCGGTCAGAATCGGCGTAGCCGGTGCGGAGGGAATGTTCTTCTCGGCGAACACATACTCGCGACCGTCAGTGTCCTCGCGTCGAACCAGGTCCTCGGCAGCCACACCGCACTTGCGGGCGAAGCCCTGGGCGGCCTTGGTGGCGTTGCCGTCGGCATCGAAGGCAATGTTTGCCGCGGGACCGCGCTTGACCTCATGGACCTCATCGGTCGCAGTGGCGACATCGGCCACGAGCGCAGCCAGACGACGCGGGCTCGAGATCACGCGGACCTCGCCATGGGCCAGACCGGCCTCGTCGAGGCCCTTGGCAATCATGGTGCCAAGCTGCTTGACGGCATTGTTCAGCGGTGCGGAGGGCATTTCCTCCGTACCGATCTCAAACAGGAAATCCTTAGCGTCTGCCATGGCTTACGCCACCTCGCCTTCCTGGTCGGCATTCTCGTTGACTCCGGCGACCTCGGCCATGTAGGCCTCGCAGCACGCCTTAGCGACGGCGCGGACGCGCAGGATGTAGTTAGCACGCTCGACCGCGGACAGCGCGCCGCGGGCATCGAGCAGATTGAAAGCGTGGCTGCACTTCATGACACAGTCGTATGCGGGCAGCGGCAGTTTGCGCTCCAGGCAGGAATGGCACTCGGCCTCGTAGTCGTCAAACTTCTGACGCATCATCTCGACGTTGGCGACCTCAAAGTTATAGGCACTGAACTCGCGCTCGTTCTCGAGGAACACGTCGCCATAGGTCATGGGCGTTCCGTCGGGCAGGTAGCTCCACACCAGGTCGTAGACCGAGTTGACGCCCTGGGCGTACATGGCGATACGCTCCAGGCCATAGGTGATCTCGACGGGCACGGGGTCGACCTCGATACCGCCCACCTGCTGGAAGTACGTAAACTGCGTGACCTCCATGCCGTTGAGCCAGACCTCCCAGCCAAGGCCCCAGGCGCCCAGCGTCGGGCTCTCCCAGTCGTCCTCGACAAAGCGGACGTCATGGTCGTTGGGGTCCAGGCCAATGGCGGCCAGCGAACCCAGGTAGAGCTCCTGGGCGTTAACCGGCGAGGGCTTGATGAGCACCTGGAACTGATAGTAGTGCTGCATGCGGTTGGGGTTCTCGCCGTAGCGGCCGTCGGCGGGACGGCGGCAGGGCTGCGCATAGCAGGTGCGCCACTCGGCGGGACCGAGCGAGCGCAGCGTGGTCGCGGTATGGAAGGTACCGGCACCGACCTCGGAGTCATAGGGCTGCATAATGACGCAGCCCTGCTCGCCCCAGTACTGCTGGAGGCGCAGGATGATGTCTTGGAAGGAAAGCGATGAAGCGTTCATGCCTCTAATATCCCCTCGTCGAAACGATTACACGGTTAGGTACTGTACTATAGCGGTTTTTAGTCGATAGCGCCGATGCGGTTGAGCGGCCAGTAGCGAACGAGTGCCACAGCCATTAAATCGGAGCGGTCGACCGGCCCAAAATAGCGGGAGTCGGCTGAGTTCTCTCGGTTGTCGCCCATCACCCACACACAGTCATTGGGGACGGTGTAGGGATAGCTCACCTGGGCGCCGGGCGCTTGGACCGAAAGCGGCCAGCTCATGCCCGCCGTATAGTCCTCGTCAAGCGCTTGGCCGTCAACGACCACCTTGCCGTCCTGCAGGTCGACCGTCTGGCCGGCCGTGGCAATAACGCGCTTGACAAGAACATCATGCTCGGAGGTGCCATCGGGGTTGTGAAACACCACGATATCGCCCTGTTTGACGGGCTGACCAAGCTCGAGACTCACCTTTTGCGCCAGGATCTGGTCGCCAATCTCGATTGTGTCCTCCATAGAGCCGGTGGGCACCACAAAGGGCTCGACCACAAAGGTGCGGATCAGGAAGGTGGCCACAAGCGCGATCGCGATGACCGCGATCCACTCAAAAGCGCCCCTCAACGCGGAATGTTGCGTAGGAACCATACTCACTCCTCGCTCTGCGAATACGAAGCGTCAAGGATCTCCTGCGCGTAAGCGCGCTCCTCGGGCGTGAGCCGCGCAGTCTCGATCAGGTCGGGACGCCAGCGGCAGGTGCGCTCGATGGCGTTCTTGCGGCGCCAAGCGTCAACTTTTGCGTGATCGCCACTCACGAGCACAGGAGGCACGCCCTCGCCGTTGAACTCGGCGGGACGGGTGTACTGCGCGTACTCGAGCAGGCCTCCGTCCTCGGCGGTCGAGAACGACTCGTCCACGTTGCTCATCTCGTCGCCCAGGGCGCCGGGGATGAGGCGTACGACGGCATCGGCAACGACCATGGCGGGTAGCTCGCCACCCGTAAGCACATAGTCGCCAATCGACAGACGCTCGTCGGCATACGCATACGCGCGCTCGTCGACGCCCTCGTAACGGCTGCACACAAACAGCAGGCGCTCACTTTTGAGCAGGCGCTCGGCCACATGCTGCGTAAAAGGCTCGCCACAGGGGGTAAAGAACACCACAGTGGGCTTGGGACCCTCGGAGCTAATGTCCTCGATGGCCTCGGCGATGGGCTCGACTTTCATGAGCATGCCCTGCCCGCCGCCGTACGGCTCGTCATCGACGGTACGATGGCGGTCGTGCGTCCAGTCGCGCAGGTTATACGCCTTAAAATCAAAAAGGCCGGCCTTGCGGGCGCGGCCCAAAATCGACGTGGACATGACGGGCTCAAACATCTCGGGAAAGACCGAAAGGGTCTCAATCAGCATGTTGTCCTCCCTACTTGTCCATATCGATCAGGCCGTCCATCACGTGGACGGAAATTGTTCCTGCATCGGGAAGATCGAGCACAACCTGCTCGATCACGGGAATCAGTACCTCGCCGTACCGATCGCCCTCGACAACCCAAACATCGTTAGCGGGCGTCGACATAATCTCGACGATCGTGCCGAGCGAACCGAAGCGCTCGTCGACCACCTCGCGACCCATCAGGTCGGCATAGGCAGCGTCGAGCGAATCGAGCTCAAAGTCGTCACGATTTGCCAGCACATAGCATCCCGTGATGCCCTCGGCGGCCGTCAAGTCGTCAATGCCCCCAAACGAGACCAGATCGCCATCGCCCGTATCGGTGACGGACACGACCGTGCAAAAGCGGTCGCGCTTGAGCGCCGGCGGCGTCAGGGCGACGCGCATACCCGGCTCTAATATAGAAGGAAGCCCCCGCAGCGGCTGCGCGAGGACCTCCCCCTTCCTTCCGTGCGGCTTGACCACACGGGCGATGTTTTTGTACTGGGACCTCAAGGTCCTAGCCCAGAACCTCTACCTCGACAGCAGTGTCGAGGCGAGCGGCCAGCGCACGGGCGAGCGTGCGAATGGCTTTGATGGTACGGCCACGACGGCCGATGACCTTAGCGACGTCATCCTCGGCGACCGAAACCTCAATCGTAGAGGCGTCGTCACCATCGATGACCTCAAGGCTCACGGAATCCGGGTCGTCGACGATCTGAACAACGAGATATTCGACGAGATCGGCGATGCGATCTGAGAGCATTGCCTCACCCTCGAGCTGTGCAGCGTCAACCTCAGGCACGATTTACTCCTCGGCGCCCTCAGCGGCCTCAGCGGCAGCCTTAGCGGCCTCGGCCTCTTTGGCGAGCTGCTTCTTGGACTTCTTGACGACGGTCTCGGTCTTCTCGCCCTCGTTGGCGGCCTTGACCAGAGCGGCTACGGCGTCGGTGAGCTGAGCGCCCTTGGACTGCCAGTCGGCGATCTTCTCGAGGTCGAGGTTGATGGTCTTGGGGGCGGTCATCGGGTTGTAGCGGCCAACCTCCTCGATGATACGACCGTCACGCGGGGCGCGGGAATCGGCGACGACGACACGGTAGTACGGACGCTTCTTAGCGCCGTGACGAGCAAGGCGAATCTTGACTGCCAAAGGAAACTCCTCCAACCAAGCAGCTTTAGGCTGCAACTACAAACAAACAGTTGAACATAATACGCCATCGACGCGGGCAGGTGAAGTCCGTGAGACCAACTTCTTCGGTGTAGTCGAGGGCAAATCCATATCTTAGACAAGAATTCTGGATTTGCAAGCACATACACGCACCCCACATGAGCTGCGCGGTATACTCATGACATGGAAAGACGCGAACATACATACGGTTATGAGGATGCCATGGGCGTCACACCGCCTCCCTGGACGGGCCCGGCGGTGGGTCTGATGGACCTCGATGCGTTTTTTGCGAGCGTGGAGATGCTCGATCATCCCGAGTGGCGCGGCAAGCCGCTCATCGTGGGCGGAGACGCCGATTCGCGTGGCGTCGTGTCCACGTGTTCGTATGAGGCGCGTCGCTTTGGCGTGCACTCTGCCATGCCCTCGGCCGAGGCACGGCGCCTGTGCCCGCAGGCCATTTGGACGCATGGGCATTTTGATCGCTATCGTGAGGTCAGCGCGCAGGTCATGGCGATTCTTGCCGAGGAGACGCCGCGCGTGGAGCGCGTATCCATCGACGAAGCCTTTATCGATATCACACCGGGCCGCTTTGCGCCCGAAGACCCGCTGCTGGTTGCGCGGCGTATAAGCGACCGCGTGGCAGCGCTGGGAGTGACGTGCTCCATTGGCGTGGGCTGCAACAAGACGGTCGCAAAGATCGCAAGCGAGCGGGATAAGCCGTTTGGGCTGACCATCGTGCGCCCCGGGACGGAACAGCGCTTTTTGGCCGCGCTACCAGTGTCTGCCATGAGCGGCATCGGGCGCTCGGCCGAGGAGCGACTGCGCCGCATGCGCATCTACACCCTCGGCGAGCTATCACGTGCACCGGAATCCACCTTGGCCTCTATTTTTGGCGTCAACGGCGAACGCATGCGCCAGCGTGCACTGGGACTCGAGGTTTCCGAAGTCACGAGTCTGGACGAGGAACGCGAGGTTAAATCGGTGAGCAATGAGCGCACCTTTGCGAAAGATTTGACTGAGCGTGGGGACATCGAAGCGGCGATTGCGCTGTTGGGAGAGTCAGTGGGACGCCGTCTGCGCCGTCAGGGACTAACAGGCGCCACGGTGACGCTCAAGCTTAAGTATTCGTATGGAAGCGGGCGAACGGCGCAGCGCCGGCTGCCTCATCCGACCGACGATGAGAACATCTTCGTGGCAGTTGCGCTCGAACTGCTCGACAACATCTGGCAGGAAGGCATGCATGTTCGCTTAGCAGGCATCGGCATGAGTGACTTTGACCATCAGGGCGGCATCCAGACCGACCTGTTCTGCGAAGTCGACGACCGCGGAGCCCAATCCAGCGACCGACGCGACCTCTCCGTCGCGATCGACGCCGTCCGAGACAAGTTCGGCGACACCGCCCTATCTTTCGGCCGCCAATCCCGCTTCAACGATTAACCGCCTTTGGGCAAAAAGAAAGCCAGGCAGGTACGGAAAACCGCAACTGCCCGGCAAAATGCGCGAGGCTAACTAAAAGCCCCGTATCAAATGAGCCACTAGAGGAGGTCGAGGGAGAGCTGGGGGGCGTCACCCCAGAGCTTTTCTAGGCGGTAGAAGTCGCGGGCTTCGGGAGTGAAGACGTGGACGACGACCGAGCCGTAGTCCATGAGCATCCAGGTCTTCTGCTCGCGGCCCTCGATGGAGAACGGATGCTCGCCGCAAGCCTCGGCGACCTTCTCCTCGATCTCGTCGACGATCGAATCGACCTGGCGGTTGTTGGTACCGGTGGCAAGCACAAAGTAGTCGCACACATCGGAAAGCTCGGTCAGGTCGAGCACCTGCACGTCCTCGCCCTTCTTGTCGTAGGCGGCCTGCGCGGCGGCGCGGGCGACATCCTCGGCGGCGATACCGCTCGCGGACAGCGAGGCGGCGGTACGGTCGGACGTGGCGGCGAAGCTCTTGTGCTCCACACCTTCAAGAATCTGCTCGTCAGTCATGGTCTCGTCGGCCATGGAATACCTCTTTCTAGACACACCCGAGCTAGCGCAGCTGGGCGTAATGGTTGTAAATCGTAATAGCCGTGGGATAAAGATAGCGCCCGGACTGGATCACGTAGACCAGACCCTGCGCAAAACAGGAGAAGAACAACTCGTCAAGCGTCGACTCCCCTACCATCTTGCGCAGCGCGTGGGCATAATCACCATGGCGGTTGGGCTCGATGGCATCGGCCACAAAGACCACCATATCGAGCGGCGTCATGTCGCAGGCACCCACGGTGTGACGGTCGACAGCCTGGAAAACGGCCGGCGACAGCTCGGGGAAAAGCTGCGGAAGCTCATAGGCGGCAACAGGGCCATGCAAAAGCGGCGTCGCGGCGGAAGGAGAGCCGGCAATCTTGATGCCATAGTGAAGTGCGCGGGCCACGAGCTCGTCATCGGAAAGCACCTTGTCCCAGTCGTGAATCAAGCCGGCGGCGGCGGCATCAAAGCGGTCAACGCCGTAGACCTCGGCCAGATGAAGTGCGGTCTCGGCAACACCCAGCGAATGCACATAGCGCTTGCGCTTATCTTTCATGCGAACATCGAGCAGCTCTTGAATGCGCTTGAGCAGCGCGCGCTCATCGCCCTCAAACTGATCCTCTACCGGCAACGTAGCCCCCATCACTCAAAATCTTCTTGACCCAGATCGACATACAAACTGCGCTTGCGAATGTAGCCGAGCACAGACTCGCTCGTAAGATAGCGCACGCTCATGCCGCGGGCAACTCGCTTACGAATGTTCGTCGAGCTGATCGCAAGCGCCGGAATCTGAATATAGCGCACATCGAACGGCAGCCCCGACTCTTTGATTCGGGCACGCGCCGTATCGATATCAAAGCCCGGTCGCGTCGCCGCAATAAAGGTAGCAAGCTCAGCGATTCGCTCGGCATCATGCCAGGTCACAATATCGATAATCGCGTCGGCGCCCGTAATAAAGTAGAGCTTTACCTGCGACGGGTAAAAGTCACGAAGGGCATGAAGCGTATCGGCCGTATAGGTTACGCCCGGACGGTCAATCTCGAACCGGCTCGCCAAAAAGGCCGGGTTCGCGGCGGTGGCGAGGACCGTCATGGCATAACGGTCCTCGGCAGGCGTCACCGGCTTGTCAAGCTTAAAGGCGGGAGAACCCGCCGGCATAAAGAGCACAGCGTCCAAGTCGAGCGACTCGCGCGCCTGCTCGGCAGTCACCAGGTGCCCGTAATGAATCGGGTCGAATGTGCCACCCATAATGCCAAGTCGAAACTCTTTGCCCTCTTTTATGGGCAGCTCGGGCAAACCGATTCCACCGCGCAGCGACATGGCTTACTCGCCCTCCGAGGTCTCGGCATCGTCCGCGGCATCCGCCGCATCGACAACCTCGACGCCCTCATCCGCAGCATCGGCCACGTCAATGGCCTCAACGACAACGTCCTCGCCAGCGTCCTCGAGCTCCTCGTACTCCGAGAAGTCCTCAGCGCCCTCAAAGTCAAAGGCGCGCTGGCAAATGCGGACCTCGTCGCCCGCACGGCAACCGGCCTTCTCGAGCGCGTCATCAACACCCATACGCGCAAACTTATGCTGCAGGTAAATGACGGCTTCCTCGTTTTCCCAGTCGGTCTGGATGACCATGCGCTCGATGGCACGACCGACCACGCGGAAGGCATGGGGCTCTTCCTGGACAATGCGGAAACGCTTCTCGCGCTGCAGACGGCGGCGCTCCCACTCCTCGTCGCGCAGATCGACCGGCTCATCGGAGACCGCCAGCTCGGCGCGAAGCTTAGCCACCTGCTCGCCCACGGCAAGCATCAGCGTGTTGAGGCCGGCGCCCGTAACAGCAGACACGGCAAAGAACATATGTCCGTCGTCGAGCGCGGCGCGCTTGAGATCGGCAATCTTGTCGGCCGTGCCCGGCGCATCGCACTTGTTGGCGACGACGATCTGCGGACGCTCCGAAAGCTCGGCGCCATACTGCTCGAGCTCACGGTTGATGATGCGGTAATCCTCAACCGGGTCGCGATCCTCAAAACCGCCCGTCATGTCGACGACATGCATGATGAGCGCCGTACGCTCAATGTGGCGCAGGAACTGGTGGCCCAGGCCCTTGCCCTCGCTCGCGCCCTCGATCAAACCAGGAACGTCGGCAACGACGTAAGAATACTCACCGGCACGCACCATGCCAAGGTTCGGCACGAGCGTTGTAAACGGATAGTCGGCGATCTTGGGACGGGCGGCGCTCATGCGCGCGATGAGCGAGGACTTGCCCACCGAGGGGAAGCCCACGAGCGCAGCATCGGCCATAAGCTTCATCTCGAGCTCAATCCAGTGCTCCTCGGCCGGTTCGCCCAGCTGAGCGAACGCGGGCGCGCGGCGCACCGACGTCACAAAGTGCGTGTTGCCCAGGCCACCGGCACCGCCGGGCGCCACGACAACGCGCTCGCCATCGTGCACCAGGTCGGCAATCTCGAACATCGGGGTCTGCGTCTCGGGGTCGAGCTCGCGCACCACGGTGCCCATGGGAACCTTCAGGATCAGGTCCTCGCCGCTCTTACCGTTACGACGGGCACCCTGCCCGTGCGTGCCGCGTTCGGCGCGGAAGTGATGCTTAAAGCGGTAATCGATCAACGAAGACAGCTGAGCATCGGCCTGGATGACGACATTGCCGCCACGACCGCCGTCGCCGCCATCGGGGCCGCCCTTGGGGACAAATGCCTCGCGCCTAAACGACATGCATCCGGCTCCGCCGTCGCCGCCGCACACGTTAATGCGGCTGATATCGGTGAACTGTGACAACAGAATCGCCTCCTACAAAAAGAGGGAGACCCTTGAATCCTAAAACTCAAGTGCCTCCCACATATGTGCTCTATGAAGGGTGAATTACGCGTTCGCGAGCGGGCGTACGCTGACCCTGTGCTTGATACCCTTGTGGAACTCAACGGTACCGTCGACCAGCGCGAACAGCGTGTCGTCCTTGCCACGACCAACGTTCTCACCCGGGTGGATGTGAGTGCCGTGCTGACGGACGAGAATCGTGCCCGTGGTTACCGTCTGGCCGGCATAGCGCTTCGTGCCAAGGCGCTGACCGCGGGAGTCACGGCCATTACGGGAGGAACCGAGTCCTTTTTTGTGTGCCATTGTGTATACCTACTCTTTCGTTACGAGTGTAATCTACTCGGCGACGGGAGCCTCGGCAACAGCCTCGGCCTCTGCCTTGACAGCCTTCTTGGCGCGGGACGTAGCCTGGACCTTCACGATCTTCAGCTTGGTGAGCTGCTGACGGTGACCCTTCAGACGACGATAGCGCTTACGCTTGTGGAACTTGAAGACCAGCTGCTTCTCGCCCTTGAACTGCTCAACGATCTGAGCGGTAACCTTGGCCTTGGCCAGCTTGTCGGGATCGGTGACGATCTTCTTACCATCGTTGAGGAAGATGACCGGCAGGGTGACCTTGTCGCCCTCATTGCCCTCGATCTTCTCGACGGTGATGACATCGTCGGTGGCGACCTTGTACTGCTTGCCGCCCGTGTTAACGATTGCGTACATGTTTACTTGCCCTTCATGCATCAGTTAGTGCAACAGCCGAATATAGTAGCAGGCGAAAATACCCCCGTCAACGAGTATGTGGAGCAAATCCACAAGTTCGCACAGGTATGGGGCTGACGAGTCGGCCCTCGTCGTCCTCGCATGCTTGATTCTGACGCTCGACATCGTAGGAGCAGATGGTCACGAGGTCTTGCATACCGGTGGAAACAATAGGTGCATCCACGCCCGGGGTCAAGCCCTGCAACAAAACATCAGCTGCAGAAAGCAAAATTTCCGGACGCATGGAGCCCTCGTTATCGGCATGGGTGTCGAGCATGAGCACTAAATGGTCCGGGCGCTCCCCCGCCGTGAGCTCATAGCCCACGAGCGTGTGATCCAAATCCAAGCGCTTGCTCTTTTTTCCGCGCGCGTAGTCGATGCCATGGTCCGCGCGCAGCGTGTCGATCGCACGACGCACCTCGTCGGCGCTTACGGGCGCCTCGGGATCCAAGTGCAAATCAATGCGATACGACAAGCGCGTGAGCTGCGCCGTCAACGCTGGCGTGCGCACGTCGATGTACGCCGCCTCGATGGGCGCCAGATCGGTCGGAGACGCCGCAGCCAGGCGCCCAAACGCCTCGTCGAGCGCCACGAACTCGGTCATAAACAGGTCATACCACTCGCAGGTCGACGACGTACCCACCGGTAGCGCCGAAGAGAAGCCCACGCGCATGTGCGGAGAAAAGCCCTGCGTGACGGCATAGGGAAGTCCCGCACGGCGCACAATGCGCTCAATGGTATGGATCACTTCGAGATGGCCCAGGTACTTAAGGCGATCGCGCTTGCCATAGCGAACACGAAGTCTAAAGAGCGTGGGGTTGTCGGTCAGGCGCTCACTCATGCGCGATCACCCATCAATACATTCTTGGCGTGGAGCGTGGGGCAGATTCCGCAGCCGGTGCACGACGTGCGGGTGCAGTCGGGAGTCGTGACGCCCTCGAGCGAGCGACGGTACTCGCGCTCGAGGAAGCCGCGCGTGCAGCCGGGGCTCACGTGCTCCCACGGCAGGCGCCAGTCCAACTCGTAAGGAAGGTGCACGAGCTCATTGAGGTCGATGCCGTTTTTGGCAGCAGCTTCCTTCCAATTATCGAGCGAGAAATGCTCTACCCAGGCGTCAAAGCGAGAGCCCGCGCGCCAAGCATCGATGATGACGGGCGTCATGTCACGACCGGCGCGGGAAAGCGCGGCCTCGATGAGCGAGGTCTCGGCATCGTGGTAATGCACGCGGACGGCACGGTTGCGCACACTCGTGACAAGCAGCTTCTGGCGACGTTTGACGTCGTCGTAGTCGAGCTGCGGGCACCACTGGAACGGCGTGGCAGCCTTGGGAATAAAGACCGAAACCGAGATAGACACCGAGATCGAGCCGCGACGAGCCTTGGGCACCACGGAACGACCGAGCTCCAGCACATGATCGGCCAGATTGGCGATGGCCACGATGTCCTCGTCGCGCTCGCCGGGAAGGCCCATCATGAAGTAGAGCTTCATGCGGTTCCAGCCGGCCTCGAAGGCCGCCTTGGCCGCACGGTCCAGGTCCTCCTCGGTCACGTTCTTGTTAATGATGTCGCGCATGCGCTGGCTGCCGGCCTCGGGCGCGAACGTCAGGCCGCCCTTCTTTTCGCCGGCGACCGACTCGGCCATATCCACGCCAAACGAATCCAGGCGCTGCGACGGAATAGACACGCGAATACCCGTATCCTCCAGGCGACGGTTGAGCCTGCCGAGCACATCGCGAATGCAGGAGTGGTCGGTCGTGGAAAGCGAGGTCAGCGACACCTCGTCATAGCCGGTCTTTTCCAGACCCTGAATCACCGACGAGACGATCTGATCGGCCGAGCGCTCGCGCACCGGGCGATACGTCATGCCGGCCTGGCAAAAACGACAGCCGCGGGCGCAGCCGCGCAGAATCTCGATAGACAGGCGGTCGTGGACCAGCTGCGCATAGGGTACGCACGACTGCGACAGCGGATTCGTGGCGCCGAAATCCTCGACGACGCGCTTGTAGACCACGGTCGGAGCATCCTTGCCCTCACGCGGCACGGTGTAGCCATGCGGCGAGCAGGGCTCGTCGTGACGAACCTCATAGAGCGACGGCACGTAGTTGCCGGCAATGGATGCAAGCTGCTCAACAATCTGCGCGCGCGGGACTCCTTCGTCACGCAGGCGGCGATGCAGCTGGCAGGTCTCGAGCAGCGATTCCTCACCCTCGCCGATGAGGATGGCATCGAAGAAGGCCGCATACGGCTCGGGGTTGTACACCGAAGGACCACCGGCGATGATGATGGGGTCGTCTTCGCCTCGGTCGGCCGCTAACAGCGGAATGCCAGCGAGGTCGAGAGCCTCGAGGAAGTTCGTCACCGCCATCTCGTGCGGCACATGCATGCCGACGATATCGAACGAGGCCACAGGCGCCGCGCCCTCGAGCGACAGAAGCGGAATACCCGCCTCGCGCATGGCGTCACCCATATCGGGCCACGGCACATAGCCACGCTCGCAGGAGATGCCCTCGGCCTGGTTAAGGATGTTGTAGAGAATGGCGATACCCTGGTTGGGCAGACCGACCTCGTATACATCCGGATAAATCAGGCAGCAACGATAATCGGCATCGGCCTTGGAAAGCGTGCCCCACTCGTGATCGATATAGCGACTCGGCTTCTCGACCTTGGCGAGCAGCGGCTCAATTAAATGAAAACAGTCTTGGTATGGAACGCGCAAAAGAAACCCCTAAGCAGCGAGATCGGATGCATCCTCGAAAGGACTCATAGGACGGGTGGCACCGGCGACCGTGGTCACCAGGTCACGAACGCGCGAGAACGTGGCAGCAGCGACCTCGTTGGCACGGCTGTAGTCCACATCGCGCTCGTAGAGCGACACGAGCGCGCGGCCCATGCCATAGGTACCCGCGGCGGCGGTAAGTGCCTTAACGGCAAACCCAATATGCGGCGTCTGCTTGACGAGCGCACGGGTGACCGCGCGGATCACAAGGCCGCCAGCAAGCACGCCCGCGACCTCGTAGCCGCGCTCAGGCTTAATGCCGCGTCCAAAGACGGCAGCGAGCTCAAAGAGCATGCCCACCTGCGCCAACGCCATAACGGGATAATCGGCGCCCGGCAAAAACACCAGCGCACCGGTCGCCATATTGGTGAGCGCGCACGAGGTGATGATACGATTGGCCGCCGCGATGCGCATGAAGGTAAAGTTCGCCGCAAAAGCAGTTTCCTTGTCGGTGCGATCGAGAATCCAGCGGGCAAGCGTCTCGAGCAGATACGTTTTATCTGTTGCCGCTACCACGCCGAGCATGGGCGTGGACTCCTCGATAAACGGCACCTCCACAGCAGACTCAGCAAGCACGCACACGGGCGCGCCGGCGATCACGAGCTCCTGCACGGCACTCTCCAAGCGGTCGGAACCACACGAAAGTACCAGTACCACATCGGTATCGGTCTTTGGAGCAATTCGCTCCTCCCCCAGACGCTCGACGCGCACAATGCCCGAGGTCGTTTGCGGCACAAAGGCGTCACGCACCGTCTCGGCGAGAAAGCGCGAGGCGGACGAATCCAGATAGACCGAGACGCGCACCGGCGTATCAGAATCCTTCTTAACGGACGCGCCCATCTTAAAAGCGCGGGTCAGCTTATCTACGGGAATTTTCATAGCAAACCCCTCCAGCGGTTACGCGGCGCCCGAACGATGCCGCCATATGGATTGTACGATACCCACCGTCAGCAGCTGAATCATCATCGAAGACGAACCGAAGCTAATAAACGGTAGCGGAATACCGGTAATCGGCATCATGCCGATGCACATGCCGATGTTTTCAAAGGTCTGGAACGCCCACATGCCAACGATGCCCACACACGATAGGCGCAAG
Organism: uncultured Collinsella sp.; assembly: GCA_938023905.1. Taxonomy (GTDB): domain Bacteria; phylum Actinomycetota; class Coriobacteriia; order Coriobacteriales; family Coriobacteriaceae; genus Collinsella. Next base: position 12,616 of record CALJCO010000057.1, on the reverse strand, counting down.
AACAGCGACTCGCACTTAAAGGCGACGCGAATCGTCGAAAAGATCAGCAGCACGTAGAGGCACAGGAGCAAAAAGGAACCGCAAAAGCCAAAGGTCTCGGACAGGAAGGCGAAGACGAAGTCGGTGTGGAACTCAGGCAGAAAGCCGCCGGCCGACTGCGTCGCATGGCCCAAGCCCTTACCAAAGAAGCCGCCCGAGCCAACGGCGATAAGCGACTGCTGCAGGTTGTAGGCATCGTCCGAATCGGCATTATCGGGGTCGATAAAGACCGTCAGACGGTTCATCTGATACTGCTTGATGAGCACATCGTGGCCGAGCAACGAATCAAAGACCGAATCGAGCGCCAGGACGAGGGCCACCAGGCCCACGAGCAGGGCCAGGGTCGACAGCACCCATTCGCGGCGTGCACCGCTCATGCAGATGACGATGGCGCCCGAGACCAGCACGACCAGGCCCGAGCCCAGGTCGCCCATGGCGACGACGGCCAAAAACGGAATGGACAGCATGCCGCAGAGCTTGACGTAGTCGCGAACGGTATCGATGCGACCGTTATACTGCGAGCCAAGCGTGGCGATAAAGAAGATGGTGATGAGCTTGGCAAGCTCGACCGGCTGGAATGTCAAGCCGATACCGGGAATCTTGATCCAGCCCGTCATGCCCAGACCGCCTGTATAGGACAGACCCGGAATCTTGGGCGAGAAGATCACGATCAGGTCGATGACGAGCAACGCCGTCGAGAAATTGGAAATACCGCGCAGGTCGGTACGCCAGACCAGCACCGCCAGCACCGCCCCGATGCCAATTCCCAGAAGATGACGTGAGAACGAGGCATCGGCCTTAAACTGCGAAGCCGACCAGATAATGATGGCACCGTAGGCGACGAGCGCCACCGTAGCCACGAGCACACCGATATGCACCTTTTGGCGAAACGTGCCGCGCGAGGCCGAAAGTTGCTTGTTGACGCGGTCCAGGCTGCTGCGAGAGCCGGTCTTGGTTGAACGGAACAGATCCGCCGGAGAAAAATCCATCGCAACCTCCTATCGAACCGAAGAATCGCCCGAGGCCGAAGAGGTATCGGGCTCGTCATAAATCACGCCGAGCACATCGCGCACGACGTGCATCGCGGTATCTGAGCCACCGCCGCCCTGCTCCAGGACAGTAGCGATGACATACTTGGGATCATCGGCCGGTGCATAGGCGCAGAACCACGCGTATTCGTCCTCGCCGCTTTTCTCGCCCGTGCCCGACTTGCCGTATACCTGCGGCGTCAGGGTGCCAAAGTGAGCCGCCAGGGACGTCGATGCCGTGTATATCACGTCGTGCATGCCGTTGCGAACAAGAGCCAAATCCGAATCGCTGTTGATCTTGGCCTCCAGGCGCTTCTTCTTGCCCTTGCCGTTGTACTTATAGGCATCGCCGTCGCCATCGCGCGACACGGCAGACAAAAACACGTGAGGCACGTACTGTTTGCCGCCGTTGGCAAGGCCCATGTAGGCGCACGCCATCTGCAGGGGCGTCACCAGGATGTCGCCCTGGCCGATGGCAATGTTGGTCATATCGCCGGCATTCCACTTGCGGTCCTCGGCAGAGGCGTCGGTGAAGTACGACTCCTTCCACTCGGCATCGGGAATACGGCCCGCGCCCTCACTCGGCAGATCGATACCGCAGGTCTTGCCTAGGCCCCAGCGACGAAAAACCTCCTGCAGGCCCTCAGGGTGCTGGTCGTTGTAGAAAAACGCCTTGCCCATGTCGTAGAACACGGGGTCGCACGAATTGGCGATACCGGACTGCAGCGTCATGGTGCCGTGGCCAGACGTCAGCCAGCAGCGCTTGCCCCAAGCCTTGCCCAAGCCCGTCCAATAGCCCGTGCAGTTGGTTGTCTGCGTTGAAGTGTAGGTTCCAAACTCAAGGCCCGCCAAGGCCGAGAGCGGCTTAATGGTCGAAGCCGACATGTACTGGCCGCTAATGGCGCGGTTGAGCAGCGGGTGCGAACCCTCGTCGTCGTTAAGCTCGGTCCACACATCGTTGGAGACACCACCGATAAACACGGACGGATCGAACTTGGGCTCACTTGCCATGCCCAGAATCTCGCCGTTGTTAGGGTCGAGGCACACCACGGCGCCGTTGCCGGCGTTGCTGTAGCCCGTGGTCTTGGCAAGTTCGATAGCACTCGCCAACGCCTTCTCGCAGGCTTGCTGAATCTTGAGGTCAAGCGTGAGCTTAATGTCGGAGCCGGCCTTGGCAGGCACGGCGCCGGCCTGTCCAGTCACGTTGCCCGAGGCATCGACCTTAACCGTCTGCTCGCCGCGAATACCCTGCAGCAAGTTCTCGTAGTAGCTCTCGACACCCGCCTGGCCCACGATATCACCCGACTGGTACGTAATCTGACCGGCAGCGCTATCGTTATCGCCCGAAGCCTTCTTGTTCTGTGCCTCGAGCTGCTCGGAGGTAATGGTGCCGGTATAACCCAAAATGTGACAGGCCGTCTCGCCATACGGGTACTGGCGCTCAGTGCGTTCGGCAATCTTGACGCCCGGGAACTCGCCGGCGTGCTCCTGAATATAGGCAACCGTGGAGCGGCGCACGTCCGTCGCGATGGTATGCAGGCTCTGAGCGCCCTCGGAATTGTCCTGGATATTGCGCAGAACCGCCACGTAGGGCATACCGAGCACGTTGGCAAGATGGCGCACCAGCACGGTGTCATCGGCCAGGTCGCGATAGGCGACGACGGCAAGTGAGGGACGGTTTTGCACAAGCGCCACGCCATTGCGATCAAGGATCCGCCCGCGCACAGCCGGCGTGGTGACAGTGCGGGTCTGGTTGCTCTTGGCCTGCTTGTCGTAGTAGTCCGACGAGACCATCTGCATGCCCCACAGCTTGACGGCGAGCGCGGCAAACATCGCGCCAACGCCGGCGGTGAGGATGGAGAAGCGGCCCTTAAAGGCGGTCGCCGCGGTATTGCCCTCGCCCTCGGTGGCGCGCGGGGCCGTTCCATGCTGCGTATCGTAGGTAAAACGGGAATCGCCGCGACGCATGATGACCAGCGCGACCACGATGGCCACAACCAGCACGATACCGGCGATAATAACCGTCATCTGGGAAGACATCTACAGGCCTCCCCTATTTGAGCTTGCGGGTCTTGGGCTTAAAGCGCATGCCCGTCTGGCGTCCGCCACGTGCGGAGAATCCATAACCGGACTGCGGCACGACGCCGGACATCAAAAACGGAATGGCAACCAGACCCGTCAGGATCGAAGACGGCAGCGCATGACCGAAGATCGCCACGACAAAGCTCGTCTCCAAACCCATAAACAGCAAGATGATGCTGTAGATCACATTAATGACGAGCGCGAAGGCGCCCACAGTGATGCCGCGCGCACTCGGGGTACCGCCCGTCTGACCGGCGGCGCTATGCACCAGGGCAAAAGAACCCACGGTCAGTAGGAGCGACATAACGCCCACCGGCACGGCAGCGGAAAGGTCATAGAACAAGCCACTGCAAAAACCGCACGCGACGGCACGGGTCGGGTCGCCCGAGAACACGCTTAGGCACACCAGGATAATCATGAAGTTGACGCGACCGCCCGCAATGGAGATCTGCGGTGCCAGGCCTGCCTGCAGCAGCACGCACATGATGGCGGCGATTACAAACGTGCGGGAGCTCATCCCCTGCTCGTGTAGATCCATGGACATGCCCCCCTATTCGCTCGAGCCGGAATCGGTCGTCTCGGACGTGTCGGAACTGTCATCCGAACTCTCGTCCTTCGTCTTGGTCGCAGCATCGCGCGACATTCCCTGCGGCGTGCTATTAGCGGTGCTCACGTCCTCATCCGAGGCCGACTGTTCGTCGGTCAGCGAGGTGATGACCAGCACTTCCTCGTTGTTCTCGGCCGTCGTCTGGGCGCGCACCACAATGGTGTAGTACACGTCGTTTGCCGATTTCTCAACCGACGAGACGGTGCCGAGCGGTAGACCCTTGGGGAACACACCGCCAATGCCCGAGGTCACGATGATGTCGCCAACCTTAACATCGGAGTCGACGCTCACGTACTCAAGACGCAGCGTGCCGTCAGCCTGACCCTGCAGCATGCCCTGGGCGCGCGTGTCCTGCAGCATAGCGGACACGCCCGAGTTCTCATCGCCAATCAGGCGCACGGTGGACGTCTTGGCCGAGACCTCGATAATCTGGCCTATGACACCGGCAGAACTCGTCACAGGCATGTTGATGGTAAGACCGTCGGCAGAACCCTTATCGATGGTGACGGTCGAGGTCCAGGCATCGCCCGAAGCGCCGACGATACGAGCTGCGGTTGATTTGAGGTTGTAGGTCGACTGCAGGCCGACCAGCCCCTCCAGTCGCTCGGCGGTCTTTTGAGCCTCGGAGAGCTCGGCAACCTTAGAGGTCAGTTCCTCGTTTTGCTTCTTAAGCTCGTCAAGCGTGTCCTGCGACGCCGTAAGGTTAGAGAACACGTTACCGATCGCATTGAAGGGAGCCGCCACAGCCGAGCCCACAAAGCGCACCGGCGAGGTAATCGTCGTCACGCCCGAGCGCACGGCATGAATCGGTCCTGCCTCGCCCTCGCGGATGTAAAACGTGAGCAGCAACACCGAAATCAGGCTGAAAACAATCAACGGGCGCATACCCGTTGATTGTCGCTTGGTATTCAGATTTGTGGAGAAACCCGAAGATCGTGCCAAATGGAATCCACCTTTTGGAAATTAAGCATTGGTCTGGACGAAGCCGCCATCAAACGCATTGGCCTCGAGCACGCGGGCACAGCCGTTAACGACGTTATCGAGCGCCGTGGGGCTGACGTTGACCGAAACACCGGTCTCATCGCGCAGGCGCACGTCGAGACCGCGCAGCAGCGCGCCGCCACCGGTCAGCAAAATGCCGTAGTACATAAGGTCCGAGGCAAGATCGGGAGGCGTAGCGTCGAGTGCGTCCTTGACGGCCTTGGCCATCTCGTCGAGCGGCTTGTTGAGCGCGCGACGAATCTCCTCGCTCTCGATGCGCACGGTCTTGGGCAGACCGGTGATCACGTCGCGGCCGTTGACCTCGACGTCGAGCTCGTCCTTGAGCGGCACGGCGGAACCGACCTTGATCTTGATGTCCTCTGCCGTACGCTCGCCGATGGCCAGGTTGTAGGCATCGCGAACGTGCGTGAGGATGGCCTGATCGAACTCGTCACCGGCAATACGAATGGACTGCGAAACGACGATGCCGCCCATAGCGATAACGGCAACCTCGGTGGTACCGCCACCGATGTCGATGACCATGGAGCCGGTGGGCTCCTCAACGGGAAGGTCGGCGCCGATAGCGGCTGCCATAGGCTCTTCGATCAGATAGGCCTGGCGGGCACCGGCCTGGATCGTGGCCTCAAAGACAGCGCGCTTCTCGACCGACGTGACACCGGAGGGAACGCAGACGACAACACGCGGACGCGGAGTCCACGGATAGCGCTTCTCGGACGCCTTATCGATAAAGTAGCGAAGCATGGCCTCGGTAACATCGAAGTCGGCGATGACGCCGTCCTTCAGGGGACGAACGGCCACGATGTTGCCGGGCGTACGGCCGAGCATGCGCTTTGCCTCGATACCGACCGCCAGGATGCGCTCGTCGTTCTTGTCGATGGCGACAACGGAGGGCTCGCGAATGACGATGCCCTTGCCGCGCACGGAGACAAGCGTATTGGCGGTGCCGAGGTCGATGGCAAGATCGCCCGCATAGCTACCGAAGAACATATCCATCAAAGAAAACAACGCAACTCCTGATGTGTTGGATGATTGCTGGAAAACTACTAGCTCATCATACTAGCGCAAGCCCGGCACCTCACTTGCGGTGAAGCGCCGGGCAAAGCTAAATCCCATAAGGTCACTACTGGTTGTCAGCAGCCGAGAAATCCATATCGAGCGAAGAAACGGCCCAGCCGATATGGTTGTCGGAGCGCACGAATTTGACGGTGTACTCCTGCTCGCCGCCCTTGGACAGCGATGCCTTCACCTTAGCGGTCGTCTCGGTCATGGACTGATCCATGCCCTCGACGGACACGGTGGCACCCTGCGGAATCGAGGAGATGATCATCGACTTAGCGTCCTCGGACAGGCTCGAGGCCAGACAAGACTCGGCCTTTGCGGTGTCACCGTCGCCGGCAGCCTGGAACAGATCGGTAACGACAGACTCCTGAGACGGGAAGCCAAAGCCGCGCGTGTAGGCAAAGCCCAGACCGCCCGCGGCGATCAAAATAAGCAGAAGCAGCACGATGAAGACTTTGAGACCCGTATGGCGATGGCGACGACGGACCTTGGCCTGCTTACGATCCTGACGGTCCTGCTGGACCATCTCGGACTCGGACAGCGTAAAGAAGCCGGTGTCCGAGGGATCAGGCATAAACTGACCGGTCGCGCCCGTAGGATCGAGCGGATCGACGGCAGGAGCGTCCATCGCGGGCGCCGGAGCCGTGGCCATAGCCGTCTGGGCAGACAGCGCGGCAAGCGAATCCTGCACGCGGGCAAGCTCATCGGCCTGCTCGGAGGTGAGCTGGTAGATGCCATCGGCAGTAGCGGCATTAAAGGCGTCGAGTGCGTCGGAGGGACGGCCGGCGGCAGAAAGCGCCTGACCCATGCCGGCGTTGAGCGCACGCGTGTCGTCGCGGGGGCCGGCAAAGTCGATAGCCGTGCGGTAAGTCTCCACGGCATCCGCCGGACGGCCGAGCTTAATGAAGCAACGACCGAGCTCGCCGAGCGCAGCGGCAGGAGCCGGATTGGCGCCGTCGATGGCAGCCTGACGGAAGGCGGTTCCCGCGTTGGCATAGTCGCCCGACTGGAACAGCGCATTGCCCAGGCCCAGATAGGCCTTGAACGGCGTGGCATAGGAAGCATCCTGCGTAGCAGCTGAGAACGCCTGGGCGGCCGTCGTGTAGTCGCCCACGGCGGCGAGCGCCTTGCCGCGGTTGGTGAGCAGCGCGCCGCGCTTGCCGTAGGTGCCGTCGTTGAGGGCGGCGGCATAGGCCTCGGCGGCCTCGGCATACATGCCCAGGTGCATCAAGGCGTTGCCACGAAGGTGATCGGCCTCGCCCATAATCTCATCGGGAGTCTTTGCCGCCCCAAGCATCTGGGCTGCAGCAGAAAAATCACCCGCGCGGTAAGCGGCGCGGCCCTGTTGGATCAGCTGGCTATTCAAGGAAGTCCCCTTTACTCGTGAACGATCTCGACATGGACGATCTCGTCGCCGGCACGCAGTTGCGAAATCACATCGAGACCCTCGACCGTGGTACCAAAGACGGTGTAACCGGAATCGAGGTTATGCTGGGCACCCAGGCAGAAGTAGAACTGCGAACCCGCGGAATCGGGGTCCATGGAGCGTGCCATGGCAAGGGCGCCATCGACATGGCTGTTGCGCGGATTGGTGGCAAACTCGCCCTTGATGCAGTAGCCGGGGCCACCGGTACCGGGCATGCCGTCGGGGCCCTCAAGACCGGCGGCGACGTCGGCGCCGGACATGTCGCGGGTATTGGGGTCGCCGCCCTGGATAACAAAGCCGGGCACATAGCGATGGAACTTAAGGCCATCATAGAAACCCATCGTGGAAAGCTCGCAGAAGTTCGCGACATGAATGGGAGCGCCCTCGCCGTCAAACTTGACCTTGATGGTACCCTTCGACGTCTCGATAACGGCGCACTCGTCGCCGGCAAGCTGATACTCGGGCGTGTAGAGCTCTTTCTTAAAACCAAACATGTGGTTCCTTCCTCGTGCGTTTAAAGCATATTTGTACGAATTGTAGCAATAAGCATGGGCTTACATCAATTGCGCACGTAGGTTATGCCGACTATGGCGAACTAATTTTAGGAATGCTGCTGCGGCTTCCAGGAGCCCACGTTGGCGTCGTACTGATTCAGCGCGCTGTTGCCGCTCTGCGCGATGGGCGCCAGGATCTCGCTTTGGTGAGAGCTCATCGACTCGCCATCGGGAATGGCCAGCGAGATATCCCAGCTCTGGCAGATCACGTCAACGCGCTCATACATCCACTCGGCAAGCTGCTTTAAGTGGGCGATGTCGTCCGCATAGACCGTATCGTCCTGTACTTTCAGGTTGTTGAGCTCATCTTGCGTCTTTTTAATCTGGTCGCGCAGGGCGTAAGCACTCTGCGACAGCTCCTGACGGGTGGACAGCGGCGTTCGGAGATAGCCGTTGTTAAAGGAATCGATGACCTCGCCGATCTGGTCCTCGTCAGCATAGGACACGATGGTCTGGTACAGACCGTCGAGCCTGGTATAGAGCTGATCATCGGTGAGCACGGTTTCTTCTTGGACCACCTCGGCAGAATCGTCCTGCTTGGTATCGTCCTCAGTCGCCTCGCCCTTTTGGCGCGTGGGGAAGGTGGTTTGTGCAGCTTGGCCAAACTGGTCGTAGAAGCCGGGCATAACACCCATGGGATCGGTCGTCACGAACCAATAGGCACCGCCGCACACGACGGCAAGGACCGCGATGATAATGAGCGGCTTGGGAATATGACGCTTGTGCTTGTGATAGGCGTCCTCGTCGGGGTGCACCTTGCGCTTGGGTTTTTGAGCATCGTTATGCAGGGAAACGGGCATGGGAATATCGACCTTGGGGATACCGAAATCCTTATCGAAAGCCGGCAGCACGCAGGTCTCATTGGGGTCGGCGGCGTCTGAAAGCACCGCAGCGGCAGAGGCCGGCGCATGCGGCACCTCGGTATCGATCTGCTCTTGCGTTAGGCGCGGAAAGCCCGCCGTGCGGCCCGCTGCCAGGTCGGATGCTGCCGCGTCCTCGGAGAGGATACCCGGAGCGGGGCGTCCGCATTTGAGGCACGTACGATCATGCGGAGAAAGACGGGCACCGCAGCCCTCGCAGAACACGAACTCGGTGTGCTCGGGACCATCGCCCGGACCCACATAGGCGTTGCAGTAGGGGCAGAACGAGGCGCCGTCCTCGATGGTCTTTAGGCAATGCGGGCAGATCACGGCATCCTCTTTTCGAAGCAATTCAAACAATCGAGGTTAGAGCATAACATCGCCACGGCCCCACAGGAGCAAGGCACCAATTCAACATCGCCAGGGCGCGTAGCTACTTCTTCTTTTTGCTTGGCATCGAAACTTTGATGCCTTGGGCGGACTTGGTTACGCGGGAGCGCTTGGCGCCCGTGGGCTTCTTTTTCTTGGGCTGGACCTGGGCCACGCCCTCGAGTGCGCGGGCCTCGGCCTCGCGAGCGGTGCGATCTTCGCGGCGCTGCGCCATGTCGGCGGCGACGCGCTTGGCAAAACGCTCCGCCGTCGAACCCGTCGAGCTCACCTTGCCGCCACCGCGACCCAGGTGAACGCGCACACCGCGGCCAAAACCAGTTGCGGCATGACGACGACGCGGCTTGAGCGAATCCATCATCGTGGCGAGCTTAAAGAACACCGAGCAGGTAAAGACCACGATGACAGCCAAGATAACCATCTGGCCCATCGTCAGGTTGGCAATAGACAGCAGCTTCGGGAATCCGATAACGCCCACCAAGATGCCGGCGACTACAAACACAAAGAGCACCACACGTAGGGGCGTGAGAGGCTGCGAGATGCGCCAGATCAGGCTGACGCTCGCCGCGCACGACGTAAGCAGGCACATCGTAGACAGCGTAAGCTGGCTAAAGCCAAACACGCGCGCCACAAAGATATCGAGCGCTGCGGCCAAAATAACCGCAATCGACGCCGGCAGTGCCCGCTTGAGCACGTTCGTCAGGAACGACCCCTTCACGCGAGCATTGTTGGGCTCCAGGCCCAACACAAAGCCCGGCGCGCCGATACAGAAGAAGTTAATGAGCGTCATCTGGATGGGCTCGAAGGGGTACGGCGGCAGCGCGATGCACAGCGCCGCCAGGCCCATCGAGAACAGCGTCTTAGTCAGGAACAGCGAGGCCGAACGCTGCAGGTTGTTGATGGAGCGACGGCCCTCGGCCACCACGGCGGGCATCGAGGCAAAGTCGTTGTCGACGAGCACGATCTCGGCCACGTTGCGCGCGGCATCGGAGCCGGCCGCCATGGCGACGGAGCAGTCGGCCTCCTTGAGCGCCAGCACGTCGTTGACGCCGTCGCCCGTCATGGCCACGGTGTGCTCGCGGCGCTTGAGCGCCTGCACGAGCTCGCGCTTCTGCTGCGGGGTCACACGACCAAAGACATGGTAGCGGTCCACTGCGGCATCGAGCTTGGCCGGCGTATCGAGCGTCGTGGCGTCCACATAAGCGTCCGCCCCCGGCACACCCACCACACGCGCGATCGACGACACCGTACGCGGGTCGTCTCCACTGATCACGTTGAGGGTCACGCCCTGCTCGTTAAAGTAGCCGATGGTCTCGGTCGCCGAGGTACGGATCTCGTCGCGTATGGTCACAAAGCCCACGGGCTCGGCCTCGCCCACCATATCGCCATCGGGCGTAAAGCCGTCAACGCGCGCCACCACGAGCACGCGGCAGGTATCGGCAAGCTCGGCGACACGGTTCTCGACCTGGGCAAACGCACGATCAGAGAGCACAAACTGCGCCGCACCCATCACATATGAGCCCTGTGCAAACGACGCGCCGCTCCACTTTTTGGAAGACGAGAACGGAATGACCGACAGCGGCTCGGACACCTCGACCGGACGGTCGGCGTAATAGTTGAGCAGCGCCTGACAGGTCTCGTTGGCATCGGCCGAGGTCGCACGCGCCACGTTAGCCAGGGCAAAATCGAGCACCGTGGTATCGACGGGAACAGATGCCCCGTTCTCCCCCACGCCCAGGGCAACGCCCTCGACCGGTAGCGGATAGGTACCCTCGACCTCCATGCGGCCCGACGTGATGGTGCCCGTCTTGTCCAGGCACAGCACGTCGACGCGAGCGAGCGTCTCGATGCAGTAAAGCTGCTGCGCCAGCACCTTGCGGCGGGCCAGGCGCACCGTGGCGATGGCGAGCACCGACGAGGTCAGAAGCACCAGGCCTTGCGGGATCATGCCCAGCAGGGCGCCCACCGTGGACAGCAGCGCCGACGAAGGCACATGACCAGCCAACAGCTCGGAGAAGCACCACGAAAGCGCGCTATCGCCCGGGGTTCCCGCGGCATCCCACAGCTCGCTCACACTCGAGGCAAACAACGCCAAACCGAGCGGGATCATGATGATGCTCGCAAAGCGCACGATGGCGTTAAGCGCGTTCATGATCTCGGAATTGACCTTTTTGACGTACTTGGCCTCGTTATTAATTTTGGCCACGTAGTTGTCGGCGCCGACATGGATCACGCGGGCGCGCAGCAGGCCCGAGTCGATAAAGCTGCCGCTCATGAGCTCAGAACCAGGCTGTTTCTTAATAAGATCGCTCTCGCCCGTCAGCAGGCTCTCATTCACGAGCGCCTCGCCCGAAACCACCACGGCGTCAGCGGGGATCTGGTCGCCGCGCCCCAAGCGGATGATGTCATCGAGCACGATCTGGTCCAGGTCGAGCTCCACCTCGGCGCCGTCGCGCACCGCGATGGCCTTCTTGGAGGTCAGCAGCGTGAGTTTATCGACCATCTTCTTAGAGCGCATGGACTGAATGACGCCAATAGCGGTATTGAGGAACACCACGAACAAAAACGTCAGGTTCTTAAACGACCCGGTCACAATGACCAGGAGCGCCAAGATCACGTTGATCAAATTGAACAGCGTGCAGAGGTTCTCGATGATGAGCTCTTTGACCGACTTGGTCTTGAGCTCCATGTTGCGGTTGATCTTACCGGCGGCGATGCGCTCCTCGACCTCGGCGGTCGAGAGTCCGCGCTCGATATCCGTTGCTGCCATACCACGTCCCATCACGTCGCGTCGGTATAAGAAAAACCGCCCGGACCATGCGAGGTTCGGACGGTCTCACGTTCGATGGTGCCCCATGTTGGATTCGAACCAACGGCCTTCTGCTCCGGAGGCAGACGCTCTAATCCCCTGAGCTAATAGGGCCAACGTTTGGCATTATACCCAAGTGCACCACGGGCTATCAAAATAAAAGAAAAAGCTTTGCAATTCCGAGGAAGACGCGGCTCAACGGCCCACTTTAGAAGGCAAAAGCGAGTCAGATAGTATAAACTCTCATGCACCATATGTACACGGCTCGCGATGCGGGCCGTTTTTGCAAGGGTTATCCATCGAGGTGAGAGGCACACCATGATTGCAATTTTAAAAGAGAGCGCCAGCGACGAGGCCGTCAGCCATATCGTCAGCTGGATTGAGAAAAAGGGCCTGAAGACCGATGTCTCGCGCGGCGAGAATGAGACGATCATCGGCCTGGTGGGCGATACGACCAAGATCGACCCGTTCCTGCTCGAGTCCATGGATGTCGTCGAGCGCGTGCAGCGCGTCTCCGAGCCGTTCAAGCGCGCCAACCGCAAGTTCCACCCCGAGGACTCCGTCATCGACTGCGGCCACGGCGTCAAGATCGGCGGCGATCAGTTCCAGGTCATCGCCGGCCCGTGCTCCGTCGAGGGCGAGAACCTCATCCGCATCGCCCGCCGCGTGAAGGCCGCCGGTGCCACGATGCTGCGCGGCGGTGCCTACAAGCCCCGCACTTCCCCGTACGCCTACCAGGGCATGGGCCCCGCCGGTCTGGACC
>CALJCO010000056.1 GCA_938023905.1 uncultured Collinsella sp. | reverse complement strand
GAATCCTATACGCCGCACCATTTGAGATTAAAGCTCCCGGCAACGGGGGCTTTTCTTTTACGTAAACACCGCATTGATTCGAACCTCGGTCGAGGCGCGGGCGTAAAGAAAACGCGGAGCGTTTTTAGCCCGCGGGCGAGCACGCCGGCAGGCGGGCGAAGCCGGTGCGGATCCGCGCAGCGGATGCGCGGAATCCTATACGCCGCACCATTTGAGATTAAAGCTCCCGGCAACGGGGGCTTTTCTTTTACGTAAACACCGCATTGATTCGAACCTCGGTCGAGGCGCGGGCGTAAAGCGGACGATTTCCTGTCGACTCGTGTAAGATTCCGAGTAGATGTCGCGACTAATTCGCGACCACTCCTTCTTCAAGCGACCGATCAGGGTGATACTTCGTGGCAGAGCGTCCGACATACAAGCTCAGGTTTCTCGATCCCAAAAAGCGCTTTCCGGCGATGCCCGAGCAGCCTGCGGGACGTTCATATGGCGTGGTCTGGAAACTCTTTGGCGAGGATCAGCATGAATCTTGCTATGTCGTCGAATTCGTTGGCAAAAGCCATGTGTCGCTTTTGGGCTACGTAAGCGTTTCGGGTGAGGTGTACAAGGTGGACCGCCCCGTTAGCGAGGCTCCGCTGCCCAACGATCCCGACATGGAACTGGTCCTTGACGAGTCGGACTCCGGTATTGGTGAGATTATGGTGAGGGGAGCAAACGGCACGATGCGCGCGTGCGCGCGAACCGTCGGCTCTCCCGAAGGCCCCATGCGCGAACAGTCCGATCACGAGACATGGAATTCGACCCGCTCCCTTCCTTACGGTGAGTTCATGGCATCGATGTTCCTGCGCTACGTGATATTCGCTGACTCCGAAAATACCATTGCGAGCACGGAGGACGCCGACGGACTCGACGAGGGTATGCAAAACGTTGTCGACAAGATCAAGCTCGTAAAGTTGCCCGAGCCGGTCGAGGTGTTTTTGGGCTTTAACACGGCACCGCTCCCTGACGCTATCGAGACGCTGCTCTACCGCGTTGACCATGCCGAGAATCCGAGCGGTATCGAGCGCTATGCCGCCGCCCTTATGAGTGAAATTGACTTGCCCCGCTTGCGCACCATCGCCGCTAAGTCCGAGATGAGCCTGGCTCGCATCGATCGCTCAAAGCTTTTCTATCTCAATTTTGATCGCAGCCTGCTGGACCAGGACGAGATTGACATGCTGCTTGCCATCGAGTGCCGTCTTAACCGTCTCTCCGGCATCCTTGAGCACATCGGGGCCGGATTGGTCCCTGCGGCATCCTCGCCGAGCCTTGAGGGCTGCGCGCTCTTTGATGCGTGGCATATCGCCAAGACGACCAACGATGTTCCCCGACTGCTCGATACGGCCTCGAGCGATAACCCGTGGGGCAAACCGGGTACGGTGGCTTGCCAGCCGGGCGGTGAGTGGGATGTGCGTACCCGCTTCGCGCGTATTGTCGAGGCACTTAACGTGGTCACGCGGCTCGACTATACCTATCGGGCAAACGTTGCCGAGGGGATCATGCTCGTTCGGTTTGGGCAGTCTGTCGTTGATGCCATGCCGCAACGTGAATACGACGCTCAAGATGACGCCTGGCGCGAGTTGGACGAGGACGCGCGTGCGATCTGGGCCGCGGAGCACGATGCGCGCGTGGCACTCACGCTTGCAGCAGCGTGTTTTGCCGCGGGCACCTGCATCACGCGCTGCTATGTGCAGATTGCTGCTCCCGGCAGTGAGCAGGGCGAGCGCGTTGTCGCAACGTATTTCTTTGGGCGCGCGGCCTATCTGGCCGATTGCGTGCCTGTCGTCAAGGATCTTGAGAGCATGGACATGGACGATATGCCGTGCAAGCGTGTACTTGAGGCGTATGAGTCAACCGCTCCGGAGACGATTGAGCCTGCGGAGGTTCATGCTCGTCCGCGTGATGACCATCGCACGCTGCCGCCGGCGCTGCGCGATCTGCTGCTTGCCGATACGGCTGACGAGTTGGAGGTCATGGAAGAGGACGACGACCCATACGTGGCCCGTGTTGTTGAATTGCGCGAGCAGGCAAAAGTCGACCGTACAGGTGCTTTTGAAGGCTTTTCCCGTCTTGTCGAGGAGTTGGAGGCTAAGTGCGCCGTCGCCGAGCTTTTGGCGACAGGTCCGGTTCAAACGCAGTTTTGCGATAACCAGCTGGTGCGCATGGTGCTACCGGTGTTGGAAGAAGACCGCTCTGTGCGAATCCTTCGTGCGCCCGATGCGCTGTACTTTGCCCAGCACGAGATCTGCAGTTTTTACGCCGAGCAAGAGGACTTTGAACGAGCACTGCCCGAGGTGCGCCATCTTTACGATCTGGCGCGCTCGTCCATGCAGTCGCACTTTGCGCTCATCAACGTGCTCGCGCGTCTGGAGCGCTTTGACGAGATTATCGAGGTGGCGCGCCACGGCCTACGTATTGCCAGCGATCGTTCTGCAATCGGCTACCTGTTCTATCGCTTGGCGTTTGCCTATTGGAATTGCGATCAGCTCGACCTGGCGCTGGCTTGTTACCGTCTGGTGCCGCGCGGCGAGGAGTCGGGCAGCAGCGCGCTGGAAGAAATGCAGGGCCTTATGAACGAGATGGGTGTCAGCGAGCCTCCGACGTTCGAGGAAGCGGTCGAGACCATCCACAAGGCTGGACTAGAGCTGCCGCCAGTGTCCGCCGTGACGAATCAGTTGGCAGATGCCGCCGTGCAGCTGGTCGATAACGGCTTCTTTTTCCTGGCGCGCGGTTGCATCTTCCAAATGTGGCGTACCATGGGCAACGACGAGCTCGGCTCCCTCAACCGCTCGCTGGGGTAGGGGCGAAAACTGCAAGGAGGAAAGGCCGCCGGGCAATTAGAAAATTCCCTCTTGCCCAACTTCGACTGTTTGGTTACTATAGAACGGCTGTTACGGAGAGCTGACCGAGAGGCCGAAGGTGCTCGCCTGCTAAGCGAGTATGCCCCAAAAGGGCATCTGGGGTTCGAATCCCCAGCTCTCCGCCAGTATGACTTGAAAGAAGGGTTCCGAAAGGGGCCCTTTTTTAGTTGAACCACGTTAGCTGGGGATTCGAACCCTCAAAAAAAGAGGCATCCTTTCGGACGCCTCCTTTCAGTGGGCTTATTATTCTTGCGCACTACACCTCGGGCGCCTTGGCGACGGTCTCGCTTTCTGCCGTGAGCGGGCGGTTGTCGATGCGACGGCCCAGACGGTCGAGCTTCACAAGGAGCCATTCAATGGGATTCGGCCCAGCGCCTTCTTCGTCGGCAACCAGGTCCATGACGGCGATCTTGGTGCCGTCCTGCTTGAGCGTAACGCTACCCACCTTATCGCCCACATGCACCGTGCCCGAAAGATCGTCGTAGCTAACCTTTTCGGTCACCTCGCCGGCAAGGGAAAACACGGTCGCTTGCGCCGTAGGATCGGCGAGCGTGGCGTCGATCGTCTTATCCGTCCAGTCGGTTTGGCCAATACGCGCCATAAGCGGGTTGCCGTTGGCGGTCTTTTCCTGCGTGTTGGCGATTGCGACCGTCACCTTGTGACCGTAGTACCAATTGGCAAGGGTTGCGGTATCGGTAAAGCGCTGGTCGGTGGTGGTGGAGTTCAAAACGACGGTGTAGATCTCGTCGCCGTCGCGGTTGTAGGCACCCGTAAAGCAATAGCCCGCGTCGTCGGTGGTGCCGGTCTTGCCACCGATGTTGCCATCTTGGCCCAGCAAATAGTTATGCGTGTCCATGGAATGCGAATGGTCGGCGCCGTCGGCGCCCGTGACCTCGATCCAGGAATCCTCGCTCGCTACGACCTCGCGGATCGTGTCGTTTTTCATGGCCTCCTGCATCATCAGCGCTACGTCGTGTGCGGTTGAGTGCATATCGCCAGCCCACTCATCAAAGTCCAGACCATGCGGGTTTTCAAAAAGCGTACCGGTGCAGCCGAGCTTCTTAGCGCGCTCGTTCATGGCCTTCACAAAGGTGGCCTCGGCGTCTTTGGTCTTAGGCTCGATCTTCTTGCCCACATATTCGGCGAGCACGATGGCGGCGTCGTTGCCCGAGGGAATCATCAGGCCGCGCAGTGCCTGCTCCACGGTAAGCTCGTCGCCTTCGAGCAAGCCGGCGGTCGAATTGCCCACGGTGGCCGCGGTGTTGCTTACCGTGACCTTCTCGTCCATCTTGCAATTCTCGACGGTTAGGATTGCGGTCATGACCTTGGTGATCGAGGCGATTTTGACCTGCTCATCGGCGCCGCGCCCATAGTAGACGGTGCCGTCTTTGCCCATGACGAGGGCATTGGTCGCATCGATATCGGGCAGGTTTTCGGCCGTGATGCCGCGCGCATCGGCGGTTTTGCCGCAAACATTGTCGGTCGTGAGCACTTGGGCGCCGGCGACGGTGGGCACGCCAGCGGCAAGGGCGATAGCGCAGACAAAGCCGGCGGCAAGCTGGGCTGAGCGCTTTGCAAAAGAGATGAGGGACTTCACAGATTTCGCTTTCGACGGGATGGTCTCTTCTGGAACTAGAGTATATCGTTTGCCGGTGTCGGCGATCATCGCGTGCGTGCGTGGCCCACATCCGCGCCCGAACGGGCACAAGGGTGCTTAAGGCCGACTTAATCACCCACGCTTGTTGTGTGTGGCATGCGCCCCCTCGGGCATAATGGAGCGCGAGAGGAGCACGCATGAACGAGCGCATTTTGGTAGTTGATGACGAAAAGGCCATCGCCGACTTGGTTGGTATCTACCTTACAAAAGAAGGCTTTGACGTACAGGTCGCCTATAGCGGGGCCGATGCTGCCAAGGCAATCTTGGAGCAGGAGTTTGATCTGGCGCTGCTGGATGTCATGCTGCCCGATATCGATGGCTTTGAGCTGCTACGTACGATCCGTTCCAGCCATACCTATCCCGTGATCATGCTGACGGCGCGCGATGCCCAGCAAGACAAGATCGAGGGCCTTTCGCTTGGCGCGGACGATTATGTGGTCAAGCCGTTCCGTCCGCTTGAGCTCATCGCACGCGTGCACGCTCAGCTTCGTCGCTACACCAGCTACGGTAGCCGCGCGCAGGCGGCCGAGTCGCCGACCATCCAGCTCGACGGCCTTGAGATCAACCGCGATGCTCGTTCCGTGACAGTGGACGGTTCACCGGTTCGCCTCACGCCCATCGAGTATTCCATCTTGCTGTATCTGGTCGAGCATCGCGGCAGCGTGGTGGCCGTGGAGGACCTGTTCCGCGCGGTGTGGAACGAGGATTTTATGCCCGGCTCCAACAATACGGTGATGGTGCACATTCGCCACCTGCGCGAAAAGATCGGCGACGACGCTCAAAAGCCGCGCTTTATCAAAAACGTCTGGGGCGTCGGCTACATAATCGAATAACGCCTTTGATGGTGGGGAAGTGGATATGACAAAAGACGATAGGCAGGCATTCGAGGTGCCCGATCGACTCTTTGAATACGTGAGGTCGGTCGTCGACAACCGCGCGCTTGCAACGGTGCTGCTCTTTTTGCTGAGCCTGCTGCTGATTGGCATCGATAACATCGCTGGAATCTTGGCGGTGCTGCTTGTCGGCTTTTTGCTGATCGATCGATTTGAAATCGTACGCCGCTGCGTGGTGATTGGCGGTGCCGCGTGGGCCATGACGTTGGCGATTGGCGCCATGGCACTCGGCGGCATCGAAGGGCCGGTGCTGTTCGATGCCGGCTTTGTATTCAACATGCTTGGCTTTGTGCTGGCGCTTGCCGTGTGCGTGCTGTTCTTTTGCGGCCGCGCCCTGTACTACCAGGGCTATGAGCAGGGCGAGCAGCATGCCGATTGTGTGCTGGCCGCTCGTATTCAAGATCGCCTGATCGATCACCCCGACACCTGGGACAACATCGACGGCGACTTCCTGGAGGTCGAGGGCGCACTCAACCGTGTGCGCGATCGCGAGCGCAAGGTGCAACAGGCCTTGCGTGACGAGTCTCATCGCAAGGACGATCTGGTCACGTACTTGGCACATGACCTACGCACCCCGCTTGCCAGTGTGGTGGGCTATCTTTCGCTGCTGCAAGAGGCTCCTGAGCTGCCGGTTGAGCAACGTGCGCACTTTACGGGCGTGGCGCTCGACAAGGCGCACCGGCTCGATGCACTCATCGAAGAGTTCTTCGATATCACGCGCTTTGACTTCCACGATATCGTGCTCACGCGCGGCTATGTTGATCTGGGGTTGCTGCTGGCTCAGGTGGCTGACGAGTTCTATCCCATCCTCAACGAGCAACATAAGGAAGCCCAGGTTGATATTCGCGAGGACCTGACGGTGCTCGTGGATGGCGATAAGATGGCCCGCGTGTTTAACAACATCATGAAAAACGCCGTCGCCTATAGCTATGAGGGCTCGACTATCACGATTGAGGCCAGGCGCCAAGACGATGGCGGCGTGCGCGTGCGCTTTATCAATCAGGGCGATCCTATCCCTGCGGCTAAGCTCAAGGTGATCTTTGAGAAGTTCTATCGCCTGGATGCGGCGCGTGCGACCAATCGCGGTGGTGCCGGTTTGGGCCTTGCTATTGCCAAGGAGATCATCGCGGCACACGGCGGTACCGTTGCATGTGAATCGACGCCCGAACACACGATATTCACCATCGAGCTGCCCGCCGCATAGCTAGCGTGCCCTTACAAACACTTGACAATGTGCTCACGTGCGTATGAGCCGCGATTCCTACTATCGATACTGCTGAATTGATATCGATATGGAGGTGTGCGGTATGACGGCTGCTGCGGCTGTGGAGCCCACGGAGCTTGAAGAACTCATGGAAGCGCAGGCCGAGGCCGCGCATGAGCGCGAGGTTGGGGATGCGACTCGCCCCACGGCAGAGGATCTTGCCGCCTCGCCGACGCGCATCGACGTCGAGGGCCTCGACCTGTTCTATGGCGACCACCATGCGCTCAAGGACGTGAATATCAAGATCCGCGACAAGCAGATCACCTCGTTCATCGGGCCTTCGGGCTGCGGAAAGTCCACGTTGCTGCGCTGCTTTAACCGCATGAACGACGGCATCAAGGATTGCCGCATCGAGGGCAAGATTGCGCTCGATGGTCAAGATATCCTGGGCGATTGCGACATCTGCCGTTTGCGCCAGCGCGTGGGCATGGTGTTCCAACGCCCCAACCCATTTCCCATGAGCATCTACGACAACGTCGCCTACGGTCCTCGCGGTATGGGTGTGCGCGACCGCGCCGTGCTCGATGAGCTGGTCGAGGACTCCCTGCGTCGCGCTGCCCTGTGGGACGAGGTCAAGGACAAGCTCAAAGAGTCGGGCCTGGGTCTTTCGGGTGGACAGCAGCAGCGCCTGTGCATCGCCCGCGCACTTGCCGTGCAGCCCGACATTCTGCTGATGGACGAGCCCACGAGCGCCCTCGATCCCGTGTCGACGCTGGTGGTGGAGCAGCTTGCCTGCGAGCTCAAGGAGACCTGCACGTTGGTGGTCGTTACGCACAATATGCAGCAGGCGGCGCGCATCTCCGACTCGGTCGCGTTTTTCTTGCTGGGCGAGCTGGTGGAGCACGCGCCCACCGCTCAGCTCTTCAAAAAACCGACCGATTCGCGCACAGCGGATTATTTGACGGGACGTTTTGGCTGATACCATCTCGTAAAGGTACCTTTAGGGTTAAGATGCGGTCATGCCGGCCGCAAAGGGGTTCAACATGATCTACTACGTCGAGGACGATGACAACATCAGGGATTTGACGGTCTATGCGCTGCGCAAGCAGGGAATCGAGGCCGAGGGCTTTTCGTGCGACGGCGAGTTTAAGGCCGCCGTGGCGCGACGGGTACCCGATGCCGTCCTGCTCGACATCATGCTGCCCGATACCGATGGTTTGGCGATTATGCGTCGCCTGCGCGCCGACCGCCTGACGGCGACGGTGCCCATCATGATGCTTACTGCCAAGGACACCGAGCTCGACAAGGTGATGGCGCTCGATGGCGGTGCCGACGATTACCTGACTAAGCCGTTTTCGCTCATGGAGCTTGCGAGCCGTTGCCGCGCACTGCTGCGTCGCGGCGGCATGGTCAAGCAGGCGAGCGATGTGCTCAGTGTGGGCGACATCGTGCTCTCGCCCAGCCATCGCGAGGTGACCGTTGCCGGCGAGCCGCTTAAGCTCACCCTGCGCGAGTTCGACCTGCTTGAGTATCTCATGCGCAAGCCCGGCGTGGTCTTTACCCGCGAGTCGTTGCTGCAGAGCGTGTGGGGCTGGGACTTCGACGGCGGTTCGCGCACCGTTGACGTGCACGTGCAGACGCTTCGCCAAAAACTGGGCGAGCATGCCAGCGCCATCGAGACCGTGCGCGGCGTGGGCTACCGCTTGGCTGAGCCTTCTGCCGGTGATGGTGCCGAAGGTGACGACACCGCGTCCACCGCATCGGAGGAGTAACCCGTGGTCTTCGCCCCCCAGGGAAAACAAACGCTATCGCACCGCGTTTTTGTGACGATCTTTGTTTGCGCCATGGCGGTTATCGTGGCGTTTACGGTGCTGGGTGCGTTCTTTGTGCAAAACACCTTGGCGGATGCCACGAGTGCCAATCTGGCGCAGGAAACCGAGCTCATTGCTGCCGCCCTCGACGAGCAGCAGGAGCCCATCCCGTTCTTGCGTAGCCTCGATCGCGAGGACTTACGCATCACGCTGATTAACAAGGATGGATCGGTTGCCTACGACAACGAGGCGTCGCCTTCCACACTGCCCAACCATGGCGATCGCCCCGAGGTCATCGAGGCCTTTGAGAGTGGTTCGGGTTCCGCGGAGCGCGCAAGCTCTACACTCGACGAGATTATGCTGTATCGCGCCGTCACCCTTGATAACGGCCAGGTCGTTCGCTTGGCGCAGGCCCAGCCTGGCGTTGCGGCGATTTTGCTGTCGATGCTGGCGCCGATGCTGCTTATCGCAGCAGCGGGTGCGGTACTCTCGTTTTTCATGGCGCGCCGCGAGTCCCGTGCCATCATCGCGCCGTTGCAAGAGGTGGATTTGGACCACCCGCGCCGTAGCTATGAGCACGCCTATGCCGAGATGGTCCCCATGCTTGAGCGTATCGAGTCGCAGCGCCAGGAACTCAAGCGCCAAATGGCGGTGCTAGCGGACAACGACCGTATGCGCCGCGAGTTCACGGCGAATATCACTCATGAGCTCAAGACGCCGCTTACGGCGATTTCGGGCTATGCCGAGCTCATCGCAAACGGCATGGTTGAGGGCGAGGATGACCTGCGCAACTTTGGCGGTCGTATCTATCGTGAGGCGGGCCGCTTGGCAGCGCTTGTCAACGATATCCTTACGCTGTCTAACTTGGACGAGGCCGAGCGTGCGACTGAGGGCGAGGCGGTGCCCATTGGGTCCACGGAGCCTATTGAGCTCTCGCGTGCCATCTACACGGTTGAGCAGCGTCTTGAACAGGTCGCCCGTCAAGCGAATGTGACGATAAGTCATGAGACCAAGCCTGTGGTCATCGAAGGCGTGTCGCGCTTGATTGACGAGCTCATCTACAATCTGGCAAGCAACGCCATCCGCTACAATCGACCCGGCGGTATGGTTGCGCTGCAGTGCGGCACCAACGACGAAGGTCATCCGTTCCTCGCGGTCGCCGACACGGGAATCGGTATCGCGCCTGAAGAACAGGGCAAGGTATTTGAGCGGTTCTATCGCGTGGACAAGAGTAGATCCAAGGCACGCGGCGGAACCGGCCTGGGGCTTGCCATTGTCAAACATGCGGCCCTGTATCATCACGCCACGCTCGATCTGTCGAGCGAGTTGGGCGTGGGAACCACCATTACGGTGACGTTTCCCATACAGCAGGACGAGCCATTCGCATAGCGATACAACATAGATATTGATGTAGACGCCGCATCGGACTTTCGGGTGCGGCGTTGTTGTGCAATTTTACGATTGCTTCCGTCATTTTTACAGGAGAGCCTGTTTCTTATGTATAGAGTTTGGTCTCGGTAAAAAGATGCGATAACATACGGACAGTTTTGTCAATCCGAACTGGGGAAATGAAAGGCAAGCTGCATGACCCTTCTCGAACTGTTCCAGCTGCTCAAAAAGCACCTCAAGCTGGTCATCACCCTTCCGGTGGTCTGCGCGATCGCCATGGGCATCGTGTCCTTCGTTGCGATGGACAACACCTATACCGCGACGACGAGCATGTACATTCTCGCCAAGACCGACGATAGCGGTCAGATGAGCTACAACGATCTCTCGGCGAGCCAGATGCTTTCCAACGATATCGCCACGCTGCTTGATAGCGATAGCGTTAAGAGCGGCGCCGCCAAAGAACTGGGCCTCACCGATCTGGATGACTACAAGGTGTCTGTTTCCTCCGAGACCACCACGCGTGTCATTACGCTTTCGGTTACCGGTACCGATGCCAAGGAGACGGCTGAGGTCGCAAAGGCCATTGCCAGCTCGGTGAGTACGGTCGCTCAGAACGTCGGCGCTGCCCAGAGCATCAACGTTATCGACGAGGCTAAGACCCCCGAAGCCCCCAGCGGCCCCAAGCGTACGCTGTATATTGCCGTCGCGTTCCTCGCCGGTATCTTTATCGCAGTTGCCTATGTCGTTTTGGCAGACATGCTCAATACCCGCATCCGCGGTGCCGAAGAGGCAGAAGAGCTCCTGGGTATTCCCGTTGTTGGCCGAATTCCGGCTATGAAAGGTGGTAAATAGGCATGGCTAAAGCAAAGAACACCGATAAGTTCGTTGTGCAGAATGCCGCCAAGACCCTTCTGGCCAATATCCGCTTTGCGAGCGTGGACGACCCCATTCGCACCATCACCGTTACCTCCTCGATTCCCAACGAGGGCAAGTCTACGGTTTCCATTAACCTTGCTCAGGCAATCGCCACGAGCGGCAAGTCCGTGCTCCTGGTCGAGGCCGATATGCGCCGCAGGTCCCTTTCCGATATGCTCGGCGTTCGTTCGCGCGGCGGACTCTATGCGGTCCTTTCCGAGCAGATCTCCATTGACCAGGCAATTGTCGAGACGGGTCAGAAGAACTTCTACTTCCTCGATGCCGAGCCGCACATTCCCAATCCTGCCGATATCATCGTCTCTCACCGCTTTGCCAAGCTGGTAAAGGCACTGTCTGCTAAGTTCCAGTACGTCATCTTCGATGCTCCTCCGGTCGGCACCTTTATCGATGCTGCCGAGATTGCCAGCCTGACCGACGGTACGCTGTTCGTGGTGCGCGAGGACTTTACCAAGCGCGAAGAGGCGCTCAACGCTATCGCCCAGCTTAAGAAGTCCGAGAAGGTCAAGCTCATCGGTACCGTCATGAATTACTGTGAGACCGAGACCAGCGAGTACTACTATTCTTACTACACCAAGGACGGTAAGAAGGTTAAGAAGGGCTCCGACAATCAGGGCACTTCCAAAAAGGGCATCTTCACCAACCGAGCAAACGTTTAGTTGATTAAGGCCGACCTATGCGTGACATTCATTGCCATATCTTGCCGGGTGTAGACGACGGCGCCGCCGATCTTGATGAGAGCTTGGCGATGCTCGAGGCTGCCAAGCGGGCCGGTGTAACCAGAATCGTTTGCACTCCTCACTGCCGTGATCCCTATTTTGATTACGACAAGATGTGGGATGCCTTTGAGCTACTGCGCGATAACGCTGACGGTTTTCCGCTTCAGATGGGCTTCGAGGTCAACCATCGAAAGCTCGTTGAGCTTGGTATCGATGCCGCGGAGCACCTGCATTTCGATGGGACCAACGAGTTTCTGCTCGAGCTTTCGACGCATGCAGATGCGTATGCGTTTAGAGAGTACGAGAACACGATTTACGATTTGCAGTGCCGTGGCTACCAGGTGATCATCGCTCATCCTGAGCGCTATCGTGCGGTTCAAAAGGATGTAAGCGTGGCGGAGCGCCTGGTCGATATGGGCTGCAAGCTGCAAGCTTCGGCGGACTTTATTGCCGGCGGTCGCTTTGGTCGCGAGAAAAAGCCGGCACAGCGCCTGTTCGATCAGAACCTGTACAGCTTCATCGCGAGCGATGCCCATAACGTGGGTCATTACGATTGCCTGGCGAAGGCTCGCGCGAAGTTTAGCGTGCGCGGAGCTCATTTTCGCTAAAATCTGTCCCTAACGTTCGCATTGAATGAAAGGGCAGCATGGATATCCAACTTAAGACGGGATGCTTTGATGACGCGGCGTTGGTGCGCCGCGTCGTTTTTATGGACGAGCAGGGCTACGAGAATGAGTTCGACGCTATCGACGAGGATCCGAACTGCATTCATGTGACGCTCTATGTAGACGGCGAGCTTGCCGGTTGCTCGCGCGTGTTTCCCGAAGAGCTTGAGCGCGCGGCTGACGCAGAGGCTCCGGTGTCGCCGGCGTGCGACTTGGACGAAGGTGTCGCGGCGGGGGAGACCTACATTATGGGGCGCGTGGCCGTGCTGCCGAGCATGCGCCGTCGCGGTCTGGCGAGCAAGATTGTCGAGGCCAGTGATGCCGCCGCGCGTGATGCCGGTGCCAAGCTCATTAAGCTGCATGCTCAGGAATACGTGCTACCGCTCTATGTCAAGGCGGGCTACACGCAGATTGCCCCGGTGGACTATGAGGATGAAGGCCAGCCTCATGCCTGGATGGCCAAGCGCGTAGATGGCAGATAGGGACGTTCCTTTCCTGCCGGCAGTTTGGGACACTCCTTGGCAATTGGCGCATCAGAGCGCTCGGACATACAGTTTTTCGATTCCGTATGTATATATGCGCGCTAATGGGTTATAAAATCTAAGTCTGAACATAGCAGGTCTGCGATGCGGCTCGGGCAACCGGGCCGTTTTTGCGGGCAGGGGTAGCGCGAAAGGACTGCACATGCGTCAATTTAAGACCGAGAGCAAAAAACTGCTCGACCTCATGATCAACTCCATTTACACCAATAAGGAAATCTTCCTGCGCGAGCTTATCTCCAACGCGAGCGACGCCGTCGACAAGCTCAACTTTAAGAGCCTGCAGGATCCGAGCGTTAAGCTCGACCAGGGCGACCTGGCCATTCGCGTCTCCTTCGATAAGGATGCCCGCACCATCACGATTTCGGATAACGGCATCGGCATGACCGCTGAGGAGCTCGAGCGCAACCTGGGCACCATCGCCCACTCCGGCTCCGAGGAGTTTAAGACCGAGAACGCCGAGCAGCAGGGCTCCGATGTCGACATCATCGGTCAGTTTGGCGTGGGCTTCTACTCGGCTTTTATGGTCGCCAGCCATGTGAAGGTCGTCAGCCGCGCCTATGGCGAGGATGTCGCCCATGTGTGGGAATCCGACGGTCTTGAGGGCTACACCATCGAGGACGGCGAGCGCGCCGAGCACGGTACCGATGTCATCCTGACGCTGCGCGAGAACGAGAAGCTCGATGCCGACGGCGAGGCCGAGACCTACGATCGCTTCCTGACCGAGTGGGGCCTCAAGAGCCTGATTCAGCAGTACAGCAACTATGTGCGCTACCCGATTCAGATGATGGTGAGCAAGAGCCGCCAGAAGCCCAAGCCCGAGGACGCTGGTGACGACTACAAGCCCGAGTACGAGGACTATCAGGAGCTCGAGACCATTAACTCCATGACGCCGATCTGGAAAAAGCGCAGCTCCGACGTTGAGCAGAAGGATTACGACGAGTTCTACAAGTCCACGTTCCACGACTTTGACGATCCCGCGCGCACTATCAGCTTTCATGCCGAGGGCACGCTCGAGTACGATGCCCTGCTGTTTGTGCCGGGCCGCGCCCCGTTCGATCTGTACAGCAAGGACTACGAGAAGGGCCTGGCGCTCTACAGCTCCAACGTTCTGATTATGGAGAAGTGCGACGACCTGCTGCCCGACTACTACAACTTTGTGCGCGGTGTCGTGGACTCTGCCGACGTGACGCTCAATATTTCGCGTGAGACGCTGCAACAGAACCGTCAGCTCAAGGCCATCGCCAAGCGTGTGGAAAAGAAGATAACCGCCGATCTTGAGGATATGCGCGACAACGACCGCGAGGCCTACGAGAAGTTCTTTGAGAACTTTGGCCGCGGCCTTAAGTACGGCATCTACTCGAGCTATGGCATGAAGGCCGATGAGCTCGCCGACCTGCTGCTGTTCTGGTCTGCCAAGGAGCAGAAGATGATTACCCTGGCCGAGTATGCCAAGGGTATGCCCGAGGACCAGAAGGCCATCTACTACGCCGCCGGCGATTCGCGTGAGCGCTTGGCCAAGATGCCCGTGGTAAAGGGCGTGCTCGACCGCGGCTATGACGTGCTGTTGCTGACGCAGGATGTGGATGAGTTCACGTTCCAGGCTATGAGTGAGTACGTTGCCGCCGATATGCCTAAGATCTACGAGGACGACGCCGCCCGCGAGGCTGCCGAAAAGGCCGTGGCCGACGGTGCCGAGCCCGAGGTCGAGGATCGTCATCTGGAGCTCAAGAACGTTGCGACTGGCGATCTTGATCTGGCGACCGAGGACGAGAAGAAGGAGGCCGAGGACGCCACCAAGGAAAACGAGGACCTCTTTAGCGCTATGAAGGAGGCGCTCGGTGACAAGGTCGAGAAAGTTGCCGTCTCCGCGCGCCTGACCGATGCCCCCGCTTGCATCACCACCGAGGGCCCGCTTTCGCTCGAGATGGAGAAGGTGCTCCAGAAGGGACCCGAGGGTGCGCCCGACGGCATGCCCAAGAGCCAGCGCGTGCTCGAGCTCAACGCCAAGCACCCGGTCTTTGACAAGCTTGTCGCTGCCCAGAAGGCAGGTGACGCCGACAAGATCAAGCAGTACTCCGGCCTGCTCTACGATCAGGCCCTGCTGGTCGAGGGTATCCTCCCCGAGGACCCCGTTGCCTTCGCGGCGGCTGTCTGCAACTTGATGTAGTTCGGGGATACGGCACCGTAACTAGATTAGAACGAGAGTGGATAATCTCCCACTTTTGGCTCGAATGCGGGCTTGAAGTGGGAGATTTTCCACTCTCGTTTCCTTTTGAATGATCCCTTGGGGACGGAGGAAAGCGGATCACCGGATCAGGCCGACCCCCTCGGTGATCCGTTTTCCTCCGTCCCCAAGGGATCAATTATTTGTCGGGGTTGTGGTTTTGTGACCTGCTGAAATTTAAGATACTGTACAACTGTACGTTAATTCGTCTTCGTAGTATATTGCTACCCGCAAAACTCAATACCATTGTGCTCTGAGACGCTAAAGCGCCTACGTACAATGGTTGTCGATAGTACGATTCGATTCAACGACAGGATGGATGGTCTAAGCGTGAGTCTCGGCAGCAAACTATCCAACGCAAAGGTATCCTTTGCGATCTTTAAGCGTGACATCAAGCGATTGCTCGTGAACCCCGTCGCCTTGGTGGTTACCCTCGGCGTGTGTGTTATTCCCTCGCTGTATGCCTGGTACAACATCGTGGCAAACTGGGATCCGTACGGAAACACCCAGGGCATCAAGATTGCTATCGCCAACAACGACCAGGGAACCCAAAACGACCTGGTGGGCGAGCTCAATGCGGGCGACAAGGTCGTCGATCAGCTCAAGGAAAACGATCAGCTGGGCTGGACCTTCGTCGATTCGGCCGCCGATGCCAAAGAGGGCGTCGAGAGTGGTGAGTACTATGCGGCCATCGTAATCCCCAAGAACTTCTCAGATAACCTGGTCTCGATGCTCGACGGCAATTACCATCAGCCCAAGCTCACGTACTACGTCAACGAGAAGAAGAGCGCTATTGCGCCCAAGGTCACCGACACTGGCGCCAATACCATCGAGGAGCAGATCAACTCGGAGTTTGTCTCCACGGTGGGCGAGACCGTCGCGGGCATTGCTAAAGATGCTGGCATCGACCTTAAAGACAAGGCGACCCAGACCCGGGATTCGCTGGCGGGCTCGGTGTCCGAGGCGTCTGATACCCTGGGCGAAGTACGCGATTCCATCGGCGACATGAACACCGCCATCGACAAGACGAGCAGCTCGATTGCTTCGGCCGATGCTGCGCTGGCGGGCCTGCAGGGGCAGGCGCCCTCTCTAACGCAGGCAATCTCCCAGGGCAACGACCTGCTGGGCGAGGCTCGCGCCACGGCGGGCAACTCTATCACCTCGCTCTCCAAGGCACTCTCGGAGGGCAGCATCGTGCTGAGCAAGACATCGGCTTCTGCGAACGCCGCGATTGGCAAACTCACCGGTACGGTTACGTCCACGACCACTCGAATCGACAACTCGCTCGAATCCCTTCAGGCGACGATTGACCACAACAGCGCTGTCATCGAGCGCCTGCAGATTCTCGCTAACGATACGTCAACGGGGTCGGAGGACGCCGACGCGCTCATCGCATCGACCATCAATTCGCTTCGCGAGCAAAACCAGAAGCTGCAGAGCATCAAGGATGGCCTCTCTGCACAGTCGAGCGCCATGGCAAAAGACGCTACGGCAATCTCGAACGCGAGCAACGTACTCAACGCGGCAATTAAGACCGGTACGGCTAACCTCGGTCAGGCTCAGACCGATCTGGGGCAGAACGCACTGCCGAAGGCTTCGAGCGCGCTCGACTCCTTTGCCGCCGTTTCGGGCGATTTGACCGGCATTGTATCGGGTATGACCCCCACGATAGCGAGCGCGCGCGGCACGCTGGCGCAGCTCGACGCCACGCTCAAGCAGGCAAAGACCACGCTGTCCCAAACCGACGCCTCCCTTGCCAAGGTTCAGGACAAGCTCGCGACCGCCGCCAATGACATTGCGGCGCTACAGACCTCTGAGTCTATGGGCGAGTTAGCCGACCTCATGGACGTCGACGTCGATGACGTGGCAGATTTCATGGCATCTCCGGTTGAGCTGACGTCCAAGTCAATCTATCCAGTCAAGAGCTTTGGCTCGGGCATCGCTCCCTTCTACACCAATCTGGCGCTGTGGGTAGGCGGCTATGTGCTCATCGCTATCTACAAGCTCGAGGTCGACCGCGAGGGCATCGGTAGCTTTACGGCGCGTCAGGGCTACTTTGGCCGCTGGCTGCTGATGGTGATCCTGGGTGCGTTCCAGGCCATCATCGTTACGGTGGGCGATTTGGTGATTGGCGTGCAGTGCGTCAACCCGCTGCTGTTCGTGCTGGGCGGCATCGCTATCTCGTTCACCTACGTCAACATCATCTATGCGCTGTCCACCACCTTTAAGCATATCGGTAAGGCAATCGGTGTCATTCTCGTCATCGTGCAGATCCCGGGTTCGTCGGGCATGTACCCCATCGAGATGATGCCCGGCTTCTTCCAGTGGCTGCACCCGCTGCTGCCCTTTACCTATGGCATCAATCTGCTGCGTGAGACGGTCGGCGGTATGTATTCGTTCAACTACCTGTTTAACCTGTGCATTCTGGGCGTGTTCTTGATCGTGGCGCTCTTTATCGGCCTGCAGCTGCGTCCGCTGCTGCTCAACCTCAACCTGCTCTTTGATAAACAGCTTTCCACGACCGGTATGATGATTTGCGAGTCTAACGACCTGCCGCGCGAGCGCTACTCCTTGCGAACGGCCATGCGCGTCGTGCTCGATTCCGATTCGTACCGTCGCGAACTGCTCGATCATGCGGTCGCCTTTGAACATCGCTACCCGTACTACATCAGGGGCGGTTTTGCCGCCGTGGTGGGCGTTCAGGTCCTGCTCTTTGTCCTGTCGACGGTTCTCGATATCGACAATAACGGCAAGATCATCCTGCTTGTCATTTGGATCATCTCGGTTATTGCCATCTGCGGCTGGCTTATCAATATCGAATATATCCGCGCGAGCCTCAATACCCAGATGCGCATCTCGGCGCTTTCCGATGAGGACCTGCGTCGCGAGATGCGCGAGCACACGGCCGCCATTCCTGCCGCCCGCCGCATGTTTGGCCTCAACGCCAGCGAGCGTGGTGCCAAGGGTGGCGATCAGTCCACGGGCCGCTTGCCGCATATAGGCTCGCACCATAAATCTCAGGGCAGCGACAGCTCAGCCACAAATGATGGAGATACCACCCCGCTTGGCAAGCACTCCAAAGGAGGTGAGGCATAAATGAAGAACATCCTGCATCTGTTTAAGCGCGATGTCCAAAACGTGTCTCGCTCCGTAATCGGCTTGGTTGTCGTGATGGGCCTCATTATCGTGCCGTGTCTGTACGCGTGGTTTAACATCGCCGGCAGCTGGGATCCGTACGGCAACACCGGCAATCTTAAGATCGCCGTGGTCAACACCGATGAGGGTTACGAGAGCGATTTGATCCCCGTCAAGATCAACGTGGGCGAAAACGTGACCGCCGCCCTGCGCGGCAACGAGAACTTCGACTGGGTCGTGCTCAACGATCGTGATAAGGCGATTGAGGGCGTTAAGTCGGGCGCGTACTACGCTGCCGTCGTTATCCCTAAAACGTTTAGCGCCGACATGATGACGCTTTTCTCGACCGAGGTGAAGCACGCCGATATCGAGTTCTATGAGAATCAGAAGGCCAACGCCATCGCACAGATCGTGACTGAAAAGGGTTCGAGCGCCGTTCAGAGCCAGGTTAACGAAACTTTTACCGAGACCATTACGAGCATCGGTCTTAAGACGGTGTCCAGCCTGCTCGACTACATGAGCACCGACCAAGTAAGCAACTTTATCGCCAACCTGTCCTCGACGCTCGGCGATTCGGTCCAGGACCTGCAGGACATTCAGGCCAGCGCAACGTCACTTGCGGGCATTTTGAGCTCCACGTCCGATTCGTTGACGTCGGCGAGCGGTATGCTCCAGCAGACGGGTACGGTCGATGAGTCGACCAAGCAGCTGATGGAGCATGCCAAGAGCGGCATCGATGATTCCAAAGAAGCGCTGAAGGCCGCCAACGATGCCGTTGACGCGGCGATTGACGGAAGCGCGGGCTCGTTCGACAACGTATCCGCCGAGCTTGCGAAGGCATTCGACACCGCAAACCAGCATGTGGACCTTACGGTGTCCCAACTCAACGATGCCGCTGCGGCCCTCGATGCGCGCGCCAAGGATATCGATGCGATGGTCGATCAGCTCCGCAGCCTTGCCGACCAGGTGAGCGATGACAAGCTCAAAGACGGCCTCAAGTCCGCCGCGACGTCGCTGGGCAGAATCGCCGTTGAGTACCGCAACAACGCCAACGACCTGAGGGCAACCGCAAAGTCCCTTTCCGACAGCATGGCAGAGGTCAACAGCACGCGTGCCGAGGTCGACCAGGCCATCGCCGATGCCAAGGCGGGTATCTCGGGTGCCAAGTCCGACTACGATTCCACGTTTTCGGTTAAGGCCAAGGAGCTCAAGAAGACCATTTCGGGCGTTCTGAATTCCCTGAACGGTATCTCGGGTGATTTGGATAGCGCCGTGAGCGGTCTGACCGACGCCTCTGGTTCGCTCGCGAAGGGCCTCTCCAAGGCTGCAAGGCTCGTCAACAAGGCTTCCGATCAGCTGGGTGAGGCATCGGACAAGATCAGCGCGTTCAAGGACGAGCTCGACGGCGCCCTGATGTCGGGTGACCTGGCGACGATCAGGACGATGATCGGCAACGACCCCGAGGGCCTGGCCGTGTCGCTTTCCGGCCCCGTCGCGCTCGACCGCAAGCCGGTCTATCCGATTCGCAATTACGGCTCTGCCATGGCGCCGTTCTACACGATTCTGTCGCTCTGGGTCGGCTCGATCGTACTGGCGGCCATGATGAAGGTCTCGGTCGACGACGAGCTCATCAACGAGCTCATCCCCGTACGCCTGCACGAGATCTATCTGGGCCGTTACCTGTTCTTTGGCGGTTTGGCCCTGCTGCAGGCAACGCTCGTGTGCGCGGGCGACATTCTGTTCTTTGGCATTCAGTGCGACAACCCGCTGCAGTTTGTGCTGGCGGGCTGGGTCGCGAGTCTCGTGTTCTCCAATATCGTCTACACGCTTACGGTTTCGTTTGGCGATATCGGCAAGGCGCTCGCTGTCGTGCTGTTGGTCATGCAGGTCGGCGGTTCGGGCGGCACGTTCCCCATCGAGATGACCGGCCCCGTGTTCCAGGCGATCTATCCGTTCCTGCCGTTTACTCACGGCATCAACGCCATGCATGCCGCCATGGCTGGCGCCTACCATATGGAGTACTGGGTTGAGCTGGGTATTCTGGCGAGCTATCTGATTCCGTCGCTGGCCCTGGGCGTCGTCTTCCGCCGTCCGGTCATCAAAGCCAACAACTGGATCATCGAAAAGCTGGAGTCGACAAAGCTAATTTAGTGCGGCAATGTGGCGTTGACGGAACATCGAGGCCTTCCGGCTCGACGCTTTAGTTGAGTGAATTGCATGGGCTGCTTGATTATTGCTACAGTAGCGGGGCGTGCCGGGGGTCCGGTGCGCCCCGTTTTTATTTGACCATGAGGCGGTACGCAGCCATACGCGTGCGGACACCACGCCCAGATTGAGTGTGAGGATGTTTCATGGCCCAATACGCTGCCAACGAAATCGAAAACATGCCCGATAGCCCTGTGGCCCGTGAGGATTTGGGCGCGGGCGGTATTCCCAGGGGCGCCGGCGCACGCTCCCCGCTGTTCTGGAAAGTTTTGCTACTTTCGGTGGCGGTCATCTGGGGCTACTCCTTTACCACTATGAAGGATGCACTCGGCACCATTCCGGTGTTCGAGCTGCTCTATGTACGCTTTCTGCCTGCAGCGTTGGTCATGTTTGCCGTCTTCCACAAGCGCATCACTGCACATTTCAACGCTCGCAATCTGATCGTTGGCCTGAGTATGGGCGTGCTCATGTGGGCGGCCTATGCGTTGCAGACGGTCGGTCTGGCATATACTACGGCGGGCAAGAATGCTTTTTTGACGGGCACGTATTGCATCCTCGTGCCGTTCGCGAGCTATTTTCTGAGCGGAGAAAAACTCACCCGCTATAACCTGGGCGCGGCACTGCTGTGCTTGGCGGGCATTGGCTTGGTGGCGCTCGATAGCGTCGAGTTCAACATCGGTGACGTCATTACGCTGGCAGGCGCGGTCTTCTTCGCCATCCAGATGGCGGTGACCGCCAAGTACGGTCGCAAAATGGACATCAACGTTATCACGTTTTGGATGTTTGTGGGCAACGGCGTGCTGAGCCTGGTTTCGTCGCTGTTATTCGAGACCCAGGCGCCTCTGTCCGTGTGGACGCCGAACTTTATCGGTGTGATGGCGTTTCTCTCGGTGGGCTGCACATGCGTGGCTCTGCTCATCCAAAACGTCGGCCTGGCGCATGTCCCGGCTTCGACGGGCTCACTGCTCCTTTCGATGGAGTCGCCTTCGGGCGTGTTGTTTTCGGTGCTGCTGATGGGGGAGGCGCTCACCTCGCGCCTGCTCGCCGGCTTCGTGCTTATCTTCCTGTCGATTATCTTGAGTGAGACTCACTTCGATTTTTTGCGCAAAAAGTCGCGCCCGCAATTGTAAACAACTTGTTGCGCCGCCCTCCCGGGGCGGCATTTTTTATGCGCCGCCCTTAAAGTTGTACCTTGCACTTTACGTTATCAAAGTGCTTGCTGCAAAAACGTTACTGGAGGGCATCTATGGCACCAGCTTTGTCCGATTTTCAACCGCAACCAGCGCCCAAGGCTACCGCAGCGGCGCAGGCCGCTATCGGTGACGGTCTTGTTGCAGAAGCTCAGACTTTTGCAGACGAGCTTGCTGTGTGGCGACACGATCTACACCAGATGCCCGAGCTGGGTAACAACCTTCCGCAGACGTCCGCCTTTATCCAGGCGCGTCTGGACGAGATGGATATTCCCTATGCCGTGCTTGTTGACGGCTCCTGTGTCGTTGGCCTTATCGGTGCCGGCGCGGCAGCTGCTGCTCGGGGTAACGGTACGTGCACGGACAAGCAGGCCGGTACGGTCATCATGCTCCGCGGCGACATGGATGCCCTTCCCGTTGCCGAGGAATCCGGCGAGCCCTTTGCATCCACCAATGGCTGCATGCATGCTTGCGGTCACGATATGCACGCGACGGCGCTGCTTGGTGCGGCTCGTATGCTCAAGGCCCGCGAGTCCGAGCTTCTCGACGCCAACGCCACGGTTAAGTTGCTGTTCCAGCCGGGCGAGGAAACCTTTGAGGGTGCCCGTGCTGCCATCGTCGACGGTTTGCTGCAGAACCCACGCCCCCAGGCCGCCTTTGCCATGCATGTCAATAGCCAGTCGCCGCTTGACCTGGTGCTCTACGGCAGCCCGGCGCTCTCGGGCGTGTACGGTTTTCGCATCACGCTTCAGGGCAAGGGCGGCCATGGCTCGAGCCCCGAGATCTGCATCGACCCCATCACGGCCGGCGTCCATGTGCATCTGGCGCTTCAGGAGCTCATCTCCCGCGAGGTGCCGGCGGCCAAGGAGGTCGCGCTTACCGTTGGCAAGTTCGCCGGCGGTCAGGCCGCAAATGTCATCCCCGACACTTGTGTGCTCGAGGGAACGCTGCGTGGCTTCGACGTCAAGCTCATGGAGCGCCTCAAGACCCGCATCGCGGAGGTCGTCAAAGGCGTTGCCACGACCTATCGTACGCCGGCGACTATCGAGACGCTCTCGGATGTTCCGCCGCTGGTACTCGATGACAATATGACCCAGGCTTCACTTGGCTATGTGGGTGCGACACTGCCCAAGGCCACCTTCCTGCCGCTGTTCCACGCCATGGCGAGTGAGGACTTCGCGTTGATCTCGAGTGAGATCCCGAGTGCGTACTTTACCGTGGGCGCTGCCGTGACTGATACGGACGAGCATTTTGCTCAGCATCATCCCAAGGCACGTTTTAGCGATGCCGAGCTTCCCCTTGGCGCCGCGGCTTATGCCGCCGTTGCTTTGGGCTACATCGCTGACCACAAGGAGTAATCCATACCCCAGCAGCATAAATGCTTCCCCGGTTGGCTCGTCGTGGCCTCCGGCTTTGTCATCAGGGCCACGGTCGTTACCGCCAAGATTTCGCTCGGCGCGATCTATGATCGCTTTGGCCTGCGCTTTGGCAACGTGCTGGGATCCGTTGCGTGCATTATCGCTTGCGTTGCCCTGTGCTTCCCCGCGACCGATCTTGGTCCCATCGTGGCTGCCGTGAGCTTTGGTGTCGGAACGTGCATGGGCACCATCACGCCTACTATTGCCGCGTCCAAGCAGTTTGGCATGGCCGACCTCGGCAAGGTCACGGGCACCATTACCTCGCTCGAGATGGTCGGCGGCACCGTGGGCGCCATCGTTTCGGGTGTGCTGTCCGATGCCACGGGCTCTTTTGCGAGCACCTGGATTGTCTGCTTGGTGTGCTCGGTGGCTATGTTGGTGTTTCTGCTGGCGTCTGAGCCCATCGCCGCCAAGCTGCGTGCAAGCGTGGCGGGGGAGTAGACGTCCGTCGCTCTTTTCTGTTTGCCCCGTTCTGTTTGTGGCCGCCCTGGAAGCCGAATGGATGCTCGTACCATCATTCGGTTTCCAAGGCGGTCACGGGCCTACGAAATGATCCGTTTCCTCCGTCCCCAACAGATCACGTGATCCGAAGGGGACGGAGGAAAACGGATCACAAACAGCGGCGGCGCATCTGGCCGAACGAGTCCCCATACCCTCGTTCGGTCAGACGCGCCGCCGCGTTGCTGCTTTGTGCCGTATAATGTCCACTATCTATGACGCGATACAAAAGAAAGGTGTTTGCCCATGCAGGCACAGAAGGCGGAGGGAACCCGCGACCTTATCGGCGCCGAGATGCGCGCCTGGCAAAAGATGCAGCAGATTGCGGCCAGCGTATTCGAGCCGTTTGGCTTTAAGCCCATCGAGACGCCCGCGATCGAGCAGGTGGACGTGTTTGTCCACGGCATCGGCCAGTCGACCGACGTCGTGCGCAAGGAGATGTTCCGCGTGTTTAGCGGCGCCAACCTGGAGCGCGTCTTTACCGAAGGCACCGATACCAAGCTCAAGCCTAAGCAGCGTCTGGCCCTTCGTCCCGAGGGCACGGCCGGTGTGGTGCGCGCCGTCGTGGAGAACAACCTGGTGCCCCAGGGCTCCACGCCGTTTAAGGCTTACTACGCCGAGGCCATGTTCCGCGGCGAGCGTCCCCAGAAGGGCCGCCTGCGCCAGTTCCACCAGGTGGGCATCGAGTGGCTCGGCGCTCCCGATCCGGCGGCAGACGCCGAGTGCATCATCATGCTCATGGAGTTCTACAAGCGCCTGGGCTTCGATCTTTCCAAGCTCCGTCTGCTCATTAACTCGATGGGCGATCCCCAGTGCCGTCCGGCCTATCGCGAGCAGGTTAAGCAGTTCGTTCTCGACCACGCCGACGAGATGTGCGACGAGTGCCGCGAGCGCGCCGAGCTTAACCCGCTGCGCGCCTTCGACTGCAAGAACGACCATTGCCGCGAGATCATGGCCGAGGCTCCGCTGATGGGTGACAACCTGTGCGACGAGTGCCGCGAGCACTACGAGCAGGTCAAGCGCTATCTGGATACCGCCGGTATCGAGTATGTCGAGGATCCCACCTTGGTGCGCGGCCTGGACTACTACACCCGTACCGTCTTTGAGGTCGAGGCTCCCGGTGCCGGTGTCGGCTCCATCGGTGGCGGCGGTCGCTACGACGGCTTGGTCGAGCTCGAGGGCGGCAAGCCTACGGCCGGTGTCGGCTTCGCCGTCGGTTTTGAGCGCGCCCTGCTGGCCCTACAGGCCTTTGGCGGCGACCTGGGTGCCGATGAGGCCCCGTGCGTCTACGTCGCCAACGTCGGCAAGGAGTTGCGCCAGAACGTCTTCGCCATTACGCAGGAGCTTCGCGCTGCAGGTATCGTGACCGAGGCCGACTACCAGGGCCGTTCGCTCAAGGCCCAGTTTAAGCAGGCCGACAAGGTGGGCGCCAAGCTCATTTTGGTCTTGGGCGGCGACGAGCTTGCCGCCGGCAAGGTCAAGGTGCGCGACATGCAGAGCCATGACGAGGTTCTCGTCGATCTGGCCAATGTGGTCGAGGCGGTTCGCGAGCGCCTGTAGCGCATCTTTTTGAGCTGCGGGCCTGCTAACGTGCCCTGCTCATGGAGAGCGATTGTTACGGGGGTGTTTCGCTTTTATGCGGAATGCCCCCGTTTACGTATGCCGCCCACCGAGAAATACGACCATTTGGGGCAAAAACCCTTGCAATGCAGAAAATACTTTTGTGTGGTAAAGCGCAATCAGTGTCGAAAGTATTTCTCAAGCGCCTATAATGAATACCGCATGTTACGTGCATAGAAGGAGGAATGGGAGGAAACGTGGCTGAGAACCTAAGCAACCAGTCTGTACCCGAAGCCGCGGCGCGCGTCGCTGCCGTGGTCAACCGCCTCGTTAACCGAATCGGCTCGAATGCCGAGTCCAGGGAGCGTCTCGCCGAGATCGAGATCCCCGAGGAGCTGCGCGATAATCTGGCGCTGTTCCTGCGCCTGGAACGTCGTGTGCTTAGCGAGTATGATCCCGAGATCGCGGACCTGTTCGACAAGATTTTGACAGCCGAGATTGTGGCCAATGCTGGCAACCCCGGTACCCGCGCTGCCGACGAGTCCGTTGACGAGCAGGGCGTGCCCACTGCCGACGAGCCCACCGCCGTGGCATTTCGTGAGGTCGTCGATCTGATCGACAGCCTGCCGCTCGATAAGCAGCAGGTCATTGTCCGCGCCTTTACGAGCTTCTTCCATCTGGCAAACTTGTCGGAGGAGAACTACCGTGTGGCGCAGCTGCGCGAGCGCGAGGCCGGCGCATCGACCGATACCGAGGTCGATCCCGCCAACGAACTCACCGTCGCCTATCACCAGTTGGTAAACGAGATGGGTGTCGAGGGCGCCAACGAGCTGCTCGGCAAGCTCGAGTTCCACCCTGTCTTTACCGCACATCCCACCGAGGCCCGTCGTAAGGCCGTCGAGGGCAAGATTCGTCGTATCTCCAACCTGCTGGAGGAGCGTCCGCGTCTGGGCGGCTCCGACCTGGTGGAGAACGAGCGCCATATGCTGCAGGAGATCGACGCCCTGGTGCGTACGAGCCCCATCGCGCTCAAGAAGCCCACGCCGGTCGAGGAAGCCGATACCATCATCGACATCTTCGATAACACGCTGTTCGACGTTATCCCCGTCATCTATCGTCGTTTTGACGACTGGGTGCTGGGCGACAAGGCCGGCACCGTGCCGCCTCTGTGCCCGGCGTTCTTCCACCCCGGCAGCTGGATCGGTTCCGACCGTGACGGCAACCCCAACGTTACCGCCAAGGTGAGCCGCGAGGTCGCCGCCAAGTACTTCACCCACATGGTGCTCAAACTCGAGGACAAATGCCGCCGCATCGGCCGTAACCTCACGCTCGAGGCCACCTACAGCAAGCCTTCTGCCGAGCTCATTAACCTGTGGAACCATCAGGTCGAGATGAGCCCTCGGTACACGGCCCGCGCCGAGCTGATCTCCGAGCACGAGCCGCATCGCGCCGTCATGCTCGTCATGGCCGACCGTCTGAACGCCACCGTGCGCCGTATCACCGACACCATGTACCACAGCGCCGACGAGTTCCTGGATGACCTGCGCGTCGTCCAGCGTTCGCTGGCCGCCTGCGGTGCCGTTCGTGCCGCCTACGGCCCGGTCCAGACCATCATCTGGCAGGTCGAGTCCTTCGGCTTCCACATGGTCGAGATGGAGTTCCGTCAGCACTCCGTGGTGCACGCCCGCGCCCTCAAGGATATCCACGAGAACGGCATCCATGGTGATCTGCAGCCCATGACGCGCGAGGTCATCGATACCTTCCGCGCTATCGGCTCCATCCAAAAGCGCTACGGCAAGAAGATGGCGCACCGCTACATCATCTCGTTCACCAAGAGCGCCCAGCATGTGGCCGACGTCTTTGAGCTTGCCCACCTGTCCTTTGCACACGAGGAGGATGTCCCCGAGCTCGACGTGATCCCGCTGTTCGAGCAGCTCGAGGACCTCGAGGGCTGCGTCGACGTGCTCGACCAGATGCTTACGCTGCCCGTGGTGCAGAAGCGCCTTGCCCAGACCAACCGCCGCATGGAGGTCATGCTGGGCTATTCCGACTCCTCCAAGGATGCCGGTCCTACCACGGCCATGCTCGCGCTGCACTCCGCGCAGGAGCGCATTGCCAAGTGGGCCGAGAAGAACGATATCGACCTGGTGCTCATGCACGGTCGCGGCGGTGCCGTGGGCCGTGGCGGCGGCCCGGCCAATAAGGCCGTGCTGGCGCAGCCCAAGGGTTCGGTCAACTGCTTCTTTAAGCTCACCGAGCAGGGCGAGGTCATCTTTGCCCGTTACGGTAACCGCACGCTGGCTCAGCGCCATGTTGAGTCCGTTGCCGCCGCAACGCTTTTGCAGTCGGCCCCGAGCGTCGAGAAGACCAACACCGAGACCACGCAGAAGTTTTGGGATATGGCCGAGAAGCTCAACGCCGCAAGCCACGAGCGCTATCTGGACCTGCTGAACACCGAGGACTTTACTCCGTGGTTCTCGACCGTGACGCCGCTGACCGAGGTCGGTCTGCTGCCGATCGGCTCGCGCCCGGCCAAGCGCGGTCTGGGTGCCAAGTCGCTCGACGACCTGCGTACCATTCCGTGGATCTTCAGCTGGAGCCAGGCTCGCATTAACCTGGCTGCTTGGTACGGCCTGGGCACCGCCTGCGAGCAGCTGGGCGATCTTGACCAGCTTAAGGCTGCCTACCAGGAGTGGCCGTTCTTCCGCACCTTTATCGACAACATCGAGATGTCGATCGCCAAGACCGACCAGCGCATCGCCAAGATGTATCTGCACCTGGGCGATCGCCAGGATCTGTCCGAGAAGGTCTTTACCGAGATGCAGCTCACCCGTAAGTGGGTCCTTGCCATCGTCGGTGACGAGTGGCCGCTGCAGCGCCGTCGCGTGCTTGGCTGCGCTGTCCGCGTGCGCAACCCCTACGTCGACGCCCTGTCCATCGCCCAGGTTCGCGCCCTTCGCGAGGTGCGTATGAACCAGGACGAGATGGCCGAGGAGAAGAAGGCCGAGTACATGAGCCTGATTCTTTCGACTGTGACCGGCGTCTCGGCAGGTTTGCAAAACACGGGGTAATCGATAGCCCTGTGGCTCTCACCGGGACCCGATGGGATTCCCTCTGAATGCGTCCTCGCACTTGAAGCCCCCTTATCCTGCTCCTTCGGAGCTGCGGATAAGGGGGCTTCGTGCTGCGGAATGCATTCAGAGGGAAACCCGTCGGGCCCCTTCGTCCTAGGTCTTCGGTGAATCAGCCGCTGGGTGAGGGTGGTGCTTGGGGTGACGTGCAAAAAACGGAGTTTTCAGCAGCTAAAGATTGATGCATAGGACCATAGGTGACGTTCGCGGTCCCTGTTGATGCTTTTGCACGACAATTGGGCCTTGGCGATGCTCATATATGACTGGTTTCTTGCCGCATGCTGCCTAGAAGGCAAGAGCCATGGAGGCTTCCTAGCTTTCGATAGGCTTTTAGCCCTATAGACTTATCTCGCGATGCTGAATACTCCCAAAAATGCACGCTCCGGATGGGGCTACCCTGTTACGGTTCGAAACCCGTGCGTCATTCTATGCATTTTATTGACGTATTTATGCAAGATAGCTTACGCGCGCATGCCACAGGATTGATGTGTGTCTCTGCGCTGTGTAAGCCATCCTGTCCATAGTGCCATTGACAGGCGGCCGCGGTCCCGTTTGGGATCGCGGTTGTTTTGTTGTGGGTCAAATATGAACGTTGTGTTAATGAGTCGGTGGACGGTGGTGTTTTTCGGTGAGCGGCGTATCCTTCCAACGGTTTGACTAGTGTGTCAGTTGAAAGGAAGAGGGCGCTCGTCAATGTTTGAATGTGAACTGCCGTTTGACCACAAGACGTTGCATCTGGAGCTCGAGGACAAGAACTTCGCGGGTGTGATGGAGGGTCATCAAAACGAGTTTAAGACTACGAAATCGCAGGAAGAGCTGGTAGAGGAGTCGCTTGCCAACCCTTATGGCTCGCCGTCGCTCGAGGAGCTTTGTGCTGGCAAGAAGGATATTGTCATCATTAGCTCCGACCATACGCGTCCCGTTCCCTCGCGTGTGACGA
Organism: uncultured Collinsella sp.; assembly: GCA_938023905.1. GTDB lineage: Bacteria > Actinomycetota > Coriobacteriia > Coriobacteriales > Coriobacteriaceae > Collinsella. The sequence continues at coordinate 1,775 of CALJCO010000056.1, read as the reverse complement.
TGCCTATTCTGCTGCATCACATCCATACTGCTGCGCCGGAGGCGCGCGTGCGTATTTTGGTTGCTACGGGTATGCACCGTCCGTCGACGCACGAGGAACTCGTCAACAAGTATGGCGAGGACATCGTTGCCAACGAGGAAATCGTTATGCACGTCGCAACTGACGACAGCATGATGAAAAAGATCGGCACCCTGCCTTCTGGCGGCGAGTGCATCATCAACAAGATTGCTGCCGATTGCGATCTGCTGCTTGCCGAGGGCTTTATTGAGCCGCACTTCTTTGCCGGTTTCTCTGGTAGCCGCAAGTCCGTCCTGCCTGGCATCGCCAGCTACAAGACCATCATGTACAACCACAACGGTCAGTTTGTGAACGATTCCCACTCGCGTGCCGGCAACCTGTGCCACAACCACGTGAGCGAGGACATGTTCGCCGCCGCCGAGATGGCTCACCTTGCCTTTGTGCTTAACGTGGTGCTTAACGGCAAGCACGAGGTCATCGGCTCCTTTGCCGGCGATATCCACAAGGCGCACGAGGCCGGCTGCGAGTTCGTGAAGAGCCTTGCCGGCGTTGAGCCCGTCGAGTGCGAGATTGCCATCACCACCAACGGTGGCTACCCCCTCGATCAGAACATCTATCAGGCTGTGAAGGGCATGTGCGCTGCCGAGGCCACGCTTCCCGAGGGCGGCGTGATCATCGACGTCGCCGGTTGTGCCGACGGCCACGGTGGCGAGGGCTTCTATCACAACATCGCCGACAACGATCCGGCGGAGTTTGAGCGCGCCTGCATCGACCGTCCTAAGGACGAGACCCTGCCCGACCAGTGGACGAGCCAGATCTTTGCCCGCATCCTGGCGCATCACCCTGTGATCATGGTCACCGACCTGTGCGATCACCAGATGCTCAAGGATATGCACATGACGCCGGTCAACACTATCGAGGAGGCGCTCAAGCTCGCCTTTGAGATGAAGGGTGCCGATGCCAAGGTTGCCGTCATTCCCGATGGCCTGGGCGTTGTTGTTGCGCAGCACTAGTGCGCGGCCTAAACGAATCGTTTTTAACCGACAAGAAAGATAAGGTTTTATGCTTACCAAACTCCTCTGCGAATTCGGCGCAACGGCCCTCATGATCATCTTTGGCGTGGGCGTGCACTGCGATACGGTGCTCAAGGGCACCAAGTATCAGGGCTCCGGCCACATGTTTGCCATCACCACTTGGTCTTTTGGCATCTCGGTCTGCCTGTTTGTCTTTGGCGGTGCCGTGTGCATGAACCCCGCCATGGTGCTTGCCCAGTGCATCGTCGGCCTGGTGCCGTGGAGCAGCTGCATTCCCTTCATGCTCGCCGATATGCTCGGCGGCTTTGTGGGTGCCGTGATCGCTTGGTTTATGTATGCCGATGAGTTCAAGGCTTCCGAAGGCGTCGTCGATCCCATTGCCCAGCGCAACATCTTCTCGACCAACCCCACCACCGAGGGCACGAACTATGCCCGCAACTTCTTCTGCGAGGCTATCTGCACCTTCGTGTTTATCAGCGCCATCCTTGCTGCTGCTAGCCGTGCTGGTGAGAACGTTCTGTTGCTCGCCATCTGCGTCGGCCTGATTGTCTGGGCCGTTGGCATGGGCATGGGCGGCATCACCGGCTTCGCCATGAACCAGGCACGTGACCTTGGTCCTCGCATGGCCTATCAGGTGCTGCCGATTAAGAACAAGGCTGACAACAACTGGAAGTATGGCCTGCTTGTTCCTGGCATCGCTCCGTTTGTCGGTGCCGCTCTGGC
>CALJCO010000055.1 GCA_938023905.1 uncultured Collinsella sp. | reverse complement strand
TTGCGCGACACGCCTAAGGCCTCGCGCAGCACACTCGTCGTGGCAACGCCGCCAGCAGCCTCGATAGCCGCGGCGACGACCTCACGTGCATGGGCCTCGGCGGCGGCAGACAAGGCAACGTCGCGTTCGATCTTAACGATCGCGCGGTTGAGCGAAAGCTCGCGCAGGGCACGCGTCATGGTGTCGCGATCGAGCTGCAGACGCTCACCCACCTCGGGCAGCGTCGCCGCACCGAGACCCGCCTCGTCGAGGGCGGCCACGATGCGCTGGCTCGCCTCGCGCACCACACGTATCGCCGCAGCGGCAGAGTGCGGGTCGAACACCTCGGCACCGTCGACGGTGCACACGCCGCGCGCACAGCCCTCGAGAACGAGCGCGGACGCGACGTCTTCGCCCGCTGTCGGCCAGGCGGCATGCGCGACCTCGCCCGGCGTGAAACCCGTCTGCTTGGGCGCGGCCCCGTGCATGGCGGCCAGCGTGACGGAGAGCGTGGCGAGGGCGGCATCGAGCACAGCGGGGGCGGCATAGAGCTCCTCGGTCGAGCGCTCGGCACGAAGCGCCACGGCGTGACCCGAGGAAACCGCCCCGTGCAGGAGCGCAGCCGCCTCGGCACCCGAAAGATCGAGAGCACGGGCTGCGGCCGCGGCAGGCACGGGCAGGCGCTGCAGCCCCAACCATGCGGCAACGGCGGCGGCGCGGTCGTCGGCATCCAGGGCCCCGAGCAGCGCACACTCGCCCGCGGAGAGGACGCGCGAGCGGCGACACCGCGAAAGAAGAACACGACCGCCGCCGATAAGCACCACCGGCGAGAACGCGAGCACAATGAGGCCGTCGCCCGATCGCACGGGAAGGCGCTCCTCCAGACGGACCTGCACGATGCGGGTCTCGCCAACCTCAATGGGTCCCTCACCCTCCATGAGCATGATACGGCCAAGGACCTCCGCCGTACCCGCCATCACATGAACGCGCGTACCGGACCCGAAGGGCGCGGGCTTGGTGCCCTCGCGCCCCAGATACGTGAAGCGGGCGATGAGCCTGAGCGTCGAGCCCTCAGCACCAGACCCGCAGAGGACCTCGCCACGCGGAAGGTCGCCCGCACCGTCGCCCACGATGTTGAGCGCCGCGCGCTGTCCGGGCAACGCCCGAGGAGTATCACCATGCACCTGAATCGCGCGCACGCGGCAGCGCACGCCCGCGGGACATGAGACGAGCTCGTCGCCCACCGCTACGGGGGCATCGTGAAGCGTGCCCGTGACGACCGTCCCGGATCCCTTGATGGTGAAGCAGCGGTCGATGGGCAGGCGCGGGGCCAGACCGGGGCGCACCGGGCGGGATGCGGCATCGGCCAGGAAAGAGTCGATGGCGGCATCGAGGGCAAGGCGAACGTCCTCGATGCCCACGCCCGTGCGCGAGGAAACAGGCACCACGGGCGCATCGGCAAAGACGGTATCGCTGAGGAAGTCCATCACGTCGAGCTCGGCGAGCTCCGCCGTCTCGTCATCGGCCAGATCGCGCATCGTGAGCGCCACCACGAGGTGTCTCACGCCCAACAGCTCCAGCACGTGAACGTGCTCGCGGGTCTGCGGCATCACGCTCTCAACGGCAGAAACAACCAGCAACGCAACGTCCACGCCGGTGGCGCCCTGCACCATGGCGCGCAAATAGTGCGCATGCCCGGGCACGTCAACCAAGCCGACAAGCTTGCCGCTGGGAAGCTCGAGCTCGCCAAAGCCGAGCTCAGTGGTCATGCCTCGGCGCCGTTCGACCTCCAGACGGTCGGGATTTTTGCCGGTCAGCGCCTCGATAAGGGCCGACTTTCCGTGGTCGACGTGTCCTGCTGTTCCAACGACAACGGGACACTCGACAAGCTCAAGCGCGGTCATCAACGCAAACCCGCCCGCACGGCATCCACCAACGCAGACGCACACAGGTCAAGGTCGGTGTCGCGCAAAAGCGTGCGAACGTCAAAAAGTACCTGGCCATGCTGCACGCGCGTCACGACCGGCGTATCGGGCTCCTGTACCATAGCGCGCTTTAGGCCATCGGCGGACAGGCACCCATCGGCGGGGCAAACGGCAACGCAAAAGGTTGGGAGCTCGACAGTCGGCAGCGAACCGCCGCCGGGAGCAGAGGCGCCCTCGACAACCTGCAGCTCCACCGCCTCCTCGAACTGAGAGTCGCGAAGCTTGCGCAGCATGCGGTCATGCAGGCGCTTGGCCTGACGCTCGAGCGGAGCCGGCGCAGCGGAAAGCATGTTGAGCACCGGGATCTCACGATGTGCCGTATCGGGACCGGCCACATACAGACGCAGGGTGGCCTCGAGCGCCGCGAGCGTGAGCTTACCGGGGCGAAGCGCGCGCATAAGCGGATGAGAGGCGCAGGCGGCAATTGCCTGGGCGCTGCCGAGAATAATGCCTGCCTGCGAGGCGCCGAGCAGCTTGTCACCCGAGCACGAGACGACGTCAACGCCGGCGCAAAGCGAGGCGGACGTGGGCTTCTCCCCCGCATCGGCGAGCACCCCGTCTGCAAGCAAAGCGCCCGAGCCCTGATCCTCGTACAGCAACAGCCCGTGCTCATGCGCCAGCGCAGAAAGCTCCGCCACGGAAACCTCCTCGTGGAAGCCCTCGATACGGTAGTTGGAAGGATGGACTTTGAGGATCATCGCCGTGTTGGGCGTAATGGCGCTTCGATAATCGTCCAGATGCGTGCGGTTGGTGGAGCCCACCTCGACAAGCTTGGTACCCGAAGCCGCCATGATGTCGGGGATACGGAAACTGCCTCCCACCTCGACAAGCTCGCCGCGGCTCACGATGACCTCTTTGCCGAAGGCATGCGCGGCAAGCACCAACAGCACCGCGGCGGCATTGTTGTTGACAACTAAGGCGTCCTGCGCCCCCGTGAGCGTGCACAGCAGACGCGCGGCATGCTCTTTTCGGCCCCCGCGAGCGCAGGTTGAGACGTCATACTCAAGCGTGCTGTAGCCTCGGGCGACATCGGTCACCGCCTGCACCGCCGCGGGAGCGAGCGGAGCGCGGCCCAGATTGGTGTGAATCACAACGCCCGTCGCGTTGACGGCAGGGCGCAGGGTCGGCAGCGACAGGCGATGGGTCCGCTGCTCAATTGCCAAGGCGAGCTCGCGCTTGTTCCTTGCAGGGGCGCCGGAGCGAATCGCCGCGCGCTCGGCATCGAGCTCGGCGTCAATCGCCTCGCGTACCATCGTGTCGCCTGCATCGCCAGCAGCCTTCATGACCGGCCACTCGGCAAGCAGCTCGTGAACGGCGGGAATGGAACGCAGGCGGCCGCGCACCTCGGCAGACATGGATTCGCAGTCGCTCATGAAAAGCCTTTCGACATGTTCAATAAAAAGCTGGTCCCCCGCGATCGTCATCGGGCAAATAAATACCGGCGCGCACGCAAAAGGGACAGGTCCATTATGGCAGCTCGTGACAAGACGTCGAAGCGCCTCGTCTAAAACCTGCCAAAATAAACCTGTCCCTTTTTGGTCGGTTATGGCTTGGTGGCTTTAGGCCTCCTTATTGGCGTAGATAAACCAGTAGCCCAGCGCCACGATCAGGGCGCCACCCACGATATTGCCCAGCGTGGCGACCGTAAGGTTGAGCGCCAACCCGGCAGCGTTGAGGGCATCGGCGCCAGCGACATCGGCTCCATAGCCGCAGGAGTGCATCAAAATGCCCATGGGCAAAAAGTACATGTTGGCAACGCAGTGCTCAAAACCGCAGGCTACAAAGGCAGCGATGGGCAGCAAAATGCCCACGACCTTGTCGACCACGGTCTTGCCGGCAGTGCCGATCCATACGGCCAGACACACAAAGATGTTGCACAGAATGCCGCGGAAGAAGATGGTAACGGCGCCGATCGTAACCTTACCGGCGGCGACACTCACCATGGTGTTGGCGACGGCCTCGCCGTTGAGTTTGTAAATGGCTGCCATGTAAATCAAAAAGACAACGAACAGGGCGCCGGCAAAGTTGCCGATCCACACAATAGCCCAAGCCTTGAGCATCTGGACGAGCGTGATCTTTTTGCTCTTAAGCGCGCAGACCATAAGCGAGTTGCCGGTAAACAGTTCCGCGCCGCAAATGAGCACGAGCACCAGTCCCAGGCAAAAAGCAAGACCGCCCACGAAGCGCTGGGCGCCCCAGCCAAGCGTGGGATCGCTCAGAAAGACCGTGAAGAACAGGCCGCCGAAGGCGATGAACGCGCCGGCGAACATGGCGAGCAAAAAGGCCTTCGAGACCGGCAGGTTGGCCTTGGTAACGCCTGCGGCCTCGGTCTTCGCCTCGATCGCGGCGGGCGCCAGGCAATCGGAGGTGGGGTATTCTGCCTTGCTCTGTGCCATGGAAATCACTTCTTTCTTACGATTCGGGACAAACGCTCCTGGTTCATTTGCCCCGCGAGGTCGGACGGTATAAAAATAAACGCGAGCCAAATTAGCATATTGGCCTGCGATTATATAGCTTGGAGCGGGCGACGGGAAGTCCAAGGATTTGCTTCGCTGCGGGCCTTCGGCCCTTGCGTGCTGCGCTGGAAAATGCTCACGCATTTTCTCAGCTCCGCACCCTGGCGGATTCGATTCCCGTCGCCCGGCGCGTAAACGAAAACAGCTCTGATCCCCAAAGGAAACCAAAGCCGTTAAAACAATTCTTATGGAGCGGGCGACGGGAATCGAACCCGCGTCATCAGCTTGGAAGGCTGGGGTTCTACCATTGAACTACGCCCGCAAGATATGGTCGGGACGACAGGATTTGAACCTGCGACATCCTGCTCCCAAAGCAGGCGCGCTACCAAACTGCGCCACGTCCCGAAGGTGTTGAGCAGCTAAGGTCTAAACCTTGCGTGTCCCAAAGCGAAGGAAATTATAGGGGAGACTCCCCGCCTGTGCAAGCGACGATACCCTAGCTCCTCGAATGTACGACAAACCAGCTGTGGAGCAGGCCGATCACAAACGCCACCACGGCAACCGGCGCCCACGCGGCTCCAATGTCTGCCAGCGGCAGCGCATCGAACGGCAGCCACGCGCCCGTAAAGAACGCATCGCGGACCGAGGTAATCACGCTCTGCACTGCGACAACGCCGCCGACCCAGACCCACACCTGCGGATGCGCGTCGCAAAAACCGTGCACCAGACCCATAAGCACCAGCACGATGGCGACGGGGTACAGGGCGTTGAGCATGGGCACCGAGAACATAAGAATCACGTCGAGGCCCACGTTGGAAAGCACGCACGAAAACGCCGCGAACACAAAGGCGAGAACAGCAAAGGGACGACGCATGGCCTCCTCGGAAGCCTCCGCTCCCCCTTTGACCACATACGTCTCGCAGAAATAGCGCGAACAGCAGCTGATAAGGCCAATGCACACGTTCATGCAAGCGAGGAAGAAGATCGCAAAGACCACGACCGTGCCGGCGAGGCCAAAGTGCATAGAGGCGGAACGGGCGAGGATGGCGGCACCGTTGGTGGCATCGGGCATCACGGTGCTGAGCTGCGCGCCGGCAAGGCCCAAGCCGCAGTAGATGATGGCCATGAGCACACCGGCGATCACGCCGGAGCGCGAAATCTCGAAGGCAACGCGCTTGTCATCGGTAACACCCAGCTCGTGGATGGTCTCGGCGATGATGATGCCAAAGGCGAGCGACGCGAGCAGGTCCATGGTCTGATAGCCGGTCAAAAAGCCCTGTACGGCAGCGCCAGCATTATAGGGAGCCTGCGGCGCGGCAGCGGAGCCCAGCGGCGAGACCACAGCGGCACCCACGACCAATACGATAAGGGCAATGAGCGCGGGGCCCGTAATGCGGCCGAGCACGCGCGTGATGACGCCGGGGCGCAGCGTGAGCGCAAACGCGATGATAAAGAATCCAACGGCAAACACCAGGCGTGCCGTGCTGAGCGAGACGCCCTCGGGCAGCAGCGGCACCAGCATCTCGAAGGCCGTGGAGCTCGTGCGCGGAATGGCCAGGCACGGGCCAATGGCCAGATACACCGCCGCAACAAAGAACTCGCCAAACTTGGGGTGCACGCGGCCGGCAAGCTCGCGCGCCGTTCCGGCAAGCGCAACGGCGATAAAGCCCATGACGGGCAGGCCGATGGCGGCAATGAGAAAGCCAAGCATGGCAACCGGCGTGGCAGAGCCTGCCTGCAGCGCCAGCAGCGGCGGGATAATAAGGTTGCCGGCGCCAAAGAGCATCGAGAACAGGGCGATGCCGACGGTGAGGACATGGTCGGAGCGCAGACCGCGCGGGGCGGATGAAGCCATGGGACCACCTTTCGGGTCGAATCAAAAACGGGACGGGCACAAGACCCGTCCCGCAAGTATATACGCTTTAGCAGGCTAAATCGCGCACAGCTTCAATCTAGCCACCCCTTTTGAGCCGTTACGCGTCCGAGCGACGACGACGCAGCAGCTCGAGCGCTATTGCGATAAGCGCAACGGCGCCCGCAGCCACGGCGACGGCCAATGGCGCGTGATCGCCCGTATCGGCGAGCTGCTGAGCGCTCGACTTGGAAGATTCCTTCTTGCCGGAGTTTTCCGCGCCCGATGCCTTTGCCTTATCAGCTGCGGAGTCATCCGAACTACCGGGTTTTGTCGGATCCTTTGAATCCGGCTGGTCCGAATCGGGCGTTCCGGGCTTTTCCGGCTCCGGCTTACTCGGGTTGTCGGGCTCAGGCTTATCCGGGTTATCCGGGTCCGGCTTGTCCGGCTGATCAGGCTCCGGTTTGCCGGGCTCGGGCCTGCCCGGGTCAGGCTGGTCGGGCTCGGGCTTGTCCGGCTGGTCCGGGTCAGGCTGGTCCGGGTCCGGCTTGTCCGGATCGGGTCCATCGGGCTTGTCCGGATCGGGAACCACCGGGTCCGGGTCGACAGGCTCTTGCTTCTTCTTCACCGTCAGCGTACCGGGCTCAACCGTGACATCAAAGTTCGGGTCGGTGACCGTCGCCTCGATCTGGTACTCGCCCGCCGGAGAACTCTCATCGGCGACGCAGGAGTACTCGACCTTCACGCCCGAGGTATCGGCCGAGCTCTTTAGGCTCGAGGTAAAGGCGGGATTCATCTCTCCCTCGAAGCGTTCAACATCGTCGACTTTTACCTTAAGCTTCGTCGGCGCAATCCTGAACTTGCGCGAGGCGGCGCCGATATACCCGTTGCTTCGCAGCGTGGCAACGGCGCGATACGTGCCGGCATCGGTCGGGGCCTCACTCGACGAATAGTGCGTGCCGCCCGTCCCGTAATACCTGACCCTCAGGTCACCTTCGCAGGCCTTGGGAACCCCCGTGACCTCGGGCGCCTGGGCGTCACCGCTATAGACGAAGTTGCCGCTCTCAAATGCAAGCTTGACCCGCTTCGCCTGAACGACCAGAACAAAGTGCGCGGTCCCGGTCTCACCCCGAGCGTCCTTGCACGTGATGTCAAAGCTAGACACTCCGGCCTTGGACGGGGTGCCCGAGAGCGTCAGGCCGCCCGCTGTGCGGGTGAGCTTAAACCCGTCGGGGAGCTTAGCGTCGTCCCATGTGTACTCATATGGAGCTTCGCCACCCGCGGCACCCGCAATCGTCGCTCGATACGTGCTATGCGCACGTGCGACCGGCAGCAGACCGCCGTTGAACACGAGGGCATCCCGGAGCACAACGGAAACGACGGCACGATCGCTTTCCACCTGCGCCTCGGTACCAAGGTAGCGCTGAGTGACGCGGCAGAAATACTCGCCGGCGCAATCCTCATCAAGGCCCTCGATGAGGAGCGTCTCCCCCGTCTCGCCCTCGAGCGCCACGGTCTCGCCGCCCACCATGTGGAACCACTGATAGGAAAGTTCGACATCGGCGGCGGAACCCGTGGACGAGGACGTGTGGTCGAGGACGCCCTTGCCCGCCTCGGCAGCAACCGAGAGCACAACAGCATCGCCCTCGTGGGCACTCGCGTCCTGTGGCTGCGCAATCACCTTCGGAGCGTCCGCTTTCGCGAACTCGAACGTAATCTCGTGCGACGCGGTGACGCCACTCAGCGTGACCTCGTACGCTCCGCCCTCATAGCCGGAAATATCGAGATCGATGGCCTTGTCCGAGCCGGCTTCCGTGACCGTCACCCGCTCGAGGTAGCAGCCCTCGTCGGGCGTCGCCGAGAGCGTCACGTCGCCGCCCGCATCAACGGTGACGGAAGCGTTGTCGACCGAACCGTTGACCGCCTTTGCCGTCACCTCAAAGCGCTCGGGCTTGTCCGGGTTATCGGGCTCGGGGTTATCAGGGTCGGGATTATCGGGATCAGGCTTGGGATCTGGATCAGGCTTGGGATCTGGATCAGGCTTGGGATCCGGATTAGGATTATCGGGCTCCGGATTATCCGGGCCGGGGTTAGGACCAGGATCAGGCTGATCGGGATCCGGGTTGTCCGGGTCGGGGTTATCCGGATTGTCCGGGTCCGGAACCACCGGGTCGGGACCGACGGGCTCCTGCTTCTTTTTCACCGTCAGCGTTCCGGGCACGACCTCGACATCGAAATTCGGATCGGTGACCGTCGCGCCGATCTGGTACTTGCCAGCAGGAGAGCTCTCATCGGCATCGCAGGAGTACTCGACCTTCACACCCGAAGTATCAACCGCACTCTCCAGGCTCGAGGTAAACGCCGGGTTCGCCTCTCCCTCGAAGCGCTCGGCGTCGTCAACCTTCACCTTGAGCTTTGCCGGAGCGATCTCGAACTGGCAGGCAGCGGCACCGATGTAGCCGTGGCTGCGCAGCGTGGCGACAGCGCGGTATGTGCCGGCATCGGTCGGGGCATCCGTCGAGAAATATTGCGTACTTCCGCATCCGTAGTACCAGACCTTCAGGTCACCCTTGCAGACCTTGGGAGCACCGGAAACTTCGGGGGCCTGCGACGCGCCATTAAAGGTAAAGTCGCCATCCGTAAACGTAAGCTTTACGCGCTTTGCCTGGACAGCGAGCGCAAAGCGGGCGGTCATGGCCTCGCCACGGGCATCCGTGCACGTAATATCGAAGGCGGAAACGCCCGTCTTGGACGGAACACCAGAGAGCGTCAGACCGCCCGAAGTATGGGAGAGCTTGAGCCCGTCGGGGAGCTTCGTCTCATCCCATGCGTACTCGTACGGAGCCTTGCCGCCCGCGGCCCCGGCAATCGTTGCGAGGTACGTGCCGTGCGCGCTCGCTGCCGGCAGCAGGTCGCCGTTAAACACAAGGGTGTCCCACGGCACGACGGAAACGGCGGCACAATCACTGTCCGCTTGCTTCTCAGTACCAAGGTAGCGTTGAGTGATGCGGCAGAAGTACTCGCCGGCTTTCTCGTCATCGAGGTCCGCGAGCGAGAGCGTCTCCCCCGTCTCGCCATCGAGCGCCACGGCCTTGCCATTCGCCATGCGGAACCACTGGTAGGAAAGCTCAACCTCGGCAGCGCAACCCGTGGACGAGGCCGCGTGGTCGGCGACGTTCTTGCCTGCCTCGGCAGCGACCGAGAGCGCGACGGTATCGCCCTCGTGGACGCTCACGTCCTGCGCCTGCGCGACCACACGCGGAGCGTCCGCCTTCGCAAACTCGAACGTGACCTCCTGCGATGCGGTGACATCGTTCAGCGTGAACTCGTACGCCCCGCCCTTGTAATCAGAAATGTCGAGGTCAACGGTCGCATCCGAGCCGGCCTGCACGACCGTCACGCGCTCGAGGTAGCAGCCCTCGTCGGGCGTCGCCGAGAGGGTCGCGTCCCCGCCCTCAACAACCGAAACCAAAGCATTGTCGACCGAACCGTTGACTGCCCTCGCCGTCACCTTGTAGTGCTCGGGCTTCTTCTTGACCGTCAGCGTGCCGGGGTCGACCGCGACATCAAAGTTCGGATCGGCGACCGCCGCGTCGATCTGGTACTCACCCGCTGGCGATTTCTTATTCGCCGAGCAGAAGTACGTGACCTTTACGTCCGAGGTGTCGCAACGGCTCACCAAGCTGGAAGTAAACTCGGGATTTTCCTGGCCCTCAAAGCGCTCGGCATCGTCGACCTTCACCAGCAACTGGGCAGGTGCAACGGAAACCGACAACCCGACGTCCTCGGCGGCAAGATAGTTTCGAGACGCCTTGGCATGGGCGACAACACGTGCCGTACCGGCGGCCTTCACCGTCGCGCAGCGTCCCTTAATCGAAACCGGGCCCGCATCGTCATCGGAATCAACCAGCTCAAAGCTCACGGGAGTCTGGGCAACGTTATTAAACACAATGGGGTCTCCACCGTAAACACCCGAATAGCTCGTCGTTCCCATAATGACCTGGCTTGCCTTTGTAATCGAGAACTCGGCGGACTTTTTACCCTGATAGTTGGGGTCAGTCACCTTAACCGTGACGCGGTAGTTGCCACTGTCGCACGGCTCCAGCGCCGTCGGACCATAGGACGTTCCATCTATACCGCGATAGGCAACGGAATAGGCAAACGCATCAAGGCCGGCAACCGCAACCGCCGCACCGTGTCGTGCGCCATCGTATGTCACATCAGACGTCTCGATCGAAATATCGACCGGGGCCTTCTCAATCGTGAAGTCACAGGAGGCATTACCGACATATCCCTTGGCATCGAGCGTCGCCACCGCACGATACGTGCCGGCATCCACCGGCGCCTGATCCGACGAGTAATGTGTGTCACCCGTGCCAACATAGGTCAGTTTGACATCGTCCTCGCAACCCTCGGGCACGCCCGAGAGCTCCGGGGCCTGCGCCGTCGCGTTGTAGGTAAAGGTCTGGCCCTCAAATGCAAGCGGGGCTTTCTTCGCCTTCACGAGCAGCGCGAAGTGCGCATCGCACTTGTTGCCCAGGTCATCAGTGCACCTAATCTTGAAGCGACACACACCCGTGGCCGCAGGCACGCCCGAGAGCACCAAGGCGCCCGATCCGTCATCTGCCAGCGTCAGCTGCATGCCCTCAGGAACCTCAACATCATCCAAGTTGTACGCATACGGCGCCTTGCCGCCCATAGCGCCGGCAATCTGCGCGCGGTATTCATCGTGAGCGGTCGCCACCGGCAGCACGCGCCCGTTAAACACAAGTGCTTCTCGGGGCACGATGGATACCTTCGCATGTTCGGTATCCGTCTTTGCCACCGTGCCTAGGTAGTTCTGCGTAATGCGGCAGAAGTACTCGCCTTCGCCGTCGCTGTCGAGCTGGGCGATCGAAAGAGTCTCCCCCGTCTCGCTCTTCAGCGCCACCGCCTTGCCGCCATCGTCAGACACGCGATACCACTGGTAGCTCAGCTTGACGTCTGCAGCGGATCCAGATGACACGGCCGCATGGACGCGAACGTTGCGCCCCGCCTCGGCGACGACCGAAAGCTCAACCGGATCGCCCTCGTAAGCACTCGCATCCTGCGGCTGAGCGAGCACCTCCGGAGCCGCAGCCTTCACGAATTCAAACGTGACCTGCTGCGGAGCACTCACGCCACTCAGTGTGACCTCGTACGCCCCACCCTTATAGTCAGAAATATCAAGGTCATAGGCATTGCCGGCCGAACCGTCATCACCTGCCTCTTCGGCAACGGTCACGCGCGTCAGGTAGCAGCCCTCATCGGGCGTCGCCGAAAGCGTCACCTTACCATCCGTAGCGACCAAAGCAGACTCCGAATCAACCGATCCGTTGACCGCTCGGGCCGTCACCTTGTACTTGGGCGCCTCCGCAAAGCGCGCCTCGACGGTCATATTGTCCTCGGGGACAAACGTCCAGGTAGTATCCGTGTTCAGCGGCTCATCGCCCAACGACCCGTCGTCATTGCGCGCATACCACCCATCGAACACATACCCCGCATCGGGAACGGCAGTCAGGGTCGTGGACTCACCGTTCTCGACTTCGTTGGTCACGGCATAGCCCAGAGATTCGTCCTCGGAGGAACCCTCGACGTGTCCGCCCTGACGCGGATCAACCGCCGTCACCGACATCGTCGCCCGTTCATAAACGGCCGTAAAGGTTCGGTTGCCAAACACCACGCGGTTAATGACCGGCGTAAAGCCAACGGGCATGCCGTTCTCATCGACCCAGTATTTAAACTTCCAACCCTTATGCGGCACGGTAAACATAATCGCCGCGGAGTGGTAGGAGCCACCCGTACCGAGCGCTACCATCGAAAAGCCAGCATCCTTAGGATACGTAGCGACCTGAACATCGCAGCCCGTCTCGTAGAACACGGCCGTAAGCTGCTTATTCTCCTTGGCGGTACCGATATAGAAAGCGCTGTAGCTCACCGTAACACCCGCATCGTCGACCCAATGCGAGAAGTGGTACTTCTTCCACGGGATCGCAATCGCCATAAACATGTCGCCCCTGTCGTAGGACCTGCTGCCGGCAGGAATGCCGTCGATCAGAAGGGCCGTACCGCGGAAGATGGACGAGCCGGTGACGGTAATGGTCACCTGTCCATCGGATTCGAACTGCGCGTAGTACGTTATGTCTTGCGTGGCGGTCACATCGAGGGTCGTCGCGGTCTCGACAATCGAGGTGCCCTCCTTATCGGTGCTCCAGCCCACAAAGCGATAGCCCATACCGGCAACAGCGGACAGTTCCACCTGGTCGCCCACGGCAAAGCTACCGCTGCCCGTAACACGGCAGCCCCTGTTCGAAGCCTTGTCCTTCACCACGACCTCGCCCGTAACGGTCACCTCGTACGGATCGGCAAACACGGCCTGGAGCTCCAACGTATCGTCCTCGAGCCCCTCGACCATATCCTTGTCGAGCTTAACCCAGCAATGGGCGTCGCAGCTCAGCAGCAACTTGTTGCCCTCGGCATCCAGGACATACCAACCGACAAATCGCTTGGTACCCATAGGCGTAGCGTTGAGTTCGACCGTATCACCGAATTGATAGGAGCCCTCGCCGCTCAGGGTGCTAACGCTATCGTCACTCGCGCTCAAAACGACCTGATAGGACTTAGGCGTAAAGGTCGCCGTATAGGTGGCGTCACCCGCGACCTTAACGGTATAGTCGGCGTTCTCGCTGGCTGTCTCGCCCTTGTCGTCCGTCCAACCCGCAAACGAATACCCGGTGTTGGCGATCGCACGAAGCGTTGCGCGGTCGCCAGCCTCATAGCCACCAAAGCCGCTCACGGCTCCGCCCTCGGCAGGCGAAGCAACGGTATGCACGACATACGAACCCGACGCAAAGACGGCATAGAGCGACGTATCCTCACGCACGGTAAATCGATAGGTTTTCTTGGAGCTCACGCACGTGCCATTCTGGAACCAGCCCACAAAAGCCGTATCCTCGGCGGCGACCGCACGCACGGTTGCGACCTGTCCAGCGGCATACGCCCCCGCGCCCTCGACCGTGCCCATGCTCTCCTCGCACGAGACGTCCACCGTATATTGTTTTGCCGAGAACACGGCCTGAAGCGTCGTGTCAGACGTCGGCACCACGTGATAGGTGCTGTCACGGCTTACCACGGCGCCCGAAGCATCGGCCCAATACTCAAACGCATAGCCCGAAAGCGCATGCGCCGTCAGCGTGGCGGCATGCCCCGCCTCGACGGTGCCTGCGCCCTCGACCCAGCCGGCGACGCTCGATTCGACCAGCGAACCGGTGCCGGAATCGACTACCGTCGTGGCGTCGACTTCATAGCTTTTCGCCATAAAGCGAGCGACGTGCACATGGCTGCGCTCCTGGTGGCAGGTGAACTCCGCATCGGCAGACTCAAACGTGCCGTCTGCCGTATACCAACCAGTAAAGACATAACCGGGATTGGGCGTTGCCTTAAGGGCAACCTCCGCGCCGCGGTCCGCAAGAACGCGGCTCGCCTTGACGGTGCCGCCCTCCGCAGGATCAGCGAGGGGCACGCAGACGGTATCGATAGGCACAAAGCCCGCGGTAATAACGCAGTGCCCGGTTTTACCGCGAGCCTTCGCAACCAACGAAGTCTCGTGCTTAAGGCTCTTCAGGCGGCCATTGACGTACCAACCCCAGAACGAAAAACCTGGATGGGCCTTGGCCGTCAAATGAAGGGTTTCCCCTAATTTGAACGTATCGGTCTTAGGCTTCACCACGGTCCCATTGCACGTCACGGTACCGCCGAGCCATGAATCGGCGGTGACGATGACCTCGGGCTTTGAGTCGGTAAAAATCGCGGTATAGGTATCGCTCTTGGTGACCTTGACGACCAGCTCGGCGGTGTCGTACTCCTTACCGGAGCTATCCTTCCAATGGTCAAAACGATAGCCGTCGTTGGCCTTCGCCTTGAGCATCACCGTGTCGCCATATCCGCAGGTAACCGAAGATGCCCCCGGGTGCCCTTCGATCTCGACCGTGCCGCGCTCCACAAAGGTCTTTTTTGCCTTCGCCGTCACGGTATACGTGTTTTCCTCAAACACCGCGCGCACGGTGCATTCCACGTCCTCGGGATAGAACTCGAGGTAGCTGGGGTCGGTGCCCAAAAGCAGGTCCGTCTTGGCGTCGTACCAGCCCTTAAAGGTAAATTGTTTGCTCGCCTCGGCCGTAAGCTCAATGCTCAGCGTGGCAGGCTCGCCCTTCATGCAGTAGCCCTCGCCGTGCACCATATATTTGCCCGCCATGGCCGCGGCCGGCTCAACGACCACGTCTACCTTGCAGGCGCGCGTAAACTTCGCTTGGATCACGCAGTCGGTAATGGGCTCAAAGGTATAAGAGCGCTCGCTCGAAACCAGCGTCGAGGTGACATCCGAGCCGCCGTTGCTCAAATACCAGCCGTCAAAGATATAGCCCTCGGATGGGGTGGCCTCCGCGGTCACACGCTCGCCTTCGGGAACCTCGAGTACCATGCCAGCAGTCTCGCCACGCTTCAGCGTAACGGTACCGCCCTCGAGCGGGTCGGCCTCGGCACGCACGGTATGCGCATCCCTGCCGTCCATCACGGCCTCGATCCGGGCATTCCCGTTAACGCGGTATTCGCAAACTTCCTGCTTGTTGGCAATCGTGATGCCCTGCGCATCGGTTTCGCGCCATTCCACAAACCGGTACGTTTTCTCCGGATTGTCGGGGCGTACCTTGGGCCGCATCGTAAACGTGAGAATGTCCCCATCCTTCACGCGAACCTTACCGTCCACGACCGGCACGCCATCGCACAGCACCTCGGCGCTATCGAAGGGATCGGTATTCACCAGGATGGTCTTATCCGCCTTGCGGAAGCGCGCAACCAGATGGCGGTCGACCTCGGCCTTAAAGATATACGTACGCTCGGGCGAAACCTCGATGCCGTCCTCAAACCAGCCCACAAAGGCATAGTCGGGACCCTCGCTCGCGGTGACCATAGCCTGATCGCCACGCGTAATGCTCTGCTTTACAGGGCTTGCGGTGCAGCCCGTCGAAAAATCGGCCTGAATGCCATCGGCTTCGGCAACTGCCGTGACCTCGACTTTTTTCTCAAAGACGGCCGTCATCTTTACAACCTCGGGCGTCAGGTCCGTGATCGTCATCGTCTTGAGAGGAGATGTCGAGACCTCGACGCCGTTCTCTTTCCAACATACGAAGCGATAGCCGGGATTTGCGACGGCCTCGAGCGTGGCAACCGTCCCCTCATAGTGGATACCGCCTCCGGTAACGACGCCGCCCACCTCGGGCTGCGCGGTGGTAATAATTTCGATCTTATGGTCGCCATGAGGCTTGGGCTTCTTGTGGTCGTCGATGATGTCCTTAATCTCCTTGAGCACCTTGGTGCCCACAGCGGCAACATCCTCAATATTGTCGGCCATACCGATCTCGATCACCGCGTCGGCCGCGATGGGGTCGACGATCTCGCCCAAGCCATACATGGTAGCGAGAACGGCCGCAGCCGTAATCGCGGCGATGAGCGCGGCCTTCAGCGCCGCGAGTGACTCGTCGGGGTCAGTCGCCTCGCGGAAATGCGCGGTGTACTGCACATCCCCCTCGAGCACAAACGTGTAGGACGGACCATCGTCGCCGGTAAAGACAACGTTGCCGAGGGCATCGGTCGCGTAGTCAAACACATAGCCAGACATTGGCACCGCCACGACCGTCACGCGCGACCCGATACTGTACAGACCTGTAGAGAGGAACTGTCCGAGCGGCTGCCCACTCTCATCGACTCCGTCCACACTCAGCACAACGCTCGCCTGCGGAGCGCAGTAGCGCGGAGTGATCTCGATCCTAGCGTCAGTCTTATCCTCGGACACAATCGCGTCTGCCTTGTCCACCGTATAGGTAAAGTCGAGCTGATCGCTCACGGCGTACGCATCATCACCCTCGCCCAGATACCAGCCCAGGAACAGCGCGTTATCCGTGGCGGCGGAAAGGTCGACCGTCTCGCCGGCATTGCGATAGCCGTTTTGGGCGGTAACACTCAGGTGCGCATAGTCCTGCGACGAATCGGTCGCCTGCGCATCGTTGACATGCACCGCATAGTCCTTGAGCTTAAAGCGAGCCTCCAGGGATAGATCCTTATCCGGCGTAAACGTGTAGACCGTCTCTTTGGAGATGTACTTGCCGGACTCGGTGTCATACCAGCCCTTAAACGTGATGTTGTCGTTGAGCATTCCTAGAGCACCGGCATCGAGCGTGACCTCGTCGTCTGCATCAATCGTCGTCGCGCTGGAAACATCGGGCAGTTCAACGCCGTCCATCAGCTTGCGTTCGCCTTTATCGATCGTTTGGGCATAGGAGATCTGGAACGACGTCGGCTCAGGCTTCTTAAGCTGTAGCGCGCCCTTGGTCTGGGTTTCAAAATGCGAATAGCCGTCGTCATACACGAGCTTTACGGGCTGTCCGTCCATCGACTCATCGAAGACGTCACCGTCGCGGGGAGTCGCCGTAAGGTACTCGCCGAGCTCTTCCTGTATGAGCGCCTCGTAGTCCCAAATCGATACCGTATGCGGGTAATCGAGCTCAACGCTCATGCCCTCGAGCGAAATGGTCTCCCCCGTCTCGTAGGTCATGTTGTTAGGGTCACATGAGATCTCAACGTTCTCGAGCACCTTGCCCACCGGGACGGGCAGGCAGCCGTTGCACCTCTCCCAAACAGCTTTGGGATGCCCGTTAGCATACTTCGGAATCATCTTGGCGGGGACCATGACGGTCATGTTGTATTTGGGGAACGTGTCGGTGTTAATGAGCACCGCATGGTTGCACCCAAAGAACACGGTCTCGAGATTGGTGCTGTCAAACGCCTTTTCCGGCAACTCCTCGATCTTGGAGTTATATGGCAGCGTCAGCCCGCCGCTCAAGTCGGTGCCGTAGAAGCAGGTGTGGCCAAGCGTTTGGACCGTTGTGTTGCTCTCGAGCCCTGTGATAGCAAGGTTCGTGCAGAACCTGAACGCGCAAACGCCAATCGATGTAATGGAGGTATTCTTGTCCAGGCCGGTATCGGTCAGAGCCTTGCAGCCTTCGTAGGCTCTGTCGGGAATCGATGTGAGGCCGACAACCTTGTCGAGCCCCGTGGACACCAGCCCACTGTCGGCAAACGCGGCATAGCCCATCGAGCCAATGGTAGTAGTCTCGCTGATGTTCAGGCTCGTAAGCGACTTGCAGCCATAGAACGCCTCTTTTCCGATGGTGCCGATGGTCATACCGGAAAGGCTGATATCGGTGAGATTCGGGCAGTTATAGAAGGCGTGCAATCCGATTTTGGAAATGGAGCTATTCTCAAAGCGCACTGAGCGCAGATTGGTAGAGTCGGCGCAGAGCTGTGCGTCGACTTCATCAACCCCGTAATCGACAATCAAATTCGTTACCATTCGACCATCGACAGAGTTCTCGCGCGGGCTGTTCTCATCGATTTCTACTGCAAGATTTCCGTTTGCGTCGCACGGATACAGATAGTAGTTGGGCATGAGCTTGGCATGCTCGTAGGCCGCCTGCTGCAGGTTGCCCTTGCTGTACGTGACAAGGTGTGTGTAGCCGTCGTCATACACCAGCTGTATGGGCTCTCCGTCCATCGACTCGTCGAAGACATCACCATCGCAGGGGGTTGCCGTAAGGTACTCGCCGAGTTCTTCCTTTATGAGGGCTTCGTAGTCGCTATCCATCGTCGAATGAGGATATTGAAACGTGACGCTCATGCCCTCGAGCGAGATCTTTTCCCCCTGCTGATAGGCCATCTTGTCGGGATCGCGCGAAATCTTTATCTTTTGGAGTACCTTACCCACGGGGACGGGCAGGCTACCATTGCAGCTCTCCCAAACCTCTTTAGGGTGGCCGCTTTCGTATTGCGAAACCATCTTGGCAGGGACCATGACAGTCATGTATTGCTTTGGAAACGTGGTGGAATTAATGAGCACCACATGGTCGCACCTAAGGTACACGGTTTCGAGCTTAGAGTCAGAGAACGCACAACTCGGCAGTACCTCAATCTTGGAATATAGGGGCAGCGTCAGCCCACCGCTCATATTGGTCCCGGAGAAACAACCTTCGCGGAGCGTCCTGATCGTCGTATTGCTCTCAAGTCCGGTCGTCGCAAGGCGGGAGCAGTTTTTGAACGCATTAACGCCGATTGACGTGATGGATGTGTTCCCGCCCAGACCGGTATCGGTCAGAGCGCTGCAGGCATTATAAGCGTTCTCAGGAATCGAACTGAGGCCAACGACCTTGTCGAGCCCCGTAGACCGCAGCCCGCTCCAGGCAAACGCAGCATCGCCCATCGTGCCGATGGTAGCGGCGTCGTCAATATTTAGGCTCGTAAGCGATCCGCACCCAGAAAAGGCCCCTGTTCCGATACTTCCAATGGTCATACCGGAAAAGCTGATATCGGCGAGATTGGAGCACCCAGAAAAGGCGTGTAGTCCAATTGAAGAAATAGAGCTGTTCTCAAAACGCACCGAACGCAGATTGGAGGAATACTCACAAATATATCCGGGGACCCCATCCGCTCCGTAATCAACGATCAGATTGGTTACCAATTTACCGTCGACAGAGCTCCCATACGGGTCGTTTCCATCAATCTCTACCGTAACGCTTCCGCCTGCATCGCACGGATACACATAGCCGTTCGGCATAAGCTTGGCATACTCATAGACCGTTGGGTCCTCATACACGAGGGGATTGACCTCGCTGTCATCGGACGAGGACTCTGACGTTGCAGGCGAGCTCTTTGCAGCATCGGAATCAGTCGCAGCACTTGTGAGGTCCTGCGCCAGACTCGTCCCGGGGGTGTCGGATGCCGCGTTGGATGAGTCGTCCTGCGTATTATTCGTTTGGTCGGAAGACGTGGACGAAGCGTTTTCGTCCGAAGGTGATGATTCATCGACCGCATCGGTATCGGAACCCGAGTCGGTCTCTTGGGCCTCGCTCTCGACAGCGACCGCCCCGGCATCATCGGCATAGGCTGTGCTGGGCGCAAGGGGTATCGAGGTCACGACCATCGCGACCGAAAGAAAGACGACTAAAAACCTATAGAGGGCAGCAGTGATCCTGTTCATAGGAACCTTCCCGCAATTCGTAAAGATACAGAGTCCCAGTGTGGGCCATCATCTCACAATACCCTGCATAAGCGACAATGCGGGAAGGCTGCGCAAACGGTTTATCTAAGGGCGCAAATGGTTGGTCTAATCGCAGCTCAAATCGCGTAGAGTCTCAATCGCCATGTCGACTTCCTCGGCCGTGTTGAAGTAACCAAACGAGAAGCGAACGATACCCTGACGCTCGGTTCCCAGCGCGCGGTGCATAAGCGGGGCACAATGGGCACCGGGACGGGTCGCAATCCCCCACCCCTGCATGAGCGCGTCCGAGATCTCGGCCGAATCGATATCACCCACGTTGAGCGACACGATCGCCGAGCGTGCTGGCTGGTCGAAGGCACCGTAGAGCTTGATCTCCGGGATTTCGCGCACGCCAGCGAGAAAGCGATCCGCCAGTGCTCGCTCATGCGCCGCAATCGCCTCGACCCCGCCTTGCGCCTCGATAAAGTCGAGACCTGCGGAAAGTCCCGCGATGCCGTGGCCGTTGAGCGTGCCCGCCTCAAGGCGCGTGGGCCACCCAAGCGGCTGCAGCGCATCGAAGCTGTGCACGCCCGTGCCGCCCATGGCCCACGGAGCCACGTCAATGCCCTCCGCCAAGGCCAGGCCGCCGGTCCCCTGCGGACCCATGAGCCCCTTGTGGCCGGTAAAGCACACCACGTCGAGCCCCATGGCTTGCATATCGATATGCGCCGTGCCGGCAGACTGCGAGGCATCGACGATCACGAGCGCACCGGCCGCATGGGCCATGGCGGCTACGCGTGCAATGTCGACCGAGTTGCCGGTCACATTGGAGGCGTGCGTCACCACCACGACACGTGTGCCCGGCGTGATCAACCGCTCGAGCTCGTCATAGTCGAGCGCGCCGTTCGCGTCGCAGCCCGCATGCTCAACGGTCACGCCCTGCTCTGCCGACAGGCGGTTGAGCGGACGCAGCACGGAGTTGTGCTCGAGCACCGTCGTGACCACACGGTCGCCGCGGCTCACCACGCCATTAATCACGGTGTTGAGCGCCGCGGTGGAGTTGGGCGTAAAACAAACATGGTCAGCCCGCGGGCAGCCCAGCAAGCGCGCAAGCTTGGCGCGACAGCCGTGGACGGTACGCGCCGCGTCGAGCGCACCCGACGCGGCACCGCGTCCGGCATTGCCGAGCGAGCACATCGCCTGCGTCACGGCATCGATGACCATTTGTGGCTTATGCATGGTCGTCGCCGCGTTATCCAGGTAGATCATCGCACGACCTCCCACATATCGATCACGGTATAGCCCTCGGTGGGAACGCCCGCCGCGGCAAGCTCGCCGCGCAGCAGTTCCTCATCGGCAGGCAACGCCTTCCACGCCAGACCGCAGCCGGCAGCGACCTCCCCGGGTACGGGAATCGTTCGCCCGGGAAGGCCGCGCTCGATGCACAGGGACTCGCAGCCCATGGCGGCCGCCGTGGTGGGAAACGTGATGACAAGCGCCGGGCGCTTCTCCCTCATGGCAACTCCAACCAATACGCTACGGGCGCACGACGCGCACGGCCTGCTCCATCTTCTCCACGATCACGTACATGTTGGTGACCTCGCCCACCGCGAGCTGGTCTTTAATGCCATAGTGGTCGAGGCAGGTACCGCAGGTGAGAATCTCGACACCCTGCTCGGCCAGGCCCTTCAGGTCGTCGAGCACCGGAGAGCCCTCTACGGTGAGCTTGGCACCACCGTTGTAGAACAGCATAGTCGCGGGCAGCTCCTCCTGCTGCGTCACGGCAAAGATGAAGGCCTTCATGAGCTTGTGGCCCAGCTCGTCGTCGCCACGGCCCATGCAGTCGGTGTAGACGGAAATGACGAGCTTGCCCTTGCCGGCGTTGGCGTCGCAGAAGGCAGCGCCATCCTGCTCGGGATTGGCCACGGCAACGGCGCCAGAAGTCGCCACGGTCACGTGCCACTCGGCGTCAGAAACCTTCTCGACCGAGGCCGTGCAGCCCTTCTCCTGCGCCATCTTGGAGATGTTCTTGACAGCGGTCTCGTTGTCGACCGAGGTCACCACGGCACCCTCGCCATCGAGCTGCTTCAGGGCTTTGAGCGTCTTGACGACGGGCAGCGGGCAGGCATCGCCCATGGCATTGACTTCAATTTTGGTAGACATAGCAAATTCCTTTCAAAAGGGGCCGTCCAGAACAACGGACGGCCGCATAAACGTTTTTCTTTAATGCACAACGTGGACGGCAGGACCGCCTGGCACCGGCTCGCACACGCGACCGACAACGGCGGCGATACGTCCCTCGGCATCCAGACGGCGCGCAAGCTCATCCACATCCGCCGCGGGCGCCACAATAAGCAAACCGCCTGAAGTCTGTGGATCGTACAGCGCATCCAACATGCCCGGCTCAAGGTCCTCGTCGGCCGTCACGCGCGGGCCAAAGAAGTCCTGGTTGCGGTAGGAGCCCGCGGGGATAATGCCCAGACGCGCCATGTCGAGCACCTGGTCAAAGAGCGGCACCGCCCCCGACGCAAGCTCAATCTGCACGCCCGAGCCCTCGGCCATCTCGCACGCATGCCCGATCAGGCCAAAGCCCGTAATGTCGGTGCAGCCGTGAAGTTCGAGCCCCTCGGCCAGACGAATCGGCGCCTCGTTGAGGGTGCACATCGAGTCAAACATGGCTGCGGCCTCGTCCTGCTCGATAAGCTCGCCCTTAATGGCCGTGGTAATGATGCCCGAGCCGACCGCCTTGGTCAGCAGCAACGCATCGCCCACGCGCGCGCCGCTGTTGGCGAGCATGCGGTCGAGCGCGACAAAGCCGCTCACGGACAGACCGTACTTGGGCTCGTCGTCGTTGATGGTGTGGCCGCCCGCGATGGAGCAACCCGCCTCGACGCACTTGTCGGCGCCGCCCGCCAGAATCTGACCTGCGACCTCGACGCCCAGGCAACTGGGAATGCACAGCAGGTTCATGGCATGGCTCGGCCGCCCGCCCATGGCGTAGATGTCCGACAGCGAGTTGGCCGCGGCGATCTGGCCAAACAGAAACGGGTCGTCGACCATCGGCGGGAAGAAGTCGACGGACTGAACGAGGCCCAGGTTATCGCCGACGCGAAAGACGCTCGCATCGTCGGAGGTATCGAACCCCACGAGCAAGTTGTCGTTATGCACATTGGGTAAGTCGCCCAGGACCTGGGCGAGGGCTCCGGGAGCCAACTTAGCGGCTCAACCGCTCGCGGCAGTCATAGACGTGAGCTTAATCTGATCGTCAGCCATCGATACCTCCTCTCTTCGGTCAATCATTTTCTCCCAGTATACGCATGAATGCGAGCCTGCGGCGGATGCATTAATTGAGCGCCTGTGCGCGAATCGCCGCGCCGATGGCACCTGCAAAGCGGGCCTGGGGCGAGGTGGTCACCGGCGACCCCAGTAGCTCGCCCAACCGCTCCACCACGAAGGCGTTCTCGCACAGACCACCGGTCAGATAGTACGGAGCGCCCGCCGCCTGCCCGGCCATGGTCGCCACGCGCGAGACCACGCTGTCGATCACGCCACGCGCAATGTTCTCGCGCGGCTCACCGCGACCGATCAGGCTGATAACCTCGCTTTCGGCAAATACCGTGCACATACTGCTGATCTTGGTAGGCTCGCCGGAACGCGCCAGGTCGGCCATCTGCTGCTGGGAAATGCCTAGGCGGTCGGCCATGATCTCCAAAAAGCGCCCCGTGCCGGCAGCGCACTTGTCGTTCATGGCGAACTTGGCCACGCGACCGCCCTTGATCTGAATGACTTTGGTGTCCTGGCCCCCCACGTCGATCACGGTGCCGTGATCGCCAAACAGGCGCACGGCACCGACGCCGTGGCAGGTGATCTCGGTCACGACCTTGTGAGCGTAGGGCACCGCGATGCGGCCGTAGCCAGTCGCGACCACGCGAGCATCTTCGGCCGTCACGTCATAGCCGGCCGCTGCCAGTGCCTCGCGCAGCCGCTCGGAAGCATCGACCGACGAATACCCCGTCGGCATGACGCAGGTCCACGCAATGGCGCTGTCCGTCTCCACCACTGCAGTCTTCGCGGCCGTCGAGCCTATGTCGATACCAATGCCAACCACGACATCCTCCTTCTATGCGACAAAGCAGCTATCCCTTTGCCGCATTTGTCCTACAGGGTCTCGATAAAGGCGGCGATGCGGGTCTCGATCTGGCCCATGTCGCCGTTGCTGTAGTCGGTCTCGATCTTCATATACGGAATACCCGCACCCTCGACGGCGTCCTGCATGCGCGCGCTCTCAACGTTAAAGGTGTGGCAGGCCCGCAGCACGCTCTCTACCACGCCATCGACATGATACTTCTCGCACATAGCCAGCGTGTTTTCCATACGACCGTCGTTGGGCGTCATGACCGAGCAGTTGATGTCCAGGTAGCGGTCGGCGATGGCGCGCAGGATGTCGGGAGCCTCCGGGTCGATCATCAT
Organism: uncultured Collinsella sp.; assembly: GCA_938023905.1. Lineage (GTDB taxonomy): Bacteria > Actinomycetota > Coriobacteriia > Coriobacteriales > Coriobacteriaceae > Collinsella. The sequence continues at coordinate 14,209 of CALJCO010000055.1, read as the reverse complement.
GGCCGCCGTGCGCGCGCCCGAGCAGTCGTCCATGCACACGACCACGCCGCCGTTGGACTCGATGGTGCGACCGATCTTGTTGATCACGCCGCCCACCGGGCAGCCGGTGATCAGAATGCGCTTGGCATCCGCCGAAACCGGGCGCTCGCCCGCGTCGTAGGCCTCGCGCAGCTTGGCAACCTTTTGCTCCAGCTGCTGTGTATAGGCCTCGATATCAAAGCTGAACGTACCGGCAAACATGGTGCTCATCAGGTCGACGCCGCTCATGGCCGCCGGCTGGTTGGCCTGCAGCGCGAACATATCGAGCTGTGCCGCACGCAGACGGTTGCGGCGTCGGACGGCGGCGCGCAGGTCGTCATCAGTAATCGTAATGCCGTAGAAGTTCTCGAGCTCCTCCTTGAGCAGGCGGCATTCCTCGTACCAGCCTTCACGCTCGTAGGCGCGATCGCGACCCTGTGGAAGATGCAGAATGTGTGTGCGCTTGAGCTCGTTGAGTAGCTCGTACATCTTCTTCTTGCCGTCGCAGGTGGTCTCGCCGATGATCATGTCGCTAAAGTACGTAAACAGGCACTTTTGCGAGTAGGCAAAGCCGTACGTCGATTTGATGAGCGGACACAGATTTGCCGGCAGCACCTTCTCGGCCTCGGGAATCACCTCGTCAGACGTACCGCACAGGGCCACGCTCGAGGCGCCCGCGGCATCGATAATCTCGAGCGGCGTATAGCTGCACAAAAAGCCGACCAGGCGATTACCCGCCTGTTTGTAATCCTTGACGCGAATAAACGCCGCCTTGCGCTGCTCGTTGAACTCCTCAAACGTGCTGGGCAACGGCTGCTCAATATTTTCCGACATATAACTCCTTAACAAACCTTTTAACCGACCTGGGGGAACGGCTTTCCCGGGTGCCCGAGGTTGCCGTGAAAGAGAAGCGCCGCGTACTTTGGTACGCAAACGACGGTTTGAACGGCAAGATCGGGTGCCTGGGAAAGCCGCCGGGACGGATAGCCCTAAATGGTTTCCAAGAAGGCCTCGATCCTGGTTTGCAGTTGGCCTGCATCCTCACCGGCGTAGTCGGTCGTGATGTGCATAAACGGAATGCCGGCTTCCTCGGCGGCCTTCTCCACGGCAAACGACTCCATCTCATAGAGCGTGCAGAACTGCAGGGCCACGTCGACGATGCCGTCGGCATGCAGGTCCTTGGCCATCTGGACAATGTCCTTCATACGCTGGTCGTTGGGCGTAAAGACGGCGCAGTTGATCTTAAAGTAGCGCTCGGCGATGGCATCGAGCATCTCGTCCACCGTCTCACCGGACTCGTCGACCAGGTCCTTGTAGTAGCGCGAGCCCGTGCAGGACTCCTCGCCTACCACAACGCCGCCGGCTTTCTCGATGAGGTTGAACAGCTTCCAGTTGGGCACGGCCATGGGCGTGCCGGTGTACAGAATGCGCTTGGTCCCCTTGGGCGCCACGCCCTCGCCGGCCTCGACACGCTGCTCGCACTCAGCCGCCATATCGTTAATGGCTCCGGTCAGACGTGGCGTGTCGTCCATAAAGGCGGCCTGAACGGTCAGCAGGCTGTCAAGACCGCTGATGGGCGCAGGGTCGGCAGCGCGCGTGGCAGCGAGGCGCTGCAGGGCGCGACGCTTCTCATTGACGGCGTGGATGGCGGCCTTCAGACGCTCAGACGTAATCGTGACGCCGCACTCTTCCTCGATCTTGGCGGCGAGCTTCTTGACCTCGGCCTTCCAGGTCACGAGCGTCGACTCGTCGTGTACGTTGGGAATATCCATGACGTACATGTTCTTTTGCGTTGCAAAGAACTCGTAGGCCTTCTTCTTGCCATCGCAGGTGTTCTCGCCTACCACTAGGTCACTCGACTCAATGTAGGGGCAGACCTCACCCAGCTTAAAGCCGGCAAAGCTCTTGATAAGCGGACAAGTGTTGCGCGGCAAGTGCTCCTCGACCTTGTCCGTTGCCCAATCGGCACCCGAGCACAGACCAACGGGAATGCCGTCACAGGCAAGCACGATCTCCTCGGGCACGTACACGCAGAACGAGCCCACGATTTTGGTGGCCTCGCCGGCCTCCTTCTTGTCGAGCATCTCCTTAATACGGCCGCTGTGGATGTTGGTGGCGACAAAATCCAAGTAAGACGTGGACTTGGGGCGATTGTTCTGCGTCAGGAACATATCGCCGTACATCTGGCCCACGGCGCCCAGCAGCATGTCGTGGTCGGCAAGATTCATGCCGAGGCTCTCCCACATCGGATGGAAATCAAATTCTTCAGCCATGACGGTTCCCCTCTCGAACCAAAAATGAATAACAGCGGTATCGATGCACGACGGACGGCGATTGCCCGGCCGTGCTCAAACCCGGAATTTTGGGGAACCTGCTTTGCGGTCGATTATTTAGTTGCGCGTCGTCTCTCCCGGAGCCGTGAACATACCTGCTCATATGCGACTCCGAGCCATATATAGGGCACGCGCGGCAACGCGGCGAATGTATGTCGTTTGCGGCATGCGCGCACCCTCCCTTACAAGTTGAGGTCAACTATATCAACGGTCATCGACCATGCGAACACCGTTGACATTTGTACGACAGCGTCGTGTGCCGTCGTTTAATAAATTATTATCTTGATTGATAAGAGTTTGTCATCCCTCATTCGGCAAACGGCAAAACAAAGCCGCCGAGGCTTATATCCCCGACGGCATTACCCGGAGCTATCGACAAACCAAATGGATTCTGCTGGCATCAAAATGCATGCGCAGCGTCTCACCTGCTTGCGGTAGCTCGTCGACAGGCATGCCCACTTTGTTGACCTTCCACTGCAGACGCGTGGGCGCATCGATGCGCGGCACATCCAGCAGCACCAGCCGCTCAAAGCGCGAATCGCTCACCCGGGCCACGTGTAAGTCGTAGCTGTTACGACCCCGCTCGGCACGGTTGTCCACATGGAAGTAGCTCGCACGAATACCCAGGTACGCCACGTTATCGGGAACCTCACGGCCCACGTTGAAGGTCATGCCCCAGTCGAGGGCCTCAACTTCTTCGTCGCCGATCTTGCACGCCCGGCTTGTGTTCTTGCAGCCCGTCAAGCGCAGCGCGGCCAAGGTTTGCGGCCGGCGGACCACATCTTCGACGGAGCCGATCTCCTCCACATGCCCGTTATGCATCACGCAAATGCGCTGGCACAGGCGACACGCTTCGTCGATATCGTGGCTCACGTAGAGCACGGTGCGGTTGCACACGTCGAACAGGTCGAGCATGTTCTGCTCGAGCGCGCTCTTAAGGTAGGCATCGAGCGCGCTCATGGGCTCGTCGAACATAAAAATGCCCGGGTGTGCCGCCACCATGCGCGCAAGCGCCACGCGCTGCTGCTGACCACCCGAGAGGCGTGCGGGATAGCGGTCGGCAAAATCGGCCAGACCAAAAATGCCCAGATAGCGCTCGGCGAGCTTTTTGCGTGCAGCGACGTCACCCGCATCCTGTACGCCGGCGCACACGTTATCGGCCACCGTCATATTGGGAAACAGCTGATAGTTTTGGAACAGCAGGGCGCATTTACGCTCCTGGGGCGATAGGTTGATGCCCGCCGCCGAATCAAAAAAGGTCACGCCGTTGACGACGATCTTGCCCTCGTCGGGCGTCTCCACGCCGGCAATACAGCGCAAGGTGCAGCTCTTGCCGCATCCGGAGGCGCCGAGCAGCGCCACACGCTCCTCGCCGGCATCGAGCTGAATGTCAAGGGTAAAGCCCGGATAGCGCTTTTTGATATCCAAAACGAGCGACATAGCTTATCGACCTCCCTGCGGTGCCGCGTCATCGCGCATAAGCTCGGCCAGCGCCTCGCGATCGATGCACAAGGCATCGCCGCCCACTGGGTCGAGCGAATCGGCCTGGCTGCCCAGCTGCTTGGCCTGCTTGCGCTCCGCGCGGGACAGGCCGCGCCCGCGGTACTTTTGCGAATGCGCCGTGTACATATTGATGAACAGGATGACCAGGAAACTGAACACAATCACGACGGCGACCCAAAAGAGGGCCACCGACGTGTTGCCGCCCATCCACTCAAAGTAGATGGCGATGGGGATGGTCTGGGTAATGCCGGCGTAGTTGCCCGCAAAGAACAGGGTGCAGCCAAACTCGCCCATGGCACGCGCGAAGGCAAGCACCGCGCCGGCGGCAATCGAGGGCCAGCCAAGCGGCATCATAAGCTTGGTAAAGATACGACGCTCGGACCATCCCAGGGTTCGCGCGGCATCGAGCATCTGCGTGTCGAGACTCTCGAAGGCTCCGAGCGCCGTGCGGTAGACCAGCGGAAACGACACAACGACGGCCGAAATGACCGCCGCGGGCCAGGTAAAGACGATCGAGATGCCGTGCGCGATGAGCCACTGGCCCACCCCGGTCGAGCGGCCAAACAGCATGAGGAGCAGAAAGCCGCAGACCGTGGGCGGCAGCACCATAGGAATCGTAAAGACCGAATCGAGCAGGCCCTTGATGCGACTCGAGGTACCCATAGTCTTCCACGCGGCAAACAGACCCAGTGCAAAGGCAATCACCAGGGCAAGGCCGCTCGTTTTGATAGACACCCAAAACGGGCGATAGTCAATGTCGCCCAAAAAGGAGGCCAGAGAGGTCAAGGGCCCCCGCTCATCCCGCAACACGACAGACGATGCTTCTACCATTTGAGCGCTATCAAGCCAACGCGCGCCGCCCTTGGCATCACCCGAGGCTGATGCAATTACCACATAGCGGTCCCCATCCGCACCACGCACATCAAAGCCATAGGTATACCCGCCGGCATCAAACGTTGTTTCCGCCGTAACATACCAAGGAAGATCCACGTCCCCTAGCTGCGCACCTCCCATGCGGTTTGCGCTGTCGAGCTCACAGACGAGGGCCTTGAGACCCGATACGCACTCGTTGTCCTGCGGATCCAATCCATACTTCTCGACCGCCTTGGGCGATATCCACACCACAACGCGATCGGCAGCAGGCGCCACTACAAGGTCCACGTCCTCGTCAACGGGAAACCGGTAGCCCTCAGGCTGGCCCTCCATGGCACGAGCAGTCCCCTTGGCCAACCGCTCAAAACCCTCGATCCCATAGGAAAGCCCATGAGCGGTCGCAGCAACCTGGGCCCCGTCCTCAGCGTCCCCAGCAAACGCAAATCCCGGCACCCAGCAAAGCGCGAAGGTCAAAGCACAGGCGACAAGCATGCGGAATCTATTAAGCACGAAAAGCTCCAAGCGAATACAAGGACGGAGTGAAACACAAAACGATGGAATTATCGCGCCAAGCCGCACTACGCGGAAAGCTCAAAGCCGTACTTAGCCCAAATCTTCTGAGCCTTCTTGTTGGACAGGCAAAAGTCGATGAACGCCTTAGCCTCGTCGGCATGTTCGGAGCTCTCGGCAACGGCGCCCGGATACACGATGGGCTTGTGCGAGTCCTCGGGACACACGAGCGCCTCCTCGATGCCGTCGTAGCGGAAGATATCGGAGCTGTAGACAAAACCGGCCACGCAGTCGCCTGTGGACACATAGGCGGCGGCGGTACCAACTTTGTCTGCCAGCGCGACCTTGTCGGCGATCTCGGGCGCATACTCGCCGTCGTCGCCCTCGGTGCCGGTATAGAGGCCCACAGAAGCCAGCGCCTGGTTGGCGTACTTGCCGGCGGGAACGGTCTTGGCGTCGCCAATGGCGATCTTGCCGCCCAGATTCGCGACGTCGGCGATGGCCTCGACCTTGGTGTCGGAGCCCTCGGCGCGAATGATCACAAGATCGTTGACGAACATATCCTCACGGGTGTCGGCATCGACGAGCTCGACGGTCTCAGCGTCATCCATGGTGCCCTTGGAAGCGGTGATGAGCACGTCGACCGTGGCACCGGCACGCATCTGCTCAACGAGGTCGCCGGACGCCTTAAACTGCGTGTCGGCAAAGGTGGTACCGGTCTGCTCGGTGTAGAGCTTCTGAACCTCGGGCAAAGCCTTCTCGAGCGAGTTGGCGGCAAAGACCTGCAGCTCGACGGTTTCCTTCTTGGAAGAGGCCTTGGCGGAGCCGGCATCGGAGCCGGTCGCCTCAGGCTCCTTGTTGCCGGAGCAGCCGGCAAGCCCAAGGCCGGCAGCGGCGACAGCGGAGAGTGAGACGAATCCGCGGCGAGAAACCATATCGAACATGTTCAACCCTTTCGTACCTTGTGCCCGGGTACCCCACCGCGGGCTTTATTCTGTAATTAGATTATACTTCGGTGCGAATAATGTTTATGAGAAATTATTCTCTTCTGAGAATATAGTTTCAGACATGCCTACAGAATGCCGTCCCCTTGGGCGCAAATAAAAGGCGGAGCAGCCGTTCAGGTCGCTCCGCCGCAGGTAAATCGCTTAGTTGGTATGTCCGCCGCCCGCTGTCATCTGAGCCGCATGCTCCAGCTGGTCCGCTATGGCCTCCCAGCTTTCGCGGGCGGCCTTCGTAGAACCGGGAAAGTTTACGACAAGTGTATGACCTCGTTGCATGCAAATAGCGCGCGAGAGCATGGCGCGGCGCGTCTTGGTCATCGAGTACGCACGGATCGCCTCGGCAATGCCCGGCACGTCGCGATCGCAGACGGCGCGCGTGGCCTCGGGCGTCACGTCGCGCATCGAAAGCCCCGTACCGCCGCAGGTGAGCACGACATTGGCGTGGCACTCATCGGCGGCTTCCACAATGGCATCACCGATCTCGCTGACGTCATCGCGCACGACCACATGCGAGGCGACCGTCCAGCCCTGCGCCACGATGAGTTCCTCGAGTGCGGCTCCAGCCTCGTCCTGGGCAAGATCGCGCGTGTCCGAACACGTCACGATCGATATCTTCAACTCCACAGCATTCCTCCTACAACACGGCGCCCTCGGGCAGATCGACGCGAACAACGTCTACGACATCTCCCGCCTTGAGCTCGCACGGTCCTTCGTCAATACGCAGCAGGCAGTTGGCCCGCTGCATCGTGCCGAGCAGCGCCGAATTCTGCGTCTTGGCCTCGGTCACCAGCAGCTCACCGGTCTCGGGATCGCGCAAAACCGTGGCGCGATCGAAGAAGCGTCGGTCCTGGCGCTTTTTCACACCGTGCGTGAGCGTCGCCTGCTGCACGGGACGCGCACCCTCGGCAAAGCCGCGCATCTTACGGATCGCCGGGCGGGCGAGCATCTCAAAGCCCACATACGCCGCGGCCGGATTGCCTGAAAGCCCCAGGTAGGGCTTACCCCCGAGCAAGCCAAACGTGATGGCCTTGCCCGGACGCATCGAGATGCGATCGAACAGCACCTCGCCCTCGCGCTTGACCAGCGCCGTCACATAGTCGTAGTCGCCCGCAGAGGCACCGCCGCTCGTAATGACAAAATCGCACTCTTGCACGGCGCGATGAACGAGCTCGGCGATTGCCTGCTCATCATCGGGCGCAATGCCGTAGAACACGGGCTCGGCTCCTGCATCGAGCGCTTCGGCCATCAACGCCGACGAATTGGAGTCGCGAATCTGCCCGCGCGCCGGCACGTTCCTCGGTGCGACCAGTTCCGTCCCCAGCGAGATGATGCCCACGCGTGGGGCAGCGTGCACCTTCACGCTCGCGTATCCGGCGCTTGCCAGCAGACCCGCGCCCGCCGGAGCCACGACCTCGCCGGCGTGCATCACAACATCGCCGGCATGGGCCTCCTCGGCGGCAGAGCGAACATTCTCCCCTACCTTGGCAGGCGCCGAGAAGCGAACGTGCGAGCCCTCGTTGCCGTCGCCGTCGAGTACCTCGACGATCTCATATTTCACCACGGCATCGGCTCCTTCGGGCACCGGCGCGCCCGTCATGATGCGGACCGTCTCGCCCGGGGCGATAACGCCATCGAACACATGGCCTGCGGCCTCGTGCCCCACGACGGAAAGCGTCACGGGCGCATCGGTGGACGCTTTGGCGAGGTCGGCGGCACGCACGGCATATCCATCCATGGCGCTGTTGGCAAACGGCGAGATGTCGATATCGGCCGTGGCGTCCTCGGCAAGGGGAAGACCGGCCGCCTGCCATACCGGGATCTCGACGACATCGGTCCCGTGCACCCGCGAAAGAACGATTGCCTGTGCGTCCTCCAACGGAATGAGTTTCTCAGCCATATGCACCTCTAGCATGCTGCGGCGCGCAACAAAAGCGCCGATTCTTTATGTTTATCTCAGTATAATCCCTCGCCGCCTGCTCAAGACCTGGCCCGCGGCCGCGAATACATCTGTCGGCCGCAAGCCGCGAAACAAAACCAAAACCAACCCACCGGCTCGTCGCGTTTACCGCGTTTTATAATGCTCGTGTTGCAACCCAAAAGAGGAACGTATGACTTTTACCGACAAACCCGAAAGCGCAAACGAGGCGCAGGATCATTCCCAGCCGCTCGACGACGGCGGCCTTTTCTCCCTTAACGACGTCATCATGGCAGGCAGGCAACAGCTCACCCGCTCCGAGCATCTCTTGGCTGCCGACACGCGCCGCAACGCCCGCAACCTACTCGCGAGCGCCAAGTTGCTCGTGCTCGTCGTCATCGTCTCGCTCGCCATGGGCGTTGCCGCTTGGGCGTTTTTGGCCTCGCTGAATATCGCGACCGACTATCGCGAGCACCACGCGTGGGTCTACGCATTGCTTCCCGTTGTGGGCATTGCCACCGCGTGGGTCTACAAAAACCACGGCCTTGCTGCCAAACGAGGCAACAACCTGGTCATCGACTCCGCTCTGGGCACACGCCTCATCCATATGCGCATGGCCGTCCTCACCTTCGTCTACTCTACGCTCACGCACCTAACGGGCGGATCGGCCGGTCGCGAGGGAGCCGCGGTGCAGATTGGCGGCACCATCGCCAGCAACATCTCGAGCCTCGCCCACCTCAAAAAGCATGACCACCACGACCTCATGCTCGCCGGCATCTCGTCGGCCTTTGGCGCCGTATTCGGTTCGCCCCTTGCCGGAGCTTTCTTTGGCATGGAGATGTGCTTTATCGGAAAGATCGACTACACCGCGGGCATCTACTGCCTGGTCGCCTCGTTTACCGGCTACTTTACGTCGCTTGCCTTGGGAACCGAGTACGAGGCGAATGTCATCGCCAGCGTTCCCAACATGACACCACGGACGGTTGTCATCGTTGTTATCAGCGCAATTATCTTCGGCCTGACGGCACGCCTCTTTGCCTGGTCGGTTCGAACCGTCAAAAGCCTGTACGGTCGCTTTATCACCAATTACCTCGTCCGCGCACTCATAGGCGCACTCGTGGTTTTGGCCGCCTATGCCCTCCTCGACGCCTGGGACTACGCCGGCCTTTCCACGTGGCTTTCCGGCGCCGGATTTGCAGGCAACACCACCCTGGCGGACGCAGCCATCAAGTTGGTCGTCACAGCGCTTACCCTGGGCGCGGGCTTCCAAGGCGGCGAGGTCACGCCCCTGTTTGGCATCGGTGCGGCACTCGGTGGCTGGATCGGTTACCTTACCGGGCTTGACCCCAGTTTTCTGGCGGCTCTCGGCATGCTCGGCGTGTTCTGCGCCGGCCTCAACGTGCCCATCACCACCTGCATGATGGCCATCGACCTGTTCCACGGCACGGCCGCCGGGTTCTTTGTCATCGTTTCGTTTATTAGCTACCTTGCCGGCGGCCACCGTGGCGTGTATCCCGCACAGCGTATTGTGTCCCCTAAGCGACGCTCGCTTATCGTGGACGAGGGCGGCACGGTGGCAGAGGCTATCGAGCGCCACAACGACCTGATAGAGTAGACGTTAGTATTCGCCGTGCAGCCACAATCGGGGGCAATTCGACCCGAGCGCGACCGCACCGTCACGTTATACGCCGGGAGTCGCCCCATGCACGCAACTGATTTTGGTCGCACGCTCATCATCGCCAACCCAGCCGCCCAGTCGGGTGCGGCACGCGAAGTTGCCGAGCGCCTGCAACGCTTTTTGGACATGACTGCACGCGCATCCCAGTTTGACCTGGTGTTGACCGAGCGTATGGGACACGCCAAGGAGCTGGCCGCACAGGCTCAGGGCTATCGCACCGTTATCGCACTCGGCGGCGACGGCGTGATTCACGAGGTCGTCAACGGGCTTATGACGCAAAAGGAGGACGCCCGCCCCGCTCTTGCCGTCCTGCCCGTGGGCTCCGGCAACGATTTTGCCCAGACGCTCGGCATCGACGATTTCTCCGGCAAGGATTATGGCGCGCTGCTCACCTGCGAGCTGCAGCGTCAGGACATCGGGCGCATTCGCTCGTGGAGCCCTGCGAGCGGCAGCGGCGAGGCTACCGTTGAGTACTACGACCAGACGCTTTCGGTCGGCATCGATGCCGCCATCGGCCTGGGCACCACCGAGTTGCGCAAAAAGACCGGCCTGACGGGCGCTCCGCTCTACACCCTCTCGGGACTTGAGCAGTTTGGCCTGCGCTATCGCAACTACCCCATGACGGTCAGCTTTGACGGCGCGCCCGCCGAGCGCGTGAGGGCGATCATCATGGCAATTCAGCTGGGCCCCACCTATGGCTCGGGCTATCGCATCTGCCCCGATGCCGATCCCTGCGATGGCATACTCGACGTCTGCTACGCCTGTGGCCCCGTCCCTCGCGCGGTTGCCCTGCCTATGTTCCTTTCGGCCAAAGACGGCCACCACACCAAGCTTCCGCCGGTACGCATGCGCCGCTGCCGCCATGCCGAGCTCACCTTTGAGGGGCCCGACTACCCCATCCAGGCCGACGGCGAGCCCGTTGTCGCCTCGCGCATCGAGGTCGACGTCCTCGGCAGCGCTCTCCAAGTTTGGCACCCTACCCGCTAGCAAGGCCAGTGGAACAAACGACTACTCGTCGCTGCCCGGCTTGCGACGGTTGGCCTTTTTAATGGCGTTGAAGTGCTTGTCATTGAGCCTGCGCTGGCGAGAGCGCTGGGGCACCTTGGTCTTTACGCGTCGGCGCGGTGGACGCCCGCGACGCTCGAGCTCGGCGCGCAGCTTGCGCAGGCAGCTCGCGCGATTTTGGAACTGGCTGCGGCTCTCGCGCGCCGTCACGGTAATCCCTGTGGGCACGTGCTTCATGCGCACCGCCGAGTCCGTCGTGTTCACGCCTTGTCCGCCCGGACCCGTCGCGCGAAACACCTGCACCTCGCAATCGCGCGCCAACTCTTCGGCCGCCATCGCGGCATAGCGCGCATACTCACGCCATCCCATCTTGTTCTCATCCATATCAACACCTCCCCTCATAAAAAATGTGACAAAGGGAAAGTCCCTTTGTCACATCGCATACCAATCGCTTGTGTTGCGCGCTTAGGCGAAGGTGATCTCGCCGGTATCGCAGTCCATATCGGCGATACGGGCTAGGCTTTCAACGCGGAAGCCGCGCTCGCGGAGCTTATCGCCACCGCCCTGGAAGCCCTTCTCCACCGCAATGCCAATACCGGACACCTCGGCACCCGCAGCCTCGCAGATCTTGATAAGACCCTCGAGCGCGCAGCCGTTGGCCAAGAAGTCGTCGATGATCAGGACCTTGTCGCCCTCGGACAAGAAACGCTTGCCAACGATGACCGGGTACTCCTTCTGCTTGGTAAAGGAGTAGATGGTCGTGGCATACTGCTCGCCGTCGAGGTTAATGGACTGGGCCTTCTTGGCAAAGACCACCGGCACGCCGCCAAAGTGCTGGGCTGCAATGCAAGCCATACCAATGCCCGAAGCCTCAATCGTCAGGATCTTGTTGATCTCAACATTCTTGAACAGACGGGCCCACTCGGCGCCCATGTGGTCGAACAGCTCAACGTCGCACTGGTGGTTGAGGAAGGCATCAACCTTAAGGACGTTACCGGCCTTTACGATGCCGTCATGGCGAATACGATCCTCAAGCTCCTGCATGGCGCAACCCCTTCTCGCGGCAACGATACCGCGCGATTAATAAACGTTGTTCGATAGTCTACCACGGACCGACCCCCGCCTGTCACACAAGCCGCATCGCACCACAAACCAGTCTTTTTGGGACGGCGCGAATACGTGGCAGGCAGCCTCCCAACACGCTAATGGCGGGCGCGCATCCTCACCAAACGCACCATGGCGAGCGCAAAACCCACAGCGGCCACAGCCATAAGCACGTAGAACACCGAGCGAAAACATCCGGACGGCCTGCAACGAAACTGGTTACGGCCTCGCCCATCGCCACGCTCATCTGCCCATACAGGATATGCGACGCCACCGTAATGCCGAATGCCATGCCAGCGTAGCGCGCCAAACTGCCCAAGCTGCCCGCAAAACCGAGCGCCTCGCGCGGGGCCGAACCCATATACAGGGAGTTGTTAGGGCTTTGGAAAATCGACGTACCGAGCGACATAAATGCGACGCAGCACACGATCACAAGGATGGAGGAATGCTCGTTGAGCGTGCTCACCGCAAAGAGACCGCACACGTACACACCCAGGCCGACCGCCGTGGGGCCCTCGCAGCCAACACGGTCCGAAACCGTACCCGAAAGCGGGCCGATAAAGGCATTCACCATCGGCAACGCCAAAAAGAGTAGTCCAGAGATGTCGGAACCAAAGCCGTGGGCGTCCTGAAAATAGAACGGCAGGATAAACTCGGATGCGCCAATACCAACGAACACGATGAGCATGCAGGCGAGGTTGATGGTGAAGGCCGAATTTGCAAAGCAGCGACGAGCAGCCTCGATCAGGGACATGGGGCGCTCGCCAGCCTCCGGCTTAACATGCGGCAGCGTATAGAGCCCCACGATAAACGAGATGACGCCAATGGGCAGGTTGATGAGGAAGATGCTCTCCCAGGGAAAGCTTGCCACCAGCATGCCGCCCAGCACGGGGCCACACATCATGCCGAGGGCCACGAAGGTCGCGAGAATACCCATGGCACGACCGCGCTCGCGCGCCGGAAACGACTCGGTGATGATACCCATGTTGTTAGCCATGGCCGCCGCGCAGCCGACGCCCTGCACAATGCGTGCCAGAATAAGAACTTCGAGCGAACTCGAAAGGCCGCAAAGCAGCGAGCCGGCCGTAAAAACGATTACGCCCAGCTGGAATACGCCCACCTTGCCGCGCACGTCGCCCAAGCGGCCAAACGGCAGCATAGCCACGCATGTCGCAAGCAGATACACCGAGCTTACCAGCTGAATGCGATCGAGGCCCACACCCAGCTCCTTTTGTATCACGGGCAGCGCCACGGTCACGACGGTCGAATCCAGACACACCATAAACGTCATGATGAGCACGGTAAACAGAATCGCCCACTTGTTCTTGCCATGGGTGTCGCCCTCAAGGGCAATGTGCTCGCGGCGCAGCTGCTCTGCAGTTTTCTCCATATCCATCCTTTCGAGTGGTGCAACGCAAAAACGGGGCCCCAATCGCCTGCGAACAGTCGCGATTGGGGTCCCGCCTACGGAATCGGAACTAAAGGTCGCCGAAGCTTTCTGCCAGCATCGGCGACTTGTGCGAACGCTAGCCTAGCACTGCTCGAGCGCCTGCTCAAGGTCGGCAATCAGGTCGGCCGTGTCCTCGAGGCCGCACGACAGGCGCACCATGTCGGCGGAGATGCCGCAGGCGATGAGCTCCTCATCGTTCATTTGGCGATGCGTGGCGTTAGCGGGATGCAGGCAGCAGGTGCGGGCGTCTGCCACATGCGTGGCGATCTGGGCGAGCTTAAGGCTCTTCATAAAGGTCTCGGCCGCCGCGCGACCACCGTTAAAGCCAAAGCTCACGACGCCGCAGGTACCGTTGGGCATGTACTTCTGAGCCAGGTCATAGTACTTATCGCCCTCCAGGCCCGGATAGCTCACAAAGCGCACCTTGGGATGACTCTGCAGGAACTTGGCAACGGCCAGGCCGTTCTCACAATGACGCGGCATGCGTACATGCAGGCTCTCGAGCGAGCTGTTCAGGAAGAAGGCCGCCTGCGGGTTCTGCATGGGGCCGAGGTCGCGCATGAGCTGAGCGGTTGCCTTGGTAATGAAGGCACCCTCGCGACCGAACTTCTCGGCATAGGTCACGCCGTGATAGCTCTCGTCCGGCGTGCACAGCTCGCCGAATTTTCCGTTTTCCCAGTTGAAATTGCCGGAATCCACGATCACGCCGCCCACCTGGATGGCATGGCCGTCCATGTACTTCGTGGTGGAGTGCACCACGATATCCGCGCCCCACTCGATGGGACGGCACAGCACAGGCGTGGCAAAGGTGTTGTC
>CALJCO010000054.1 GCA_938023905.1 uncultured Collinsella sp. | reverse complement strand
AGTATTTCGACCGCAGGTCTTATCGGCGGTGGGCGCCCGGTGCACCCGGGTGAGATCAGCCTTGCTCATGGCGGCGTGCTCTTTTTGGACGAGCTTGCCGAGTTTCCCACGGGTGTGCTGCAGACGCTGCGTCAGCCTATCGAACGCGGCCATGTGAGGATCGTACGCGTCGATGGGGCCTTTACCTTCCCGTCGCGCTTTCAGCTGCTGGCCGCGAGCAATCCCTGCCCCTGCGGCTTTTTGGGCGATCGCGAGGTGCCATGCCGCTGCTCGGCATCGATGGTGGAGCGCTATCGGGCAAAGCTGCGCGGTCCTTTGGCCGACCGTATCGACATGATGATCGATGTGACCCGTCCCGACCCCCAAGTGATTATCGAGGGTGCGGAGGGTATGTCGTCGGCCGAGTTGCGTGACTACGTTGTGCGCGGTCGCGCCTTTCGCGCCTGGCGCGAGTCCCGTATGGACGATGTGGATGCCGAGGCCGAGGATGACGAGACGCGGTCCATTGACGGCGTCGTTTCGACCTTTGAGCTCGATGCTGCGGCGGAGAAGTGTGTGCTCGGCCTGTCGAAGCGCACGCATCTCACGGGCCGCGGCATCGTGCGCCTGGTGCGTATCTCGCGTACCATCGCCGACGTCGCCGAGAGCGAGCAGGTGACGCAGGACCACGTGCTCGAGGCGGCGATGTACCAGGGAAGGAGGGACCAGTGATGGCCGAGGGGACCTTCGAGCTGCATCCAGGTGACGCGTTGTATCCCGAGACTGTTTTGGAGCTTTCTGATGTTCCCCAGACGCTCTATGTGCGCGGCAACCCCGAGGTGCTTTCGACGCCTGCGCTCTCCATCATCGGCGCGCGCAAGGCCTCGCCGTATGGTCTTGCCGTGGCAGAGCTTGCGGCAAAGGTGGCGGTCGAGGCGGGCGTGACGGTTGTTTCGGGCGGCGCGGTCGGTTGTGACCAGGCCTCGGGTTGGGCTGCGGTCAACGCCGGCGGCAAACACGTCGTGGTGCTGGGGACGGGTGCCGACGTGGCCTACCCGCGTTCGAGTGCGGGGCTTATTACGCGCACGCTCGATACGGGTGGCGCGGTCGTGTCGATATCCCCGTGGGGCATGGGTCCGCGCAAGTTTGCCTTTCCACGCCGCAATCGCGTGATCGCGGCACTGTCACAAGCCCTCTTTGTATCCGAGGCAGGTATGCCTTCCGGGACGTTTTCTACAGCCGAGGCTGCTATGGATTTGGGGCGCGAACTTCTTGCCGTGCCGGGGTCGATCCTATCGCCCGAGTCGCGTGGCACGAATTACCTCATTGCGAACGGTGCCTGCTGCATCATCGACGAGGAATCTATCGAGATGGCTATTTCACGCATCTACGGCACCCTGCGCTACTCGCGCCCCGATGCTCCCGGCATTGCCGACCTGGATCAAACACAGCAGACCGTGATGCATGCACTCATCGCCTCTCCGCTCAAGGTCGATGACATTGCGGCGCTCGTCTCGCTTGATGCCGTCGGCGTACTTAAGCTCCTGGGTTCGCTTGAGCTCGAGGGCCTTATCGAGCGCATGATGGATGGAAGGTATGCGCCCTCCAAGTTTGCTCTTCACGCCCAGACACCCTTCGGTCACAATGGAAAACATGTCAATTAGAAAGGTGTTTGCAGATGCTGTTTGATCAGGTGACGGTTATCGGTGGCGGTCTGGCGGGTTCGGAGTGCGCGATTCAGCTGGCGGATCGCGGGTTTTCCGTAAAGCTGTGCGAGATGCGCCCCCAGGTGAGCTCCCCGGCCCACCATACCGATCACCTGGCAGAGCTCGTCTGTTCCAATTCGTTTAAGTCGACCCGTCCGGATTCCGCGGCTGGTTTGCTGAAGGCCGAGCTTGAGCGCATGGATTCAGTCCTGCTCGATTGCGCCCATCGCGCTGCTGTTCCCGCCGGTGGCGCCTTGGCGGTCGACCGCGTCAAGTTTTCCGAGCTTGTCGAGGCCGAGGTTGCCTCCCGCCCCAATATCGAGATCGTTCACGGCGAGGTCACGCAGATTCCCGAAGGCCATGTGGTCATTGCCGCTGGTCCCCTTTGCTCGCCGGCGCTGAGCGAGGAGGTCATGAAGCTCGTCGGTGGCGACGCCCTTGCGTTCTTCGATGCCGCGGCGCCGATCGTCGATGCCTCCACGCTCGATATGGACGTGCTGTTCTCGCAGTCGCGCTACGAGGAGCAGGGGAGCGGCGACTATCTCAACGCTCCGCTCAACAAGGAAGAGTATGATGCCTTTATCGAGGCGCTTACCACGGCCGACCGCGTGGTGCTCAAGGATTTTGAGGGCGGCGATCTGTTCCAGGCCTGCCAGCCTGCCGAGGAAGTTGCGCGCACCGGCAAGGACGCCATTCGCTTTGGCGCCATGAAGCCCGTCGGCCTCACCGACCCGCGAACCGGTCGTCGTCCCTGGGCGGCGATTCAGCTGCGTGCCGAGAACAAGGAGAAGACCGCCTATAACCTGGTGGGCTTCCAGACCAACCTGACCTTTGGCGAGCAGAAGCGCGTCTTCCATATGGTGCCGGGCCTGGAGAACGCTGAGTTCTTCCGCTACGGTGTCATGCACCGCAATACCTTTGTCGACGCCCCGCACGTGCTCGATGGCACCTTTGCCGTGCCTGGTACCGGCGTGCGCCTGGCCGGTCAGATCACCGGCACCGAGGGGTACATGGAAGCCGTGGCGACCGGTCTGCTCGCGGCGCTCAACACCTATGCCGAGGCTATCGGCGCCGCGGGCGTCGAGTTGCCCCGCGTGGGCGCCCTGGGCGCGCTCGTGGGCTATGCGACCGATCCTGCCACCGTGGGCTACCAGCCCATGCATGTCAACTTTGGCCTGGTGCCGCCACTCGAAGATGGTAAGCGCCACAGCAAGCGCGACCGCTACCAGGCCTATGCGGACCGTGCGCTCGAGGCCCTTGATGCCTATCTGGCTACTCGCCCCGATCTGTTTGGAGGCGACCGGTCATAGCCTTTGACCTGTACGACACCGTCGACTCGTTTATCGCCTATATCGCACGTGTCGAGGGGCTTTCTCCCAATACGGTGACGGCCTATGGCTCGAGGCTGGAGCGCTTTGCTGCCTGGTGCGAGCGCGAGGATATCGATGCTTTCGCTGCCGACGTGCGCGCCATTCGTCGCTATCTTGCCGAGCTTTCGCGTGAGCAGGTGGCTCCCCGAACGCTTGCGGCGCATCTGTCGGCTATCCGATCGCTCTATCGATGGATGGCTGCCGAGGGGGTCGTGGAGGGCGATGTGGTCTCGGCAATTTCCTCGCCCAAGCTCCCGCGCGATCTACCCGGTGTGCTGACGACCCAACAGGTGGAGGCGCTGCTCAAGACGCCTGTTACCTCAACACCCGCGGGACTGCGCGATGCGGCGATGCTCGAGCTGCTCTATGCCTCGGGCGCCCGTATCTCTGAGCTCGCAGCACTCAATGTGGAGTCCATTGCGTGGTCCGAACGCACGCTGCGCCTGTGGGGCAAGGGGAGCAAAGAACGTATCGTCCCTCTGTATCGTCGTGCGCTCGAGGCGACGCGTCTCTATATTGAGGAGGGAAGGCCGGAGTTGCTCGCTCAGGCAAAGCGCCGTGACCCCACTACCGGGCCGCATCCGCTGCTTATATCGGCGCGCGGTAATCGCATGAGTGCCGCCATGCTCAGGCGGCGGTTCCATACTCTGGCGACACTCGCCGGCATTCCGGCCGACATCGCCCCGCATGCGATGCGCCATACCTTTGCGACCGACTTGCTCGAGGGCGGTGCGGACCT
>CALJCO010000053.1 GCA_938023905.1 uncultured Collinsella sp. | reverse complement strand
GCGAGCCGACCTCGCAGCCCTATCTCGACCTACGGTCCCTCATCGGCCATAAGGACTACTTCATCCTGAGCACCAATGTGGACACCCAGGCCGAGAAGACGTTTCCCGACGAGAGAACCTGTAACTATCAGGGAAGCTTCGCGCACCTTCAGTGCAAGCAGCCATGCTGTGACGAGCTCTTCGACGCGAGCCCCTACGTCGAACGCATGCTCGCGGGCATGGCGGGGTTCGAGGTCCTCAGCGAGGATATCCCCCGATGCCCGCATTGCGGCTGGCAGCTTGTGCCGTGGGTGCGCGACGACACGTTTCTGCAAGGCGGAGCATGGCGCGAGAGCCTCGAACGATACGAACGCTTTGTGCGCGAGCGCAGCAGTGGCCGCGTGCTGTTGCTGGAGCTCGGCGTGGGCGAGATGACCCCGGGCATCATCACGCTCCCGTTCTGGAGCATGACCGCAAAGCTGCCGGATGCGCACCTTTTGAGCGTAAACATCTCGGGCGACTCGGCTCCGTTGCAGCTTGGAAGCAAGGCAGAGGCGATCCAGGCCGATTTGGGCGCCCTGCTCTCGGCGGCGCGGACGGGCGACGAGCAGCGCAGTTCATCGCGCCGTGTTTCATGCGTGGACGCTTAAATCAAAACCACCCCTAGAAGGGGTGGTTTGCTCTTAGGGTGTAACCCTTGGATTTCCGGCACGCGTCTAAAGGCGCCGGCCCTCACGGGGTTCGGGCCGCACTGCAGATTGACCCGTGACGGGCCGGTCAAACCGGCGCTATTTACGCCCCGGCCCCCTATCGAAGGGGTCCTCGTACTCCTTGGCGCTCAGCCGGTCGAGCGCGATGTCGGCCTTCTCCTGCTCCCGGATGTACTTCGCGATCGTGGCCTCGTTCAGGCCGACGGTGGACACGCAGTGGCCCTCGGCCCAGAACTTCCTGTTGCCGAATTTGTACTTCATGTTCGCGTGCCTGTCGAATACCATCAGCGAGCTCTTCCCCTTCAGGTAGCCCATCACGCTCGACACGCTGTACTTCGGCGGTATCGCCAGCAGCATGTGGACGTGGTCGGGCATCAGGTGCCCCTCGATGACCTCTATCCCCTTGTACTGGCAGAGCCTCCTGAAGATCTCCCCAAGGTCGGACCTTATTTGGTTGTAGATGACTTTGCGCCTATACTTCGGCGTGAACACGATGTGGTACTTGCACATCCACTTCGTGTGCGACAGGCCGTAGGCCTTCTGGGCCATACGCCACCACCGCCCTCTCGACTCGGATTCCTTGCGGCCTGAACAATCGCAAGTGTCCGGCGAGGGAGCGGCTTTGTAAAGCCGTTTGGCCCCACCCGCATAGCGGGTGGTTTCTGATGCGGCGCGCTGCGCGCCCCGCACAGGCTAAAGCCTGTAAATAAAAATACCCCCGATTCCAAGTGGAAATCGGGGGTATCTCATCGGGTGGCTTTCAAGCAGTTTGCAAAACTGCAGGTCGCAGACCTTCATTGCTAGTAGGAGAAATGAGTAGTCTCGGGTGGCTTGCCCATGAGTTGACGAATAAATTGGAGCTTCGCCATTGGCTCAATCGCTTCGCGCGCTCGATAAACTTGTTTAGTAAAAGGCGGATCGGTCACCGATGGACGCACGACGAGAAACACGTACCTCCAGTGGTTCAAGCACGGCGCGCGTGAGGATCTCTGCAAGCAACCGCCTGGTACGCTACTGTTGCCAGCGTGGCTTAGCGGACTGGCGAATCCCGCCCCGTGCGCGTCATCATCCAATCAAATGCCCTGGCAAGCAGCAGCACCGCCAATCACACTACGTTCTTACGGCGCCCTCTGCGATAAAATTAGCGAATTGTGTTTTCACCTCGCAGCTACGGAGACATTAGATGATTACTCTGGACAATCTTCGCGACGCACTTAGGGCTCTGTGCTACGAGCCCTCGGGCGACGGCACCGTTTATCAGAAATCCTGGGAAGAGACCAGCGCGCAAATCACGGTCGATTTTTCCAAGAAACGCATCGGCTACCCGAAAGACCTGGGGTTCAAAGTCAACAAAGACACAACTTGTAACTTTTCCGATAACGAGAACTTCGTCGTACTCGCCTGCGTAACCATGCTCCTCGACAAAGGATATCGCCCCGAATCACTTGAGCTGGAGCGCGAATGGGCCCTTGGGCACGAACAAAAGAGCGGCCGCGCTGATATCTGCATTAATGACGAGAGGGGCGACACACTCGCAATCGTCGAATGCAAGACCCCTGGAACCGAGTTCAAAAACGAATTCAAGAACATGCAGTCAGACGGAGGGCAACTCCTCTCCTATTGGCAACAAGAGCGCGCGACTCGCTGGTTGGTACTCTTTGCATGCGATTTCATCAACAACGAAATTGTGCCAGACCAGGTTTCAATTAACTGCAGCGATGACGAGAACTTCATCGCGCTCGCCAAACGCGATGACAACATTGCGCTCTACCGCGACGCCCATACAGTGGAACAGCTCCATCAAGTTTGGACGGAAACGTACAACCAACAAGTCGAGGGAAACATCCTCTTTGGCGATAGGTCGACGGCATACCACCCGATGGTTCCTCCCCTTCTCAAGAAGGACCTTGTCGACTTCAGGGCCGAAGACAGCATCGTCAACCGCTTCGAGGAAATCCTCCGCCACAACAACGTCTCCGATAAAGAGAACGCCTTCAATCGCCTTATTGCGCTCTTTATCGCGAAGCTCCAAGACGAGCTCTCGAAAATGCCAACCCAGGAGATTGAGTTCCAATACCGCCAAGGACGAGACACCTACGAAACGCTCCAGGACAGACTCCAGAGACTCCACTCAGACGGCATGAGAAAGCTCATGCGGGAAGAGGTCCTGTACGTTCCCAACAACTACGCCGAAAACCTCATAAGCAACTATACGGGCCAGCACCGCAAGCAGCTCATCGAGGAGCTGAACGGCACGCTGCGCAAGCTTAAATTTTATACCAACAATGACTTTGCGTTCAAAGACGTCCACAACGAGGAACTCTTTCTTCAGAACGGCAAGGTACTCGTAGAGACGGTGCAACTTCTACAGCCGTATCGCATCGTAGGAACTCAAGACATTCAATTCTTGGGCGACCTCTTCGAACAGCTCCTTAATCAGGGCTTTAAGCAAAACGAGGGCCAATTCTTCACACCTGTGCCCATCACCCGTTTTATTTGGAAGTCACTCCCACTCGACAGCATCGTGCAGGACGAGGCTGGTGCCGTGCACTATCCACGCGTTATCGATTACGCCTGCGGCGCGGGGCACTTTCTCACAGAAGGATTCGAAGAAATCTCCGACGCCGCATGCCAATATGATCCGACCATAGAGGATGACCTCGGAGACGCCGACTGGGTCAGAGACAATCTCGTCGGCATCGAGAAGGACTATCGACTCGCTCGCGTTTCCAAGGTCTCGTTCTACATGCATGGCGCAGGGCAGGGCAACGTGGTCTTCGGCGACGGACTTGAAAATTATCCCGACAAGGGAATCGACAGCCGAACCGACAGGGGACGCTTCGACATTCTTGTCGCCAATCCCCCGTACTCTGTCGCGGCCTTCAAACCGCATCTCAAGCTTCACAACAACGAACTCAAAGTGCTGGAAACCATCAGCGATAGCGGCTCGGAAATCGAGACCCTCTTTGTCGAGCGTGCGGCACAGCTTGTTCGGCCCGGAGGCTACGCCGCCATTGTCCTCCCCACCTCGATCCTCGACAAGAGCACGAGCTCGAGTTTCATGGCCGCACGCGATGTGCTTTTGAGCTCCTTCGAGATCGTCTCCATCGCCAGGTTTGGATCAGGCACATTTGCGGCCACAGGAACAAACGTCGCAATTATGTTCCTACGTCGCTTTGACGAGATCCCGCCCCGCAATGCGAACGCACTTGATTTCGTTGACGCTGTTTTTGAGCGCAGGAAGCTCACTGGCTGGAGAGACGAAAGCGCTTTCAACGCTTATCTCGGCACAATTAATGTAGACGGAGATACTTACCGGGCTTTTCTCGCAGGAGAGGCTAACTGGAACGAATGGGCAAACACTCGCCACTTCAGCGTTTATTGCCATCTTTTCGAATCATCGAAGGAGCTCAAGACCCTTCGGAAGAGCAAGACTTGGAAGGCGGCCGACAAGAACTCACGGCTCAAAGCAGAGAACGAGCTGTTCTATCGCCATGCGCACAAGGAAGAGCGCAAACGCCTGCGCGTTTGGGGTCTCGTCTGCGGCGAACAGACGCTCATCATCAACTCACCTAACACGACCAAGGAAATCGCCTCTTTCCTTGGCTACAAATGGAGCAATCGCAAAGGCAACGAGGGGATACAGCCCATCGATGGTGAGGGCGTGCTCTATTCGGACAATGAATCGGACGACACGAACTCGCTAAGCGGCATCATCAGAGCATGGTTCTCCGGCGAGCAGGTTGAGCCCGGCGACCTTGCCCAGTACTACTACTATGCCAAGACCGCCGATTTCATTGACTTTGATGCCGATAAGTTCGACGAGACTCTTACGATTCCCCGCTCTTTCTACAAGCCCCGCTCGTTCGCCCAGGGCACCGTAGTCAAGACGCTTAGAGACATCACATCCTACGTTACCAACAGCGTGGCCCAGAGTTCCATCACCACCGACACTTACGTAACAACGGAAAACATGGTCAAGGACCGTGGCGGCATAACCGCCTATGGCGGAGAGCTTCCGGCAAGTGATGGCACCGCATACAAGAAGGGAGACACGCTCGTCTCCAATATTCGCCCCTATCTGCAGAAGATTTGGCTCGCAGACCGCGATGGGGCGTGCTCCAAGGATGTTTTGGTATTCCGAAGCATAAATACCGACAGCCTATTGCCCGAGTTTCTCCATCTGCTCCTGTGGCAGAAGGACTTCTTCGACTACGATATGTCCACCTTCACGGGAACCGGCAGGCCTCGCGGAGACAAGGATGAGCTGCTCAAATACCCCATCCCAGTCCCGACGCTCTCCGAGCAGAGAGCCCTCATCGACGATTTCAATCGCTTAACAGATGAAATCAATAGCAAACGACAGCAAATCGCCGCTCTCAAGGAGAGCGTCAAATCACGGTTTGTCGAGATGTTTAGAACCAAGACACACGCATCATGGCCAATCGAAACAATCGGCAACTACAGCATAGAAATGCACTACGGCACTTCAGCAAAAGCCGGCGCCGATGGCGATTATGTCTACATCCGAATGAACAATATCACCGACGACGGCATCCTTGACCTAACCGATACAAAGCGAATCACCCTAAAGGGCCAAGCTCTCGAAAATGCTACCGTCCGCTATGGCGATATGCTTTTTAATCGAACCAACAGCATTGACAAGGTTGGGAAAACTTGCGTTTTTCATCAGTCAGAGACCATGGTTATTGCTGGGTACATCGTGTGCGTAAGGTTCGCTGACCACAGCTCTGCCGAATATGTATCTGGTTACCTGAATTCAAAGGAAGGAAAGCGAGTCCTTCGTAATATAGCGAAGGGAAGTGTCCATCAGGCAAACATCAGCGCAGCAGACTTGGCCGCTATTCCCATTGCAATTCCCCCGTTGTCCCTCCAACAGGAGTTCGCCGACTTCGCTGCCGAGGCGGACAAATCGCAATTTGCACTCGAGCAAGAGGTCGACGCCCTTTCCGCAGAGCGCGACGCCCTTCTAGACCGATTCCTCGCGTGATACGTTCCTCCCATCCATATCGGGATGGGAGGAACTGATGCACACGACGATCGAAATAGCAAACGCGGTTCTCACAAAAATGCAGGCACTCGTTAGCGGCGAAGTGCTTTCGTATCTCGAGAGCGTCCTTATGAGCGAACTCAGGGGCATCGAACTTGAAGTGAACGCGCTCAGCAATGTCGAAGACGAGGCCTCAAAGTACATGGAGCGATTCCTCGCAGCCAAAACCATCGAGGGATGCTCGCCTAAGACCATCAGGTACTACAAGGCCACACTTACAAGGGCGCTCGAAGCAATCAAAAAACCAATTGTCCGGATTAGTTCAGATGACTTACGAACATACCTGAGCGAATATCCCATGGGTAATAACGCAGGGAGCATCACCGTCGACAACGTCAGGCGCATCCTGTCGTCATTCTTCTCTTGGCTTGAAGACGAGAACCATATACTCAAAAGCCCTGCACGACGCATTAAAAAGATTCGCTCAAAGAGAACGGTCAAGTCCGTATATTCTGATGAAGAACTTATAGCCCTCACAGACGCCTGTTCTTGCAAGAGGGATCTGGCAATCATCAACCTTCTTAGTTCAACAGGGATGAGAATAGGCGAACTCGTCTCGCTCAATCGAGAAGACGTTGATCTAAATCGGCGAGAGTGCATTGTACTCGGAAAGGGCAACAAAGAGAGAGTCGTCTATTTTGATGCGACTACAAAGCTGCACCTAAACAACTACCTGCAAGAACGCAGCGATAACGTCGCCGCGCTATTCTGTAGTCTCACAAAGCCGAGTTCTAGGCTGCAAGTAAGCGGAGTCGAGCTCCGCCTTCGCTCCTTGGGAACAAAAGCAGGCGTCAAACACGTCCACCCACATAAGTTCAGGAGAACGCTGGCCACCAAAGCAATTGGAAAAGGAATGCCCATCGAGCAGGTGCAGAAGCTGCTTGGCCATCAAAAGATTGATACAACGTTGATGTACGCAATGGTCGATCAGGACAACGTAAGGGACTCTCATAGAAGGTATATCTGTTAAGTCAAATCACGGTTTGTAGAGATATTCGCATCCTTTGATGGCTGTGAAAAACTCCCGCTATGCAACTGCGTTGATTGTGTCGAGTCCGGAAAGAGCCCAAAGTGTCTGACGACTCCGCGAGCTGGATCGGAGCCAGCTGTCCTTAAGCTCAGTGCCATTTCTACTGGTACATACTGCGAGGATCAGAACAAGGCGCTTCCGCTCGACAGCGAGCCTGTTATTAGCAAGTTTGTGCGGGATGGCGACATCCTTCTCGCTCGCAAGAACACTCCCGAGCTTGTTGGGCGCTCTGTTCTCGTTAGGCATACTGATGGCGGTATCATGTTTCCAGACATAGTGTTTCGTATGCATCCGTTGCCTATCGTCGACGGGGCATATCTCTCTCATCTGCTTTCCGAAACGATGCTTAATTCGATTCGTTCGCTTGCGCATGGCTCTGCTAAATCAATGAGTAATATTCCAAAGACCGAACTTGAAAAGCTGTTGATTCCGATACCACCCGCAAGCCTTCAGCGCCAGTTCGCCGACTTCGTCACCCAGGTCGACAAATCGCAATTTATCATCCACCAAGATCTTCACGGCTTTTGAAAAGACAGATAGTTACATGTCCAACGCTACAGAAGCCCGAGGACCGTCGCCTTTGATAGCATCTCGTAGGCTCGCGGATATGTCTCTTTGTCGCGCTCGGCCATAAATGCCCAGTTCGCCGTCACGTCAGCCGCCCTCACCATAGCCACCTTGGAGGAGTCGACATAGGAGACTGGAATCTTGGGCAGCCAGTCGCTAAATACAGGAGGGTAGGAGGTCTGCCACGTTGGGTTGAACATGCCGCAGCGCAGCTCCTCATCAACCGATTCTGCCAGGTTGTACTTTCCGTCGATCGAAGTCGAATGCTCGTCAACCACAACAGAAACTGCATCAACCTCGCTCGCGGCAATTCCCTGAAGCCTCAGCGCGTCAACGATGCCGGACTTCACGCCACGCTTTAGAGCGTAGTCAAGATACCTTTGCTTGCGCCTTTTCGAGCTTGAATTCTCAGAGCAACTGCAACACCCCTGAGTAGTGGACCTCGTAGGGCGTCCTGAACCCCAGGCGCTTGTGGGGCCTGCGGTTGATGGCATCGTACACCCGCTCGACCTCCTCGTCCGAGACCGCAGAGAAGCCGGTCCCCTTCGGGAAGTACTCGCGCAGCAGACCGTCTGTGTTTAGTCAAGCCTGATTTTCGGGTTGGGGCTGCGGTGGAAATCCTGGTCCTCTTTTGGTCCAGGATTTCCACCGCAGCCCCAACCCGTAAATTGAACGCTATCAAACACAGATGCCGTCGCGAAGTCGATGTCGCGCGTGACGCGGCCGTCGGGGATGCGCGCGAGCAGCCCGCTTCCGCCCTTGAGGATAAACCGGCCGTCGGGGTTGCTGAACACCCTGCGCAGGAACCGGTCGCGCAAAGCCCGACGACAGCCGTCCCCGGGGTCACCGCCCCTGTCGCGAACGGCCCTCTTCAGGGCCCTGTCGAGCTGACCGCCGTTCTCGTACGTCATTCTTCCCGCCTCCTAGCTAACGAATCGTACAGGCTGGCCCCCGCCGGCATCCCGGCTTTTGCCCCCCGGCGTCGATTTTCTCCCTCAGCGCGCCCTCGTCTTCGACGAGGCCCCTTTCGAGCGCGTCCGCGAGCACGTTCGCGACCAGGCTCAGTTCCTCCCCGGAGTCTATCAGGTCCACCACCGTGAGCCAGGGCCTCGTCGCCGGGATGTCCGAGACGATCGCCACGTCCTTCGGGTCGAGGCGGCGCTTCCTGATGAATCAGGTTCGGGCGCTTAGTCTGCTTTCTCTCGGGCGTGCAGAACTCGTAGGGCGAGGGGCTGACCTCGCCGATGCCGTAGAGCCATGCAGCCGTCGCCCCCATGGCGACGGGGCGCCTCCCCGGGTCGATCGACAGTCAGGCCGCGAGGACGTCCTCCTCCCGCGTGCTCGGCGAGCCGCCCATGCGGTAGACGCCCTTCGCGAGCCTCTCTATGTTGCCGAGCCCTTCCAGCCTCGAGAGCGCGTACCGCTCGACGCCGAGCACCTTCGCCTGCACAGATGTGAAGAGCCCCCTTTGGGAAGAGGCGATGTCGTTGGTGGCTCGTATGACTTCGATTTATTCCATGCTTGCATTGTGGAAAATAATGCAACAATGCAAGCAATACGCTCAGAATACACGGCGTTATTCGGCGGCATTCGGGGTCACTGAAACTGAGGAAACCGATTTTCGCATTTCTTTATTCCCATTTGTTGACCTGGGAGAATGCAATTGAAGAGGGCTTGAATCCGCCTCGCAGTTTCAAGTCAGTTTCATCCGCTCGAAATCGGCCTTCGGGGGACCCGAATTGTGAATTATTCCCGCAGGGCCTAATTATTCCCGTACCGCCGAGTACTCCGTTGTACCGCCCAGTAGGGACACACGGGAATAATTGGGTCGTTTTCCCAGGTAGAGATGCAAAAAGAAAGCCCTCGAACCAAAGGGTTCGAGGGCTGTTATTCCCACTATTTCGCTGGTGGCTTTGGTTCTGTCGTCCCGTCATTCCAGTTGCACCCAGTTTTCGGCATCGACACGGAACGCGTGCCGCCGAATGACGCGATGTCGCGTCTCGTCGGCTTCGGGGACAAAAGCTGGGACAACTTCAAAAACTTTTTTCAAACTCAGGGCTTTGAGTTTTTGTTTTTGTCCCAAAGGAGCTTCCGGCCGTGATTCGGATGCCCGATTGGGCGGAATCGCCCGTTTCTGGAACTCAACCGCAGCATCACGCACAAGCCACTCGCAACAACTGCAAATGATTGGTCGAGGGCGGCTTCCAACGCGATTCCAAAGCCGCAGGTCAGGCGACTGCGCTGCTGGCAGGGAAAGGGAGTCGTATCAGGCGGCTTGCCCATGAGTCGACGATGAGGCCTTCACCGAATGTCGAGAACATGCTGGTAAAATAGGCAATACTTTTTATGACAGGAGAACGAGCATGGCCGAACCCCACGATAGGAAGCCGATCCTCACGATCGAGCAGCAGATAGAGCACCTCAAGCAGAAGGGCGTAGCCTTCGAGCTGTGTTCCGAGGAAGAGGCCGAGGACTACCTGCGCGACAAGTGCAACTTCTTCAAGCTCGCATCCTATCGCAAACTCTTCTCGAAATACGAGGGAGGCCCGCGCGACGGCCGCTACGTAGACCTCGACTTCGGCCAGCTACGCCTGCTCGCGGCGCTCGACCAGGAGCTACGCCACGCCCTGCTCGGCATGACGCTCGACATCGAGCACTTCCAGAAGGTGACACTGCTTCGCGAGATGGAGGACCGTGGAGAGGACGGCTACGCCATCGTGGCCGACTACATGGCATCGCTTACCACTGCAAACAGGGAGTACCGCCTGCGCGAGCTCAAGATGAGCGGCCGCAGCCCCTACAGCTCGAGCCTCTACGCGAAGTACTCCGGCGACATGCCTGCCTGGGCCTTCCTTGAGCTCACCTCGTTCGGCACCCTCATCGACTTCGTGCGCTTCTGCGCCAGGCGATGGGGCGACAGGCGCTTCGAGGCCTCCCACTACGACCTCAAGCGCGTGAAGTCCGTCCGCAACTGCGCCGCGCACGGCTCGTGCCTGATCAACTGCTTCGCCGAGAGGGGCGCCGCCCGAGGCTCGGCGTCCAGTGGCGTCTCCCGAAGGGTCGCCGCCGTGGGAATCCCCAAGGCGACCAGGAGGAAGTGGATGGGGAATACGGCCATGCAGGAGGTCGCGACCGTGCTCGTGGCGCACTCCGGCTTGGTACCCGAGGGCTCCTCGCGCTCGCGCGCCGCATCCGAGCTCGCCGAGATGTTCGCCAGGGCCGACGGAGAAACCGAGGCGCTGCCCGACAAGGGGCCCGACGCCGCAGCTCGCTCCGCGCTCGAGTTCCTTCGCAGGTTGACAGAATCGCTCGGGTTGGTAGAATAGCCTGCAGATAGCAAAACCTTCACGGTTTTAGGGGCGGACTTGCGCAAGCGACTCTGCCCTATTTTTATATTCACTCGCTATAGGAGACGGGTGATACCTGGGTCAATGACAGAACTGAGAAGCCCGGAATAATGGAGCCAGTTAGAAACCCTCGGATTTGCGGGGCGGGATCGTGAGAGCGATTCTGCCCTATTTTTTTCCTCCGTCTGCCCCAAACCAAGTATTTCGAAGATAGCCTGTAGGTGTCCTCCTGGGCGCCTTTTATTTTCAGGGAATCGGCCGCTTCATGAACGAGCGACCGGCTTGACCTAGATCGAACCGCCTTCATCTCCGCCTAGGCGCCGGCGATCAACATCGTAAATCCGCGCGTGCTACAATGCGGGCACCAGAGATGAAAACACAGTCCCCGTCGGGTAGTCGTGGGCGTGCGGGAGTCCGCATCAGTAACCTGCCTCCTTGGCTGTCCCTTCTCTGCATGGTCATCTACATAAAGGAGGAACCAACCATGCAGATCAGCGTGTCATCCACCCTGACCGTATATCATGACGGCCAATTCTGGGTCGGGCTGGCGGAGCATGTCGAGGACGGCAGATACGGCGTCGCCCGCATCGTCTTCGGCGCGGAGCCGTCTGATGAGGAGATCCTGCGATACGTTGTCGGCAAATGGGAGAAGCTCTCGTTCTTCGGCGACAAGGCCACTGAGACAAGCAAGCCCGCGAAGAACCCCAAGCGGCGCGCTCGCGAGGCAGCGAAAGCCCTTAAACGGCCCGCGGTGAGCACCAAGGCACAACAGGCGCTCGCGGCACAGCGGGAAGCGATGAAGCGGGAGTCGGCTCAAGCAAGAAGCCGACGCCGCGCGGAAGAGGCTGATGCGCGCTTCGAGCCGTGTTTCCGCGAATGCGGATGCCCGTGCCCTTCCTTTTATGATTATGCAAAGAGTCTGCGGGAATGTAGATGGGGCCTCGCGGTTCAGACCGGCAATTATCCGCCGCGCCGCCCATATGGCCCTCGAAGAGTTTGCAACCGTAACAAACGTTGGGAGGCCCTTAGCGGCAGCCCTGGTTCCATCGGACCATTCAGTTCCGATTGCCTTGCGCGGGAAGTCGAGCAGGCGGTCGCGGTAGAACTCGTATTGTTGATTCCGTGCCTCGATCTCGGCGGGGAGGCCGTCGATCAGCGATGCCGTGAGGGAGTCGAAGCGGTCGAGGATATCGACGACCTTCTGCTGGGTGCCGATGGATGGGGCGGGAATCTCGGCCCTCAATAAGTCCACAGGCGCGGCTTCGATTACCTTTTTCGGTTTAGCGTATTGCTCTTCAGATCATCGTGGTGTGCTCGTAGCCGCGCTCCACGGGGAGCCGCTCGGCAACGTCGAGAATCTTCTCGACCGTCTCCTCCGGGTACTTATTGCGTGCCACGGGCACCTCCGTCCTTGTTATCGCGATATGCATACCATGAGTGGCGTACGGGTCGAGAAGGGCTGGCGCCAAAAGAGCCCAACGGCCGTTACAGCTTCGTTAGAAACGCGCCCCACCA
>CALJCO010000052.1 GCA_938023905.1 uncultured Collinsella sp. | reverse complement strand
AGCCGGAGCGAAGGGGGAAACTCGGCCCCCTCCGCCCCGGCCGGACAGGTCAATCTACACCGTGTGCTGCGGCAGGTCCTGCAGGGCGATGACGTCCATGCCCATGTCGTTGGCGCTGCCGTGACCCTGCTGGTCCTCACGCACCGCCTCGATGGCACTCACGTACGTGTTGGCGGCAGACATCGCGGTCACGCAGGTCACACCGCGTCGCACTGCCTCGGTGCGCAGCAGATAGCCGTCGCCGCGCGAGCCCGGACCGTACGGCGTGTTGATGATCACCGCGATCTTGCCATCGGCGATGAGGTCGCCGATGTTGGGGCGCTCGCCGTCGTGCGGGCCGCTAATCTTCTCCACGATCTCGCACGTCACGTTGCCTCCACGCAGCACGCGCGCCGTACCCTCGGTGGAGCAGATGTCAAAGCCCAGGTAACGCAGGATACGCGCGACCGAAAGGATGTGGCGCTTGTCGCGGTCGCACACGCTGATGAATACCTTGCCGCAACTCGGGTCGGGCAGCTTGTAGTCGATCGCCAGCTGCGTCTTGGCGTATGCCTCGGGATAGCTCTTAGCGATACCCATGACCTCGCCCGTCGACTTCATCTCAGGCCCCAGGATGACGTCGGCGCCCGGGAAACGACCCCAGGGCATGACGGCTTCCTTCATGCAGAACCAGTCCAGTTGACGTTCGTCGCTCGGCAGGCCCAAGCTCGCGATGGAATCGCCTGCCATGATGCGCGCCGCGCATTTGGCCAGCGGCACACCGGTGGCCTTGGAGATAAACGGCACGGTACGGCTGGCGCGCGGGTTGGCCTCGATCACGTAGACGGTCTCGCCCTTGATGGCATATTGCACGTTGACCAGACCGCGGACTCCCAGCGCCATCGCGATGCGGCGCGTGGTCTCGCGGAGCTTCGCCTGCAGGCTCTCGCTAAAGCTGAACGGCGGAATGCAGGTCGCGGAGTCGCCGGAGTGAATACCGGCTTCCTCGATATGCTCCAGGATGCCGCCGATGTATACCTCTTCGCCATCGCACAGGGCGTCGACGTCGGACTCGATCGCACCCTCCAGGAAGCGGTCCAGGTACACCGGGTAGTCGGGACTAATGCGCGCAGCCTCGGCCATGTAATCGCGCAGATGCTCGGCATCGTAAGCGATCATCATGCCGCGGCCGCCCAGCACGTAGCTCGGACGCACCAGCAGCGGGTAGCCGATGTGCGCGGCCACGGCCTCGGCCTCCTCAAACGAGGTGGCCTGGCCCGCCGGCGGGTACATGATGCCCAGCTTGTCGAGCAGAGCGGCGAAGCGCTCGCGATCCTCGGCAAAGTCGATGGCATCGGGCTTGGTGCCCATGATGTTCACGCCGCTTTCCTCGAGCATGCGCGCGAGCTTAAGCGGAGTCTGGCCGCCGAGCGTCACCACGACGCCGTCGGGTCGCTCAACATCGATGACATCCATGACGTCCTCGTAGGTGAGCGGCTCAAAGTACAGGCGGTCTGACGTGTCGTAGTCAGTCGAGACGGTCTCGGGGTTGCAGTTGACCATGATAGTCTCGAAGCCGCGGGCCGCCAGCGCGTAGCTCGCGTGCACGCAGCAGTAATCGAACTCGATACCCTGGCCAATGCGGTTGGGACCGGCGCCCAAGATCATCGCCTTGGGCTTGTCCGCCGGCGTGGTCTCGTCGGGAGCCACGCGCTTCTTGGCATCCGGGCTCGTGCGGTAGATGTTCTCGTACGTCTTGTAGTGGTACTCCGTGGCGCTCGAGAACTCCGCAGCGCAGGTATCGACCGTCTTCATGCTGGGGACCACGCCCAGACCCTTGCGGTAGGCGCGCACAAAGCGCTCATCGGAGCCGGTCAGCGTGGCAATCTCGGCGTCACTCGTGCCATACTGCTTGAGCAGACGCATCGCGTCGGCGTCAATGTCCTCCACACGCAGGCCGCGGATGCTCTCCTGAACCTGCACCATATCGTTGATGCGGTTGAGGTACCACGGATCGATGCCGCAGATGGCATGGATACGCGCGACATCCCAGCCGCGGCGCAGGGCCTCGACCACAAAGAAAATGCGATGCTCGGTCGGCGTTGCCACGGCCTGAGCGAGCTCGTCGTCGCTCAGCTTGTCGGCGCCCTCCTTGCCACCGGCGCAGATACCCTGGTGGCCGTCCTCCAGTGAGCGCATGGCCTTGCCGAAGGCCTCCTCAAAGGTGCGGCCAATCGCCATGATCTCGCCCACGGCCTTCATGCGCGTGGTGAGCGTGGGGTCGGTACCCTTGAACTTCTCGAAGGCAAAGCGCGGCACCTTAACGACGCAGTAGTCGATCGTGGGCTCAAAGCAGGCGGGCGTGGCCTTGGTGATGTCGTTGACGATCTCGTCGAGCGTATAGCCCACAGCCAGTCGTGCGGCAGCCTTAGCGATGGGGAAACCCGTGGCTTTGGAGGCCAGCGCGGACGAACGGCTCACGCGCGGGTTCATCTCGATGACGATCAAGCGACCGGTGTTGGGGTTCACGGCAAACTGCACGTTGGAGCCACCGGTCTCGACGCCGATCTTCTCCAGAATGGCGAGCGAGGCCACGCGCATGCGCTGATACTCAAGGTCGGAGAGCGTCTGCGCCGGAGCCACGGTGATGGAGTCGCCGGTGTGCACGCCCATGGGGTCGAGATTCTCGATGGAGCACACGATGATGCCGTTGCCGGCGTGGTCGCGCATGACCTCCATCTCATACTCTTTCCAACCCTCGATGGACTCCTCGACTAGCACTTCGTGGGCGGGCGAGAGCTCCAGGCCCTGGCTCACGATGGAGACGAGCTCCTCGTGGGTATGTGCGATGCCGCCGCCGGCGCCGCCGAGGGTAAAGCTCGGGCGCAGTACGCAGGGATAGCCCACGCGCTCGGCGATAGTCTCGGCGTCGGCCACGCTGTAGGCATAGCCCGAGCGCGCGACCTCCAGGCCGATCTCGGCCATGGCCTCGTTAAAGAGCTTGCGGTCCTCGCCGCGCTCGATAGCGGCCAGGTCGCAGCCGATCATCTCGACGCCGTACTTGTCGAGCGTACCGTCCTTTGCCAGCTCGACGGCGGCGTTCAGACCGGTCTGGCCGCCCAGCGTGGGCAGCAGCGCGTCCGGGTGCTCTTTCTTGATCACGCGCTCGATAAACTCGGCGGTGATGGGCTCGACATAGGTGCGGTCGGCAAGACCCGGGTCGGTCATGATGGTCGCCGGGTTGGAGTTGACCAGGATGACCTCGAAGCCATCCTCCTTGAGCACCTTGCAGGCCTGGGCGCCGGAGTAGTCGAACTCACATGCCTGGCCAATAACGATGGGGCCCGAACCAATAACGAGGATACGCTTGATGTCAGTACGTTTCGGCATGTTAGTTCTCCTCGGTCTCGGTCGCGGCGGTCTCGGCGAAATTCCAGCCAGCCAGGCGGTCCTTCGCGGTGTCGATGTCCAGGTAGTTCTCCTCGCCGTCCATGAGTCGCGTAAAGGCGGTAAAGAGATAGTGGGCATCGGTGGGGCCAGGCGAGGCCTCGGGGTGGTACTGGACCGAGAAGCACGGGGCGTCGAGCAGCTGGATGCCCTCGGCGGTGCCGTCGTTGAGGTTCACATGTGTTAGGCGAATGCGGCCGAAGCGCTCGTTCATCACGACCGGCGCGATTCCGCGGCGCACCCAGACGCGCAGATCTCCATCGGCCGCATGCTCGGTCTCGTCGCCGGAAAGCTCGGGGACAAGCTTGCCTAAGCTGGGGAACAGCAGGCCAAAGCCATGGTTTTGCGCGGTAATCTCCACGCGGCGGCTTACCAGGTTCATGACCGGCTGGTTGCCACCGCGGTGACCGAACTTAAGCTTTTCCATCTGGGCGCCGCAGGCCAGGCTGATCATCTGGTGACCAAGACAAATACCAAAGACCGGCACCTTGCCGATCAGCTGCTGCACCTGCTCGTAGGTCTCCACCACGGCGTCGGGGTCGCCGGGGCCGTTGGACAAAAAGACGCCATCGGGATTCATGTCGAGCACCTCACTCGCGGGCGTATCCCACGGCACGACGGTAAGGTCGCAGCCGGCGCGGACCAGGCCCTCCAGAATGCCGCGCTTCACACCGCAATCGTAGGCGACCACTTTGTGACGGGC
Organism: uncultured Collinsella sp.; assembly: GCA_938023905.1. Classification (GTDB taxonomy): domain Bacteria; phylum Actinomycetota; class Coriobacteriia; order Coriobacteriales; family Coriobacteriaceae; genus Collinsella. The sequence continues at coordinate 17,305 of CALJCO010000052.1, read as the reverse complement.
AGGAGCGGCAGCCACAAGCGCAAAGTCATGCGTGGCGGGCAGGTCGGCGACCACAAACTCGTGGGGCGCGGGGCAACTTACGGTCTTGACCAGGTTCTCGCCTACCAGCGTGGGCGCTGCGGCCAGACGTTCGGCAAGCTCGTCGACGTCGAAGATCTCGGTCGAGATAATGCCCATCTTGGAACCATTGTCGCGTAGATGGCGCACCAGGGCGCGGGTGTCGACACCCTCGATAGCGACGATGCCGTGGGCGCGCAGATACTCCGGCACGCTGACGGCCGAACGCCAGTTAGAAGGCGTGGCGCACATGTCGCGAACGATCATGCCGCGCATAGCCGGAGCGCTCGCAGGGCGCACGGCGTCGCCGGGGAAGGCCGACTGGACGTCGGTCTCGTCGATACCGTAGTTGCCGATCTGCGGATAGGTCATGGTTACGATTTGGCCGGCATAACTCGGGTCGGTCATGACCTCAAAGTAGCCCTCGAGCGAGGTGTTGAAGCAGACTTCGCCGGTCGCGGTGCCCTTGGCGCCGCATGCACGTCCATAAAAAATGGTCCCATCCTCGAGATACAGGATGCAGGGACCGCAGGTGCCCTTGCTGGTTTTGGCCAGCATACGCTGGCAAAGCTCGCTGGGCGCGAAGGTGCGGGCGGCAGCGCCCGCGGTATGGTTGTTCGCCATAATTCTCCTTCCCGGTCTCACAGGACCGGCTTAAAGGTGTGTAGTTAGGCCTCGCGGTATTGTAACCGCAAGCATGCCTCATGGCGTTAATTTCATCGAAATGTTTACGAAATGATAATTATGACTTTCTATGCATAATGATTATTTAATCCCCGTCCCAGAAAAATTATCCCGCGTGGGCTTGTGGCTCACGCGGGATAATGGCCTCTTATTTTTTCTTGTCCTACTCCAGCAGTTCGGACGGCGTTCGGTCGGGCTTGCCGCCGCGGAAAATCTCGCGGCCATGCAGACGATGCTCCAGGTCACGTTCGGCCTTTTCCTCGTCAATCTTGGTCTGGCTCACCACCGGGTCCTCAATCAACGACGACACCGAGTTCACCTGCTTCTGAATGCGCTCGGCGATAGTGTCATCCATACTCACGATGCGCATCTTCCAGTCGATACTCGTAGCGTTGGATGAGCTCTTGGTCCACACGAACGTCAGGATGGCGCTCTGGTGGCCCTGGGCGGGAAACATGCCAAAGAAGGAATCGTGCTGAATGTTGCTATCCTCGTCGATATAGGCGTGAACGTTATACACCACGCGGTCGATCTTATCGTTGAGTAGCGCGTTGGTCGCAAGCGCCGCGGCCTGGATCTGACCATTGGACAGCAGCTCGAGCTCGTTGGCAGACGATGTGTCCAACACCGTCACCTCGACCGTGCCCGTACGCTCATCGGCTTCATCGACGGTAAAGTCGAGTGGGAACTGCGTAAAGCCGTTGCCCCACTCGAGGCCGCCCTTCAGCGCCGTCGAAACGGTATCGACCGAAACGCTCTCGGACAGGTTGGCGGTGTTCAGACGACGCATCACGCCGTAGCCAATCTGCATGCCCACGATCAGCACCAAAATGCCAATGACCACGGCCATCGCGGTCTTCGTAATGGTATGACTCACCTGCGAACCCGAAGGATCGTCCTCGGACAGCGGGTCGATATGTTTTGCCTGGCTCGCGCGGTCCTCGCTGCGCAGCTGCGCTAGCGCCGCTTTGTCACCGCGCTTGGCCGCAGCCTCCTTCTCACGCATGCGCTCGGTTCGCTTTTTGGCAAGCGTGGGATCCAAGACGCCGGATGCATCGATTTCGGAGAATAACTCCGTCACTTCTTCCGGAGTCAAAGGGTTCTTGTCAGCCATAAACTTCCTGTCATATCAATCAGTCGAGCTCGTGCGCACGCGCACCTTCGAACTGCATTCGATAGTAACGGGCATAGGTGCCGCCACGGGCGAGAAGCTCCTCGTGCGTGCCACGCTCCACAACGCGACCATGCTCAACGGTCGCAATCTCATCGGCATGCTTAATGGTCGAAAGACGATGGGCGATGATAATCGTGGTGCGGCCGCGTGCCAGCTCTTCGAGTGACTCCTGCACCGCCTCCTCGCTCTCATTATCCAAAGCACTCGTCGCCTCGTCCAAAATCAGGATCTTGGGGTTCTTGAGAAACACACGCGCGATGGCAACGCGCTGTTTCTGTCCGCCCGAAAGACGGCTGCCGCGCTCGCCCACGACCGTGTCATAGCCCTGTGGAAGCGACTCGATAAAGGCATCGATGTTGGCGCGACGGGCGGCCTCGGCGATCTCTTCTGCCGTAGCGCCCGGCTTGCCGTAGGCGATGTTCTCGCCGATTGTTCCGTCAAACAGGTAGACATCCTGCTGCACCAGGCCGATGGCGCGGCGCAGGCTCTGCTGCGTCACATCGCGCACGTCCTGGCCGTCGATGCTAATGGATCCGGCAGCCACGTCATAAAAGCGTGGCAGCAGCGAACAGGTCGTGGACTTGCCACCGCCCGAAGGGCCAACCAAAGCGATGGTCTGCCCGGGCTTGATGGACAGATTCATATGGTCGATAACGGGACGCTCGTCGGCATCGCCCTCGCCCAGCTCAACATCCTCGTAGTTAAAGCACACGTCGTGATAATCCACGGCGCCGGCGGTCACCTGCAGATCCGTGGCGCCCGGCTTGTCCTGGATATCCGGCGCGGTCGAGAGCACCTCGTCCATGCGCTTAAAGCCGGCAATGGCCTTCTGATACGTTTCGGCCGAATTGACGAGTGTCTCGAGCGGCGTGCAGAACAGCGAAATGTAGAGTGCAAACGTCGCCATATCGACCGCCTGCAGCTGACCCTGGGCAACGAGCCAACCACCCAGCAGCACCACGATCACGTACAGCACGCCCGAGAGCAGGCCATACGTCGCAGTATAGACGCCCATGGCGTGGTACATGTTTTCCTTGGACGAAAGGTAGCGGTCGTTAGAGGCACGGAATTTGGCGCGCTCGGTCTCCTCATTGGCAAAGCTCTTGACCACGCGCATGCCCGCCAGCGAATCCTGCAGCTGCGCATTGATGCCGCTGATCTTTTTGCGGTTGTCGCTAAAGACCTCGCGCATGCGCATGTTCTGCCAAAACATAATGACCGCAAACGCCGCCGTCACCACGGCCATGGCGAGCGCCAGCACCGGGGCGATGGTAAAGAGGATCACAAACGAGCCGATAATCTCGATGCCGCAGATGATGATCCACTCGGGCACGTGATGCGCCGCCTCGCAGATATCGAACAGGTCGTTGACCACGCGGCTCATCATGTCGCCCGAGCTGTTGCGGTCGAAGTACGCAAAGCTGAAGCGCTCATACTGGTCAAACAGGTCCTCGCGCATTTTGGACTCCATGCGCGCGCCCATCACGTGACCCCAATAGCTCACAAAATAGCGGCAGGCGCAGCGGACGGCATACATCAGCACCAAGCCCACCGCGATCATGCCGAGCGCCTGCATAATGGCAGCCTGACCCTGAGTAAATAGCCCACCGGTCAAATTGCGCAGGATAATGGGGAACGCAAGGTCAATGGCGGCAAGCACCAGAGCGCAAACAGTATCAGCAACAAAAAGCCCCATCTGGGGCTTGTAATAAGACAAAAACCTTCTAAACATGCAGTCCTCGGAGATAAAACAATAACGTAAGACCCTGGGGCAAAATAATCAGTAGTGTTTGCCCCAGGGTCGCCCTCGCTTTTAAAGCTCAGTTCCGCCCAGCCTGTGTGCGATGCTATCGCAGGCCAAGGCGCCCACGACGGTCTTGGCATCTTCGATCTTGCCGTCGAGCACGGCGTCGATCAGCTCGTGCAGCGGCACCAGGTCAACGTTGACAAACTCGTCATCGTCGGGTTTGGGCGCATCAAACTCGAGCTTGGTAGCCAAGTAGATGTGGATGATCTCATCGCAAAAACCGCAGGACGTGACAATCGACGTCAAAAAGCGAATACGACCAGCCCTAAAGCCCGTCTCCTCATGCAGTTCGCGCTTGGCGCAATCGAGCGGGTCCTCACCTGGATCGAGCTTGCCGGCGGGAATCTCGACCGTCACGCGGTCGATGGCGGTGCGGTACTGACGCACCAGTACGATCTTGCCACTCTCGGTCAGCGCCACAACGGCCGCCGCACCCGGATGGCGAACGATATCGCGGGCGCTGCGGCGACCGTTGGGCAGCTCAACCTCAAGACGGTGGACGTCGAGGATCTTGCCCTTCCAGGCGCACTCCTCCGAAAGAATCTTCTCGTGCAGCTCGGCATCGTGCGGGTCATCGTCGCCCAGCACCAGCGCCGGCTCGTCAGCGACCTCGCCACCAGGTTCGCCCTCGGCGTGCCCATACACGCGGCTGTCCTCCTCGACGATCTGCGCATCCACGAGCTCTTCGTTCTTTTCGTCCATCCGTCTCATTCCTCTCGGACTTTAGGCACCCCAGGCGTCGCGGCCGCGCAGCGCGCGCAGGCCGATGTCGTGACGCAGGGTCTTACCCTCAAAATCAATCTTCTCGCAGGCCTCATAGGCAAGGTTGCGAGCGTTCTCGAACGTGTCGCCCAGAGCGGTCACGGCAAGCACGCGACCACCATTGGTCAAGAGCTGGCCGTTCACCGCAGCAGTGCCCGCGTGGTACACGGTCACGTTCTCCATGGCCTCGGCATCGGTGATACCGGTGATGACCTTGCCCTTCTCGTAGCTGCCGGGATAGCCCGCACTCGTCAGGACAACGGCCACGGCCCACTCGTCGCGCCAGTCGAGCTCAATCTGATCGAGCTCACAGTTGGCGCAGGCCAGCATGACCTCAACCAGGTCGTTCTTAAGGCGCGGCAGCACGACCTGCGTCTCGGGGTCGCCAAAGCGGGCATTGAACTCCAACACCTTGGGGCCGGCAGGCGTGAGCATAAAGCCGCCGTACAGGCAGCCGCGGTAGTCGATGTCCTCGGCGGCTAGCTCTGCCACGGTCTGCTCCATGACCTTCACCATGGTGGCGTGCTCCTCGTCGGTCACGATGGGCACCGGGCTGTAGACGCCCATGCCGCCGGTGTTGGGGCCCTTGTCGCCCTCGAGCGCGCGCTTGTGGTCCTGCGAGGTGGCCATGGGGCGCACGGTCTTGCCGTCGGTAAAGGCGAGCAGCGAGCACTCGGGGCCGGTCAGCATCTCCTCGATGACCACAGTATTGCCGGCATCGCCAAAGGTGCCGCCAAAGCACTCGCGCACGGCCTCCTCGGCCTGCTCAAGTTCGATCGCCACGATGACGCCCTTGCCCGCGGCAAGGCCGTCGGCCTTGACGACCAGCGGGGCGCCCTGCTCGCGCACGTAGGCGAGAGCCGAAGCCTCGTCGGTGAACGAGCCGTAGGCTGCCGTCGGGATACCGGCGCGCTCCATGAGCTGCTTGGAGAACAGCTTGGAGCCCTCCATCTGGGCGCCCTCGGCACCCGGGCCAAAGCAGGGAATACCCGCCGCGCGCACGGCGTCGGCCACGCCCGCCACGAGCGGAGCCTCGGGGCCAATTACCACGAGTCCGCATCCGTGGCTCTGAGCAAACGCCGCCACGGCCGCAGGATCGCAGTCGTCGAGAACAACGTTCTCGCCGCAGCTCGCGGTGCCGCCGTTACCCGGCGCAATGTAGAGCTTGCCGGCGCGCGGTGATGCTGCGAGCTTTGCTGCCAAAGCATGCTCGCGGCCGCCGCTGCCCAACAACAGGATGTCGATGGTTTGAGTGTCCGCCTTCAAGGGTGCCTCCTCTATGGATGAATGGCCCGCTCCGCGCGAGCCCTTTGCAAGCAAATATACCCCTCGGCCGCCCGCTTGGGCTGCAAAGGGGTATATCGCAATAACCAAATGGTCCCGATTACTTCCAGAATCGGTTGATGATCTGCTCGCGACCAGCGCCAACGCCAATAAACGTCACGCGGGTGTGTGCCAGATCCTCGATAAACGCCACGTAGTCCTGGGCCTCCTGCGGCAGCTCGTCAAAGCTGCGGCAGCCGGTGATGTCGCACTTCCAGCCAGGGAGCTCCTCGTAGATGGGCTTGGCATTCTCAAAACGCATCTGGTGCTCGGGCACGCTGGTATAGCGCTCGCCATCGACGTCGTAGGCGACGCACACCTTAATGGTGTCAAAGGCCGAAAGCACGTCGAGCTTGGTCAGGGCGATATCGGTGAGGCCGTTGACGCGCGAGGCGTAGTTGGCGATGGGGCCGTCGAACCAGCCGCAGCGACGACGGCGACCGGTGGTCACGCCGTATTCATAGCCCTCCTCGGTCAGCGTGTGACCGGCCTCGGACTCATAGGAAAGCTCGGTGGGCATGGGGCCCGAACCGACGCGGGTGATATAGGCCTTCATGACACCCAGCACGCGGTCGACGTTCTTCATGCCCACGCCGGAGCCGGTGATGGCACCGCCGGCGGTGCAGTTGGAAGACGTCACGTACGGATAGGTGCCGTGGTCGATGTCGAGCAGCGTCGCCTGGGCGCCCTCAAACAGCAGGTCCTTACCCTCATCGATCATATTGTTGAGCAGCAGGCTCGTCTCGGTGATGTAGGGACGCAGGCGCTCGGCCATGGGCAGGTACTCGTCGCAAATCTGGTCCACGGTGTAGGTGGGCAGGTTGTAGATGAGCTCGAGCTCGGGGTTCACGCGGGCGAGAGCGGTCTCCAGCTTGTCGCGGAACAGCGCCTCGTCCAGCATGTCCTGCATGCGCAGGCCAATGCGGGCCATCTTGTCCTGATAGCACGGACCGATGCCGCGCTTGGTGGTACCGATGTTCTTCTTGCCGAGCTTCTGCTCAAAGGCGCCATCCAGATCGATGTGGTACGGCATGATGACATGCGCATTGCCGCTAATCTTGAGGTTCTTGGTGGTGATGCCGTCGGCCTCGAACATGTCGATCTCCTCAAGGACAACCTTGGGGTTGACGACGCAGCCGTTACCGATCACCGACACGTGGTCGGAATACATGATGCCGGAGGGCACCTGGTGCAGGCCGTACTTCTTGCCGTTGACGACGATGGTGTGGCCGGCGTTGTTGCCGCCCGAGTAGCGCACGACGGCGTCGAAGTCGCCGGCGACCAGGTCGCAAATCTTACCCTTGCCCTCATCGCCCCACTGGGCACCGACCAAAACGGTTGACGGCATGTTTACTCCTTACATTCATGGACTGTCTACGCGCCACGCCGGCACGCAGAAGCACAAAACATTCCCAGTATACCCGTGCAACGGGCGCCTGTCCTACTCCTCGGCATGTGCCCCATCAAGCTCATAGAACTTGGTGGATGCCGGCAGGAACATCAGGTCGACGTCGCCAATCGGGCCCGAACGGTTCTTGGCCACGACGATACGCGTAACGCCCTCGTCGGGTCGATCGTCGCGCGAGGCTTCGGCCTCATCGGCGGAGCGGTCCAAGAACATAACGATATCGGCGTCCTGCTCGATGGAGCCCGATTCACGAAGGTCGGAAAGCTGCGGGCGCTTGCCGGTACGGGATTCGACCTGACGCGAGAGCTGCGACAGCGCAATGAGCGGGATCTTGAGCTCCTTGGCCATGATCTTCAGACCACGCGACATCTCGGAGACCTCGACGGTACGGCTCTCGGAGCGGCGTCCCGGCGGAGGACTCACCAGCTGCAGGTAGTCCAGGATGATGATGGCCTTCTCCTTGTTGTGGAGCATGCGGCGGCTCTTGGCGCGAATCTCGGTCACTGTGGTGCCAGGCGTATCGTCAATCAGAATATCGAGCTTGGACAAGGTCTGCGTGGCCTCGTTGATATTGGCCCACTGCTCGGGGCTAATGCGGCCCATGCGGAAGTCACTGATCGAGATCATGGCGTAGGCGCAAATCAGGCGCTGGGCAATTTCCTTGCCCGACATCTCCAGCGAGAAGAAGCCGACGGTATAACCGGCAGCGGCAGCGTTGAGCGCCAGATTTAGAGCGAACGACGTCTTACCCACAGCAGGGCGGGCGCCGATGATGATGAGCTGGCCCTCGCGAAAACCCATGAGCATGCGGTCGAGCGACGGGAAGCCCGTGGGCACGCCCGCAGCCTGGCCACCGGCCTGGCACACTTCCTCGGCCTCGTTATAGGCCTCGACCATAAACTCGGTCAGCGTCTTGTAGCTCGACTTGACCTCGCGTGCCGTGACCTTGAGCAGCTTACTCTCGGCCAGCTCGACAACCTCTTTGGTATCGGTGGGGGCGTTATATGCCAGCGCGTTGATCTCGTTGGTGGCGCCGATCAGCTCACGCAGCATCGAATCGCGGCGAACGATGGCGGCATGATGCTGCCAGTTGACGAGCGACAGGGTCTGACCCATCAACTCCAAAATGTACGCTTCGCCGCCCACGGCATCGAGCTTATTGATGCTTCGCAGGTAATCGATCAGCGAGATGGAGTCGATGGGAATGCGGCTGTTGTACATATCGACCATCGCGGTATAGATGGTCTTGTGAATGGGCCGGTAGAAGTCATCGGGCTGCAGCTCGACCTGGGCTTCTTCGACCACCTCGGGCGATAGCAGCATAGCGGCCAGTACATTGGCCTCTGCATCTTGGTTTTGGGGAAGACCCAACTTTGAGCCGCGGTCCTCGACCGTCAGCCCGGTCTCCCTATCGTCATATGCCATGAGCATCCTCATTCATATCGCTTGCGAGCATCCATAGTATCAGCCACGGTCCCAAAACGCGCCGCGCGCCGCCAATCATCACCGAACCAAACGGATGAACGGTCCTGTATATAGGACTTCGACGCAACGTTCACCATGACACTCACTCAGCGCAAAAAACAAAAGGGCGCCCTGGTTTCCCAGAGCGCCCTTCTTAGAACAAGATTGTTGCGTTGCAGCAAATGCTACTCGGCAGCAGCCTCAGTCTCGACCTCGGCGGTCTCGGCCTCGGCGACCTCAGCGGCCTCCTCGACCTCAGCCTCGGCAGCGAGCTCCTCGGCGGTAACGCCGACGAGAACGACAACCTCGGCCTTGATCTCGCGGTACAGCGAGATGGCAACGGTGTGGGCACCGGCAACCTTGATGGGCTTACCGAGCTCGACGCGCTTGCGGTCGATGTCCATACCGAGCTGAGCCTTGATGGCGTCAGCGATCATAGCGGCGGTAACAGAGCCAAAGAGGATGCCCTCGTCGCCGACCTTGACGTCAACGGTGACCGTCTTGCCCTCGAGGGCAGCCTTGGTCTCGTTGGCGGTAGCCAGACGGACGGCCTCGCGCTTGGCGATGTTGTTGCGACGCTCGTCGAGCTGCTTGAGGTTGCCCTTGGTGGCGGCAACAGCGAGCTTCTTGGGGAACAGGAAGTTCTCAGCGTAACCCTGAGCGACCTCTACGACGTCACCCTCGCCGCCCTTGCCCTTGATCTCATCGAGAAGAATAACCTTCATGATGCGTCTCCCTTCTTAGCCGCGGTCGCGGTTGCCACGAGAGGAAACCACGGGGACGGTGTACGGCAGGAGAGCCATCTCGCGGGCGCGCTTGATGGCGTTGGCGATGTCATGCTGATGCTGCGTGCAAGCGCCAGTGACGCGACGGGGCTTGATCTTGCCACGATCGGTCATGTACTTACGGAGAAGCTGAGTGTCCTTATAGTCGATGAACTCAGTGTTCTCCTTGCAGAACTGGCAGTACTTACGACGCGGCTGACGTGCAGAAAAATCATTAGCCATGTCAAAATACCTTTCATTTGGCAACTTCGGCGAACCGAAGCCGCCTCTCACTCAAAAATAGGTGAACAACCCTTAGAACGGGATGTCCTCATCGTAGACGTCGACCGCGGGCGGCGTAGCCACCGGTGCGGCAGGACGTGCTGCAGGCGCGGGAGCTGCGGGGGCATAACCGCCCTGATCGTAGCCACCCTGGCCACCACGGGAGCTCATAAACTCGATCTCATCGACGATGACCTCAAGCTTGCTCCGGCGCTGGCCGTCGCGCTCCCAAGAGCTGTAGCGCAGCTTGCCCTCGATCGCGACCTTGTTTCCCTTTGCCAGGAAACGGCTCACGGCCTCGGCGCGGGTGCCGAACATAGTGCAGTCGACAAAGTTGGGATAGTCCTCCCACTCGCCAGTCTGCGCGTTACGGCGACGATCGTTGACGGCGACGCCAAAGGACAGAACCTGGGTTCCGCCGGCGGTGGCGCGCAGCTCGGGATCGCGGGTGAGGTTACCGGTGATGTTCACTCGATTGATGCTCATAACTCACTACTTCCTCTTGGGGCACAAGCCCAGTCCAAAACGACAGTCTTACTCCTGGTCGTCGCGACGGACGATCATGTGGCGGACCACAGCGTCGGTGATGCGCAGGATGCGATCAAGCTCGGCGATCTGGGTAGGATCTGCGTGGAAGTTGATGAGGGTGTAGTCACCATCGGTGAGGTCGTTGATCTCGTAGGCGAGCTTGCGCTTGCCCCAGTCGTCAACGGAGTCGACCTTGCCAGCGCCCTCAGCGATCGTGGTATCGATACGCTTCATAACAGCGAGACGAGTCTCGGGGTCGAGCGACGGGTCAACAAAGAACAGCAGTTCATAAGCCTTCATATTGTCACCTCCTCTGGGCAAATGTGGCTTCAGGTCGTGAAGGTGCGCCTGAAGCAGGAAAAGACTTGGTAATAATATCTTTCAACCTCCTAGGCTGCAAGAATATGCAGCTACAACCTCATGACCTCCACATATGTCCATGCTCACACGGCACTTCATGCGCATTCCAACCAAATGCTGACCAAATGCTTGACGGATCTGTGTTCAAGATACGGTGCCGTGGGGACAAGCTGAGCCAAGCCGCAGGTCAGCGGGCACAAGGCTGTGGTCGCAAAATGCATACCAGTGGCCCACAGCACCACCCAAAGATTTTTAAATTCATTGCCAAGTCGCTTATGAATACCCTTTTTTGAACAATTGAGTTGATCAACCACGCTGGTCGGAAGCCGTTTTTTGGGACCTCAAGCCCCACTGCAGCGCCAAGCACGGCCAAGCGTTTTAAAAAATGCCAACTTTTCTGTTTGCACTTTGCGATTCCTCGTGTATACTGACTTTCGCATTTAACGGAGAGTTGTCCGAGTGGCCGAAGGAGCACGATTGGAAATCGTGTAGGCGTCAAAAGCGTCTCCAGGGTTCAAATCCCTGACTCTCCGCCAGTTAATTCCAAAGCAGGCCTTCGAGCCTGCTTTGTTTTTACCCCACGCGGAGGGGTGGCAGAGTGGTTGAATGCGGCGGTCTCGAAAACCGTTTGGCCTGTATAAGGTCACGAGGGTTCGAATCCCTCCTCCTCCGCCATTTTGGTTGAGAAAGCTCCCGAAAACGGGGGCTTTTTTGTTTAGAGTCCCTTACAAGCAAATACGGCGGAGGAGGAGGGATTCGAACCCGTCAGGACGCGGAGCGTAAAGAAAACGCGCCAGTGGCGCGTTTTTAGCGCAGCGCGGTCGGCGCAAGCCGACCGAATAAATTTTGAGCTCCGCTCAAAATTTGGACATCCCTCCTATTCAGCCACGTCCCCCATTGCTTTCGATTTCACCTTGAATCTCAAACATGTACATCACCCTCCAAAAACGACATTTTTCGGCATCTTTGGAGGCTGATGTACATGTTTGGTACCCATGACCGTTCCCAGTCCCTACCGTTTGCCGAGCAATAGGGTCTCAATCGCCGCCAACCATGTACTATGTACGGGCATTGTTCAAACCCGAGAATCAAAGGACCTCATCTTGCCCGTCGTCGCCGCTATGACTGTTACTTCACACGCCTCGGATGCCATGGTCGCTATCCCATTTTGGCTCGAAATGTTCGCCGTCGTCGCGGCTTCAATCTCGGGCGTGTTGGTCGCGCGCGAGCACAAGCTCGATCTGGTGGGCGCGGTCGCGCTTGCCGTGGTCTGCGGTCTGGGCGGCGGTCTTTTGCGCGATATGACGCTCCAGGTCGGCAACGTCTACATCCTCAACCAGCCCATGGCACTACCGCTCTCCATCGCCACAGCCGCCATCATCTATATTTTCCCGGCAATCGTCGACAAGCCCGAAAAACTCATTCCCCTGCTCGACATCATCTCGGTCGGCATCTACGCCGCCACTGGAGCAGACAAGGCGCTGGTCTACGGCTTTGCACCGGCGGTGTGCATCATGATGGGCTTTTTCACCGCGGTGGGCGGCGGCATGTTGCGCGACGGCTTTATGGGCGTGGTTCCGGGCATTTTCCAACGTACTAACTTTTATGCCATCGCCGCCATCGCCGGATCGACAAGCTATGTGTGTCTCGTTATGAGCGGCATTATGAGCAATGTCGCCGCGCTGGTCGTATGCGTTGTCGTGACCATGGGTCTGCGCTGGCTCTCGCTGCGCTTTGACATCAAAAGCCCCACCGAAGAAGATATCGCGCGCTTCTTGCACCGTAAAAAGTAAACAGCACGGCACGACCCTTCGAAATGCAACCGAGAGGTTCTTTTAGAGCGCCCACGCGTTGGGTACCCTGTTAGGTGTATGTCGAGCATCTGACGAAGGATTCACTATGCCCTGTAATCAATTCCCGTCGACCCAGCGCCGTAAAGCGTGGGTCCGCATCACGATCCTATTCGCGCTCGTCGCCCTAGCGGTCACCGCACTTCCCACGGCGTCGTTCGCCGGCACAGACACCGCAGGCAACGTACTTGCGACCGACAATGACGCCAATTCGTCCGGCGTCGAAGGTGACCTGTACTGGGCAGGTCAGGCCCTCAACTTGGACGATGCGTCCATCGGCCGCGACATAATTGCAGCAGGCGAGAGCCTCTCCATCCGCGACTGCACGGTGGGCGGCGCCGTCCGCTTGGCGGCGCGCACCATCGACATTGCCAAGACTACGGTTGATGGCAGCGTGACCGTTGCCGGCCAGCATGTCGTGCTCAATTCCGACAGCACCACCAACTGTTTCTATGCGATAGGCGAGACGGTTGCCCTGCGCGGCTCTACCAAGTCGGCAGCGCTTGCGGGCGATACGGTGACTATCGATGGCACCGTCGAGGGCGATGTCGAGGTTTGGGCCGATAAGCTCATCCTGGGCAAGAACGCCCACATCACCGGCACCGTGAACGCGCACGTCTCCGAGGACCCCGAGCGCGCCGCGGGAGCCGAGGTCGGCGCGCTCAAGATCGACCGCACCGAGAGCGAGGATACTTCCACCGTTAACGATGTCATCGGCGGTATCGTCGCCGCGGCACTCTCGGCCTGCTTTGTCGCCCTACTGCTCGAACTCGTCTTTCCGCGCGCAACCGACAGCGCCGCCGGCATGCTCCACCAGCGCCCCATGCCCCTGTGGGTGAGCGGTCTTCTGGGCACGATTGCTATCGTCCCCGCCGTCCTACTGCTAATTATCTCTATCGCTGGTCTGTCGCTTGCCGGAGCCCTCATGTGCGGTGTTATTGGCATCGCGCTGGTGTCGAGTGCCTTTGCAGGGTGCGCGATCGCGCGCATGGTCGGACACGGCCAGAACCGCTACGCCATGGCGGCCGCCGGCGGCGTGATCGCAGGTGCACTTACGGCAATCCCCCTCGTAGGCGATTTCATCAGCGGCGTGGCCTTTGTCTTCACGCTCGGCTATGTTATCCAGATCATCTGGCGCAACGCTCACCTCAAGTCGCAACAGCCGGCTAATACGCCGGAACTCCCCACCGCCTAGCTGCCAACCACCACAAAGGGGACAGGCACCTTTGTGGTGGCGTAGGCCGCCTCAATCCCCATGCACCAAAAAGGGCGCCGACCATTGCGGTCGACGCCCTTTCTCATTAAAGCTATAAATCCCGGCGCTTATTTGTTGACCTGACCGGCACGGACGGCGGCCTTCTTGCGGTCGGTGGCATTGAGCAGACGCTTGCGCAGGCGAATATTCTTGGGAGTGATCTCCACCAGCTCGTCATCGGCGATGTACTCCAGCGCCTCCTCCAGCGAGAAGGTGCGGGGCGGCACCAGCTGCACGGAAATATCGGAGGTCGAGGAACGCTGGTTGCCCAGGTTCTTGGTACGGGCGATGTTGACGACCATGTCGCCGGCCTTGCTGCGCTCGCCCACGATCATGCCCTCGTAGCACTCGGTGCCCGGCTCAACAAACAGCTGGCCGCGCTCCTGCAGCGTGCCCAGGGCATAGGCAACGGCCTTCTCGGTGGTCATGGAGATCATGGCACCGTTCTGACGGTTGCCGATCTCGCCGGCGTAGGGACCGTACTCCAGGAAGGTGTGGTAGAACACGCCCTCGCCGTGGGTGACGTTCATGATGCGGTTCTTAAGGCCCATGATGCCACGCGTCGGGATCTTAAACTCAAGGTGCGTCACGATGCCCGAGGTATCCATGCTCGTCATGATGCCACCGGAGGTGCCGAAGACCTCAACGACCTTGCCCGAGTACTCGTCCGGGCACTCGACGACGGCCTGCTCGACAGGCTCCATCTTGTTGCCGTTCTCGTCCTTCTTAAACAGAACGCGGGGACGGCCGACCTGGAACTCAAAGCCCTCACGACGCATGGACTCCATCAGAACGGACAGGTGCAGGATGCCGCGACCCGAGACCTCGACGCCGCTCTTGTCCTCGAGCTCCTCGATCTTCATGGTCACGTTGTTCTCGGCCTCGTTGAACAGGCGCTCCTTGAGCTGACGGGCGCCCACGATGTCGCCATCGCGGCCGACGAGCGGAGAGGTCGAAGCCTCAAAGACGATAGACAGGGTCGGCGGGTCGATCTCGATGGGCTCGAGCTCGACGGGGTTCTCGGGGTCGGTGTAGACATCGCCGATATCGGTGCGGTCAATACCGACAACGGCGGCGATGTCGCCGGCGCCGACTTCCTGGCACTCGGTACGGCCCAGGTAGTCGAAGGTAAAGAGCTGTTTGACGGTAGCGGTGGCGCTGGAGCCGTCGTTCTTGACAACCAGGATCTGGTCGCCCTGGTGAATGGCACCAGAGTACACGCGGCCGATACCGATGCGGCCGACAAAGTTAGAGTGGTCGATGGTCACGCACTGCATGGCCAGCGGAGCGGTCTCGTCAACCTCGGGTGCGGGCATGTCGTCGATGATCATGTCGAGCAGCGGGTACATGTCCATGTTGCCGTCCTCGGGATCATGACGGGCAAAGCCGTTGACGCCGCTGGCGTAGATGACATGCTCCATGGCAAACTCAAGCTGGTCGTCGGTAGCACCCAGGTCGGCCATAAGGTCCAGGCAGTCGTTGTAGGCCTTCTCGGGGTTGGCACCCGGACGGTCGATCTTGTTGATGACGATCATGATCTTAAGGCCGGTGTCGATAGCGTGACGCAGCACGAAGCGGGTCTGGGGCATGGGACCCTCAAAAGCGTCGACCAGCAGCAGGGCGCCGTCGGCCATACGCAGCACGCGCTCGACCTCGCCGCCGAAGTCGGCGTGGCCCGGGGTGTCGATGACGTTGATCTTGACGTCCTTGTACTCGATAGAGATGTTCTTGGCGAGAATCGTAATGCCGCGCTCGCGCTCCTGGTCGTTAGAGTCCAGGACGCGGTCCTCGACCTGCTGGTTGGCACGGAAGGCGTCCGTGGCACGCAGGAGCTTGTCGACCATCGTCGTCTTGCCGTGGTCGACGTGGGCGATGATGGCGATGTTCCTCAGATTGTCTACGCGCATGTAGTTCCCCTATCTTCTATCCATATACAAACGGCACGCGTATGCGGCCCACCCAGCGATACAACGCTCAGCGGGAATATTGAGCCTTTTACCGAAAACTCGTTTATTTTAGCGATTTTAGATGAGAGGGGTTTCCTCACCTGCAGGTTCAGGGTCGCTCCACATAAAACCATCGCCGGCGCCCATGCCCTCATACAGCACATATGCCGAAAAACCGCTCTCGAGCGTAGTCTCAAAGAAGCTCACGAGCAGAGCGTCGTGGTAGCCTCCGTCAATCTCGACGCAGCCGGTATAGCCGATGGCATAGCGGGCGATACGGCCCAGGCCCTCGTCCTTAAGACCCATCTTGTGCTCGGAGATAAAGTTGGTGGCCGCCTCGAGGCACGCCTCTTCGCCATCCTCATCGAGCGCCGCCAGATAACGGTTGGAAGCAGCGTCCTCAATTGCCACGACCACGCCAGGGTTTTCACCGGCGGCAAGGTCATCCAAGAACGCGCCGATCAGGTCACACACCATGGCGTCGAGCTCGGCGGAGACGTTACCGGCGTCCTGCATATCCTGTGCCATCTTTAGACCTTCCCATCGAGTCTGGCGTCGTTACAGTTCTTGTGCCTCGGCAGCGATCTTGGCGGCAGCGTCGCGGGCGCGCATCATATCCATCGCGCGCTTGTCGAGTACCTTGATCTGGTTGGTCAGCATTACTGCATCGACCACACCCCAGATTACCAAGCCTGTTGAAATCGAAAACCCAAGCGCACCAACTGTACCACGAAGGCGCGAGCAGATTGCCGCGACAAGGGCGGAGACGACAACCATCTTGATAAACGAGCCGCGGCGCTCGCGAAGCGTGCGGGCCTGCGTCACATAGGCAATGCGTGCCGCCTCAGAAGCCTCCGAGCGCATCTGGGCCTCGCGCGCAATGGCCGCCGCCTCAGCCGACATACCGCCGGCCATCAGCGAACACTCCGCAACTCTGCCGCCCCGCATTTAGAAGTCATCGGGGGAGAGCGTATGGACGAACTCGTCGAACTTCTCGAACTCCTGCTCGTCGTCGACATCCTCGGCGTGGGTGGAAACAGTGCCCAGGCGATTCATGATGTCGTCCTCCACAAACATGGGGGCATTGCTGCGCACGGCAAGGGCAATGGCGTCACTGGGGCGGGCGTCGATCTTGCGCTCCTCGCCATCGACCAGTACGACGATCGTCGCGTAGAACACCGGCGGCTCGGCGCGAACGATCTCGATGCGCTCGAGTTTGGCACCCAGGGCGTCAACGGTATCGAGCAGCAGGTCATGGGTAATCGGGCGCTCGGCGCGGCCGCTATCGATGCCGCGGCTGATGGCAGCAGCTTCAAACGAACCAGTCTGAATGGAAAGGGAACGCAGCGGCGCGGGCGAGTCCGATTTGCTGCTGCGCTCACGAAGCACGATAAGCGATGGCACGGGACCGGCGGCCATGACGATGGTCTCTATGTCGACACGAACCATGGAACACCTCCGGTACGTAGCGGTTAACACGCGGCAGCCCGCCGCATTGAATAGCTATACTACCCAATCTTTCGCACAGCACACAAAACCAAAATGAGATTTATCGCAGACAAAAAAAGCCCTGAGGCAACGCCCCAAGGCTCTTCACAGTTTTGATGGTGGACCTGACAAGATTCGAACTTGTGACCTCCC
>CALJCO010000051.1 GCA_938023905.1 uncultured Collinsella sp. | reverse complement strand
GGAATCAGTTGAGTTCGATCGTTTTGCGACATCGTATGCATATCCTTCGAATTTCGCCTTGCGGCTCATCGTGTTTTTACTGGGCTTGCATTATAGCGATTACCTAGTTGATTGTGGTATGGAAACGGTGGCATTCAAAAGAGGTGGGACATTTGTCCCACCTTCGAGTCGTTCTTTGTCGCTATCCGCACACACCGCATTTTGCACAGGCCGAAAGTGCGGCCGGAGCCTGCGCGATGCCGCCCTTTGCCGTCTCGCGCAGCGTGGCCGGCAACGCGTGGCCCACCGAGAGCATGACGTGTGCCATCTGGTCAAACGGCACCAGGCTCTTAATGCCGGCGAGGGCGAGTTGTGCGGAGCTAAAGGCGGCTGCCACGCCGATGGCGTTGCGGTTTTGGCAGGGCACCTCCACGAGGCCACCGACGGGGTCACAAACGAGGCCCAGCAGATTACTCAGCGCGATGGAACTGGCGTCGAGCGCCTGCTCGGGTGTGCCGCCGAGCATCTGCACCAGCGCGGCGGCGGCCATGGCGGCCGCACTTCCGACCTCGGCCTGACAGCCGCCCTCGGCGCCGGCAACGCAGGCGCTCGTGGTGAGGTTGAGGCCGATGGCGGCGGCGCAATAAAGGGCATCCATGACCTGCTCGTCGTCCAGCTGCAAATGGTCTGCGAGCGCCAGCACGCAGCCGGGCACAACACCCGCGGATCCTGCCGTCGGAGCTGCGACGATCACGCCCATGGTGGCGGAGCGCTCGAGCACGGCCATGGCGCGGGCCACGGCGTCGGTCTGGACGGCGCCCATCAGGCTTATGCTCAGATCGTTTCGGCTGGTGGCATCGACAAGCTTTGCCTCGCCGCCGATGAGGCCGCCGAGCGAGCGCTGTGGATTGGAAATGGGGGCTGTGGTCTCTTCGCGCATGACGTCGAGTACGCGGCGCATGGCGGCGATAGCGTGTGCCTCGCCGGTTAGACGTGCCTCGCGCACGGCCATGACAGCGCCGATGTTGAGCCCCAGTTCCTCGCACGCATCGAGCAGCTGCTCGCCGTCGTCGAAGATTTCCTTTGCCGAGACGCCGGGGGAGAGCGACGAGGCAGAACCGGGGAGCTCGATAAAGGTCGCGTAATCGACATTGTCGAGCTTGCGCAGCATCGGGACGACGGTGTCGTCGGGTGCGCCGTCGGTCTCAAAGACGGAGTAGGCCTGGCCGCCCACCTCGGTGCGGTAGGTGCGGCAGAAGGCGATGTTCACGTGTACGTAGGCGAGCAGGTTCGTGAGCGCGGCGAGCACGCCGGGAACATCCTGGTGCGCCACGAAGAGCGTGGAGTACATGCCCGAGATGTCGACACCGACGCCGTTAATGCGGCTGATGCGCATCTTGCCGCCGCCCAGGCTTTCACCGCGGACCTGTGCCGTGGCTCCCGTGTCGTCGACCATGTCGATGTCGACGGTGTTGGGGTGGATGGAGGCGTCGTCGCCCTTAATTTCAAAGTGATATTCGAGGCCCTGCTCGCGTGCGAGGTTGAAGGCCTGCTTGATGTTTTCATCATCGGTGTCGAGGCCTAGGATGCCCGCGACGAGTGCACGATCGGTGCCGTGGCCGCGGTAGGTGTGGGCAAAGGAGTTCCACAGGCCAAAGGTGACCTTGGTGATGCGGCCTTCCAACAGGCTGGCGACAACTTGGGCGCAGCGCAGGGCGCCGGCGGTGTGCGATGAGCTGGGGCCGACCATGACGGGCCCCAAGATCTCGAATGCCGAGGTCGTTGCTAGTGTTTGCGGCTTGCCTGCCATATGCGCTCCTGTTCTATCCCGTCGTCCCGAGGGGCGGGGCATACTCTGTCCCGTTGTTCCGAGGGCTTTGGTATTTGGTCGCCTGCTCTACAGTCCTGGCTCGCACGGAGGCCACATTAAGTGGCCTCCGGCTCGTGCGGAACTCGCGATCGACCAAATACCAAAGCCCTCGGAACTTAGGATACATGGTTGGAGTCGCTCTGTTGCAAAATTTATCGGCATGTGACCTATTCCATGTCCCAGGTCGGCTCATCTTTACCACCTTTAAATAAAAAAGAAGTACCGCTTGGGGGCGGTACTTCTTTTGGCGCGTTGTTATTTGGCTGGGGCTTTTTCTCGTTAGCTTACAGGCCGCAGGCTGCTTTGAGTTCTTCGACGCGGTCGGTCTTCTCCCAGGTGAAGTCGGCGTCTTCGCGGCCAAAGTGGCCGTAGGCTGCCGTCTTTTCGTAGATGGGGCGACGCAGGTCCAGGTCGCGGATGATTGCGCCCGGGCGTAGGTCGAAGGTCTTCTCTACGGCTTCAACGATCTTGTCCTCGGCAACATGCGCGGTACCGAAGGTGTCGACCATGATTGAAAGGGGCTTGGAAACGCCGATGGCGTAGGCGAGCTCGACTTCACAGCGGTCGGCCAGACCGGCGGCGACCACGTTCTTGGCGACCCAGCGCGCGGCATACGCGGCGGAGCGGTCAACCTTGGTGCAGTCCTTGCCGCTAAAGGCACCGCCGCCGTGACGACCGTAGCCGCCGTAGGTGTCGACGATAATCTTGCGGCCGGTGAGGCCCGTGTCGCCCATGGGGCCGCCCACGACAAAGCGGCCGGTGGGGTTCACGTAGATGTCCGCGTTGTCCCATGGCATGTTCTCAGCGGCCATGACCGGGGTGATGACGTGCTCGATGAGGTCGGCCTTGATCTTGCCCATGTCCTCGATCTCGGCGGCGTGCTGCGTGGAGATGACGATGGTCGTGACCTCGACGGGTTTGCCGTCCTCGTAGCGCACGGTGACCTGGGTCTTGCCGTCGGGACGCAGGTAGGGCAGGGTGCCGTCGTGACGCACGGCTGCCAGGCGCTCGGCCAGGCGGCTTGCCAGGTAGTGCGGCATGGGCATGAGGGTCTTGGTCTCGTTGGAGGCATAACCGAACATCATGCCCTGGTCGCCGGCGCCGATCAGGTCGATCGGGTCGGTGGTAGCGCCGGTCTGGGTCTCGAAGGACTCGTCAACGCCCTGGGCGATATCGGGGGACTGCTCGTGAATGAGACTCATGACGCCGCAGGTGTCGCAGTCAAAACCAAATTTGGCGCGGTTGTAGCCGATGCGGCGGATGACGCCGCGGGCGATTTCCTGTACGTCGACGTAGGCCTGGGTGCGAATCTCGCCGGCGACGATGACGGTGCCGGTGGTCACGAGGGTCTCGCAGGCGCAGCGGACGTTCTCCACGTTGGCAGGCACGCCGTTGGGGGCGATGTAGCCCTGCTCCTGGAGCTCTATTTCTTTGGCGAGGATTGCGTCGAGGACGGCGTCGCTGATCTGGTCAGCGATCTTATCGGGATGACCTTCGGTCACCGACTCCGACGTAAAAACAAAGGACCCGTGTTGGGGCGGGATGGAACGAAGTTCTTCTGACATGATTGTCCTTTCAAAAACGTGTCCCGGCGACCGTTACCATTCCGACGGGCTCTCTATGCAAGGGCACATCATAGCGCGTAAATCAAACATTCACACCCTTTCCGCACCTACTCATTTAAGTCTGTCCCCAATGAGTGGGTCGGTGCCCTTTGTGCGGAGGTTGCTTTGATGCTTTATACTGATGCGGTTAGACATCCATCCTGCAATCGAGGAGATTTCCATGGCATCAGACGTTCGCGTCCGCTTTGCACCCTCACCGACGGGCAAGTTGCACATCGGCGGCGCCCGCACCGCTATCTATAACTGGGCTTTCGCCCGTGCAAACGGCGGCACGTTCATCCTGCGCATTGACGACACCGATCCCACCCGCTCTACCGACGAGAACACGCAGATCATCCTGCGTGCCATGCGTTGGCTGGGCCTGGACTGGGACGAGGGTCCCGAGGTGGGCGGCGACTTTGGCCCCTACGCCCAGACCGAGCGCCTGGACCTGTACAAGCAGGCCGCCCAGAAGCTTTGGGACGAGGGCAAGGCCTATCCCTGTTTCTGCACCAAGGAGCAGCTCGACGCCGACCGCAAGGCCGCGCAGGAGCGCAAGGACCCCTTCCAGGGCTATCAGCGCCGTTGCCGCGATCTTGATCCCGAGGAGGCCCGCCGCCGCATCGAGGCCGGCGAGTCCTACGTCCTGCGTATCAAGGTGCCCGAGGACCGCGGCGACGTCGTCATCCACGACGCCGTCCACGGCGAGGTGACCTTCGACGCCAAGGAGCTCGACGACTTTGTCATCTTCCGCTCCGATGGCACGCCCACGTACAACTTCGCGACCGTCGTCGACGACGCCATGATGAAGATTACCCATGTCATCCGCGGCGACGACCACCTGTCCAATACCCCGCGTCAGGTCATGGTTTACGAGGCCCTCGGCGCGCCCGTGCCTACGTTCGCCCACATCTCCATGATCCTGGGCGCCGACGGCAAGAAGCTCTCCAAGCGCCACGGTGCCACCTCGGTGGAGGAGTACCGCGACGCCGGCTACCTGTCCGACGCCTTCGTCAACTACCTGGCGCTGCTCGGCTGGTCGCTCGACGGCGAGACCACGATCATCCCGCGCGATGTCCTGGCCAGCAAGTTCTCGCTCGACCGCATCTCCAAGAACCCGGCGACCTTCGACCCCAAGAAGCTCGACTGGGTCAATGCCGAGTACATCAACGGCATGTCCGATGCTCAGTTTGCCGACGAGATCATGGTCCCCGAGCTGCATGAGGCGGGTCTCATCGAGGGTAATGTCGAGTACGGCGAGGATTGGATCGACGCGCTTGCCGCCATCGTCAAGCCGCGCACCAAGATGCCGGCCGACGCCGTGACCGTCGCCGCTCCCATCTTCGCTACGGCCGAGACGCTCGAGTATAACGAGAAATCCGTCAACAAGGGCCTGGCCAAGGAGGGCATGGGTGCCATTCTTGATGCCGCCAAGGCCGCGCTCGAGGGTGTGAACGAGTGGACGGCTGCCAACATTGACGCCGCGCTTGAGCCGCTGCCCGAGCAGATGGACCTCAAGAAGCGCGTGGTGTTCCAGGCCGTGCGCGTCGCCGTCTGCGGCAACATGGTGAGCCCTCCGCTGGGCGAGACCATGGCGCTCATCGGCCGCGACGACTGCCTGGCGCGCATCGACCGCGCCCGCACGATGGCGCTGTAATCGCTGCGCAAACGTTTGTATCCGAGCCCCGTTCACTCAGAGCGGGGCTCTTGTTTCTGTACCGATGAGTGGGTTGCTGGGACAAAATAATCAGTGGTGTTTGTCCCACCCCTTTCAGGTCCGTTCGTTAGAGGTGGTGTATGGCTCAACAACTGTCGCTGTTTGGTTCACCGGAACCGGAGGAGTCTCCGGCGGCACCGGCATCCGCTGCTGCCTCGGCCAAGCCCGATCCTGTACCTGAGCCCATTGCCGCCTACTCGTGCGTGGTTCTCGATATCCCCACCCGTGCGCTGTCCGAACCGTTCGCTTACGGCATTCCTGAGTCCCTTGCCAACGAGGCCCAGGTCGGATCGACGGTCCTGGTCCACTTTGGCAACCGTGCCGCCGCAGGCTACATCGTCGATATTGCGCCCGAGCTGGGCGACCTGCAAGGCAACAACGCCCTTGACCTTTCGCGCATCAAGCCTGTCGAAGCCATCCTCAGCAAACCGCTCTTTACCGCCGAGGCTGCCCGCATTGCGCGCTGGATGAGCCGCGAGTATGTCGCGACGCTTTCCGAGTGCCTGCGCCTGTTTTTGCCACCGGGCGGCAGCCCGCGTGTGGTCAAGGGCGACGACGGCGTGTGGACGGTTGAACGTCCAGCCGTCAAACCCATCCAAAACCGCTGGGTGATGCTTACGCCCGAAGGCTTTGACTACACGCCACCCAAGACCGCGGTCCGCCAGCGCCAACTCATCGAGGCGCTCCAGTGCGGACCGGTCACGACGCGCGACCTCAACCTTCTCTATAACAGCATGTCGGCGACCATCAAGGCGCTCGAAAAACGCGGCGTTGTGGTGGTGGAAGAGCGCCGCGCCTGGCGTGGCTGCGGCGAGCAGACCACGCTGTCCTCGGCAAGCGGCAAAGCGCCGGTCTCCCTTACCAGTGGCCAGCAGCAAGCACTTGCTCAGATCGAGCGTGCCCGTCTGGACGCTCATGGCGACGTGGTGCTGGTAGACGGCGTCACCGGCTCAGGCAAAACCGAGGTCTACCTCTCCGCCATCGAGCGCGTGCTCGCAGCCGGTCGCTCTGCCTGCGTGCTGGTGCCCGAGATCTCACTGACGGCCCAGACCGTCGGCCGCTTCCGCTCGCGCTTTGGCGAGACGGTCGCGGTTTTCCACTCGCGTCTTTCGGCTGGCGAGCGTCTGGACCAGTGGGATATGGTCGCCAGCGGTGCGGCCCGCGTGGTGGTCGGCGCCCGCTCGGCTCTCTTTTGCCCGCTCAGCGACTTGGGCCTCATCATCATCGACGAGGAACACGAGACAAGTTACAAGCAGGGCTCCAGTCCGCGCTACCACGCGCGCGAGGTGGCGGCCGAGATGGCGCGGCGCTATCGCTGCCCGCTCGTGTTGGGCTCCGCCACGCCTTCTGCCGAGGCCCTCGACCGCTGCCGTCGTGGCACGTATAACGGTGCCACTTGGACGCGTGTCGAGATGCCCGAGCGCCCGGGACACGCCGTGCTTCCCACGGTCCGCATTGCCGACCTGCGCCGTGAGTTTTCTCACGGCAGCCGCTCCATGTTCTCAAAACCCTTGATGGAGGGCTTGGAGCGTGTGGTCGAGCGCCGCGAGAAGGCCGTGCTGCTGCATAACCGCCGTGGCTTTGCGCCGTTCCTGATGTGTCGCGAGTGCGGCTGCGTTCCCACCTGCAACCACTGCTCCACCGCGCTTACGTATCACGAGCGCACGCACACGCTGCAATGTCACACATGCGGATCCTCCTGGCGCGTGCAGCCGTATCCCGCGCCCACGAGTCGTTGCCCCAAATGTGGCAGTCGCTACCTGGCAAAAATGGGGCTGGGCACGCAGCAGATCGAGGACGCACTGCACCAGATGCTGCCCGAGGACGTCGCCATCATCCGCATGGATGCCGATTCCACGCGCGGCAAGGATGCGCACAAAAAGCTGCTCGAGCAGTTCGATGCGGCCGATTGCGCCGTGTTGCTGGGCACCCAAATGATCGCCAAGGGTCTCGACTTTCCCGAGGTCACGCTCGTGGGCGTGGTCAATGCCGACTTCGCCCTCAAGCTGCCGGACTTCCGCGCAGGGGAGCGCGCCTACGATCTGCTGGAGCAGGTGGCGGGCCGCGCCGGCCGCGGCGATCGTCCCGGCGAGGTCATCATCCAGACCTATCTGCCCGAGGATCCGGTCATTCGCGCCGTCGCCGAGCACGACCGTTCTATCTTTACCGACTACGACCTGGACCAGCGGTGCGACGCGCTGTATCCGCCCTTTGTGCGCCTGGTCAACATTTTGGTGTGGTCGACGAACGCGGATGACGCGCAGGACTACATTGGGCGCATTGCAAAGCTTCTTAAGCGCCGCTGGCATGCCGCCGCGCCCGATTTTTTGCGGGCAGGGAGTGCCGTGCCGCAGGTGCTGGGCCCGGCTTCGTGTGTAATCGAGAGAGCCAAGGACCGTTACCGCTTCCATCTGCTTGTGAAGTCGCCCGTGGGGTACCATGTTTCTGATGATATCGACGCCTGCCTCAAAGAGGTGGGCTCCGTGCGCGGCGTGAGCGTGAGCGTTGACGTCGACGCCTATGATTTGATGTAACAACCTGAAAGGATGGCCATGGAAGCCAACGGAATCGTACTGTCGCCCGACCCTCGTTTGCGCCAGGAGTGCGCCGTCATCGAGGAGATCACCCCGGCGATCGAGGCGCTTGCCGAGAAGATGAAGAAGATGATGTTCGAGAACGGCGGCTGCGGCCTGGCTGCTCCGCAGATCGGCGAGCTTATTCAGCTCGTCACCATCGACTGCGACTACAGCGACAAGAACGACTACGACCCGTACGTGCTCATCAACCCTGTCATTGTTGAGCAGAGTGACCATTTGGTGCCGTTTAGCGAGGGCTGCCTGTCTATCCCCG
This sequence comes from uncultured Collinsella sp., assembly GCA_938023905.1. Classification (GTDB taxonomy): domain Bacteria; phylum Actinomycetota; class Coriobacteriia; order Coriobacteriales; family Coriobacteriaceae; genus Collinsella. The sequence goes on along the minus strand of CALJCO010000051.1, from coordinate 214 downwards.
GGATTAGCTGCGAGATTGAGCGTCCCGACCATGTCGTCGTCGAGGCGTATGATCTGGACGCCAACCTGATTCGTTATGAGGCCTCGGGCGATCTGTTCTGCGTGTGCCTGCAGCACGAGATCGACCACCTGCACGGCAACACCATGTTCGAGCGCCTTAAGCCCATGCAGAGGCTCAAGGCCGTCAAGGAGTACCAGGACGCCCTGGCCCGCGG
>CALJCO010000050.1 GCA_938023905.1 uncultured Collinsella sp. | reverse complement strand
CGTAGCGGGTGGTTTAAAGCTGGCCGCTGCGCGGCCAGCAGACTAAAGTCTTGAACCAGAAACGGCGCCGCTCTCGCGACGCCGTTATAATCTTCTGGTGCCCCCGGGCGGATTCGAACCGTCGACACCCGCTTTAGGAGAGCGGTGCTCTATCCCCTGAGCTACGGAGGCATGTTGTACTAGTGTAGCAGATTTGCGCCACTACCATGCAGCGCATAGCCACTCTTCGAGATAGTCGTCTGCGACGTTCTTTAATGACTAGTCGTTTAAGAACGTCCCAGGCGACTAGTCGCCTTTATGGAAGAGGCTTTTGATAACGGAGGGGATGCTCTTGGCGCCCTTAGCCGTCACATCGATAAAGTCGGGCGAACGAACGAGCTTGTCCTCGTCAATGTACTTACGCACCGCGCGAAGCGTTTCCTTGTCATTGCGCGTCGAAAACGTAAAGTGGCCATTCTCTTTGGTAAAGATGGCAAAACGCGTAATCTTCTTGGTGCCGCGCAAAACCTCGGCGGCAATATAGTCGACCTCGTCCCACGGGATTTGGATATAATCCTCGGGATTGCGCTCGTTATAGTACTCAAACGCCTTATTGCCCACCATCACGTTACCGTGACTGGTAAGCCCCATCAGGCAGGTTGCCGGCGTTGCCAGATCGACCGTGCTGTTCTGAGATTGCGCCATACGCGCCTCGCCCTCCAAATAAAACAATCGGACCGCATCCAGTGTACCCACCGGGTGCGGTCCGTTTCAATGGCTCAAAAGCCCTTGCCTAGCAACTCTCGGTCTTAAGCCGAAGCGTGCTTACATGAAGCCGCAGACGCGACCGATGATGCCGACGGCGAAGAGAGCCAGGATGATGACGATCGGGCTGACCTTCTTCTTGAGGAGCTTGCAGACCAGAAGGGTCAGGCACACGGCGGCAAGGCCGGGGATGAGCTGATCGAGGTTGGCCTGAAGCGTGGTGACCTTCACCGGGTCGAGTGCGTTGGCACCGACAGAGCTGTACATCGTCAATGCCTGCTTGATGCCCTCAGAACCGGCGGGCAGGTTGGCCCAGTCGATATAGGCGCCAGCGGACTGCGTGACCTTGGAGACGACCGGGGTGAAGGAGATGGACACCCAGCGCTCGACCAGGGCGCCGATGATGAACATACCCAGGATGGAAGCACCCTCGGTGACCTTGCCCATCAGACCGCCGGAGAGGTCCTTGGCGATGGAGGAGCCGACCTTGTAGCCAAACTCCTGCGTGTACCACAGGAAGGCGTAACGGATGATGTTCCACGCGAAGAAGAACAGCAGCGGACCGGCGATGCTGCCGGACAGGGCCAGGGAAGCGCCCAGTGCACCCAGAATCGGGCGAAGGGTGAACCAGAAGGCGGGGTCGCCGACGCCGGCGAGCGGGCCCATCATACCGACCTTGACGCCCTGAATGGCGACGTCGTCAATCGGAGCACCGTTGGCGCGCTCCTCCTCGAGGGCGAGGGTAACGCCAATGACGGGGGCGGAAACATAGGGGTGGGTGTTATAGAACTCCAGGTGGCGCTTAAGAGCGGCAATCTGGTCATCCTTGCTGGTGTAGAGCTTCTTGATCGCAGGGATCATTGCGAAGCACCAGCCGCCGTTCTGCATACGCTCGTAGTTCCACGAGCCCTGAAGGAACTGATGACGGAAGCAAACCTTCTTACGGTCAGCCTTGGTGAGCTGAATCTTGTTCTCTGCCATATGTATCACTCCCCTCCTACTCGTAATCGTTCAGAATGTCGCCGAGCGGGTCACCGGAGCCACCGCCCATGCCGCCACCCTGCTTGGCCAGATCCTTAAGGCCAAGGTAGATGAGGGCAAGGGAGATGCCGATGAGGCCAAGGGCGATCAGCGTGAGCTGAGGGATGGCAGCAAGGACAAAGCCGAGGATGAAGAACGGCCAGGTCTCCTTGGTGGCCATCATGTTGATGACCATGGCGTAACCGACGGAAGCGACCATGCCGCCGCCGACAGCCATGCCGCCGGACAGCCAATCGGGCATAGCGTTAAGCGCGTTGGTAACGGCCTCGGCCGGGATGATGCACAGAAGTACTGCCGGGATGGCGATACGAACACCCTGCATGAGGATGCCGGCGTACTGCCAACGCTCGATGCCGGCGAAGTCGCCCTTCTCGGCGCAGGCGTCCATGGCGTGAACCATAGCGGTAGCCAGGGTACGGCAGATCATGGTCAGGAACAGACCAGCGACCGACAGCGGGACGGCGACGGCGATGGCGGCGGTAACGGCCTTGGCCGAATCGGTGGCGCCACCGTTGAGGGCGAGCACCATGATGATCGAAGAAGCGACCGAGGCCAGAGCGGCGTCAGGCGCGACGGCGGCGCCGACGTTAGCCCAGCCAAGGGCCATCATCTGGAGCGAACCGCCCAGGAGGATGCCCTCCTGAAGGTGACCGGTTACGAGACCGATAAGCGTGCATGCCACGAGCGGCTGATGGAACTGGAACTCATCCAGAATGCCTTCCATACCGGCAAGCAACGCGACAATCGCAACAAGCAGAATAGTGATTGCAGACATGTATCGGACCCTCCTTTACTATGCTTGAGCGGCCAGTTCGGCCTTAGCTTTCTTCAACATGGCGTCGAGATCCTCGGAGGAATCCGAAGGAACCTTGCGGACCTCGAACTTGACGCCCTTGGCCTTGAGAGCCTCGAGGGTCTTGACGTCGTCATCGCCCATAGCGACAGCGTTAGTGACGACGACCTTGCCCTTGGAGTGGGCCATGGAACCGATGTTGGCTTCCTTGATGTCGACGCCGGCCTCGATGGCCCTGAGCAGATCCTGCGGGTTCTCGAACAGCAGCATCGCCTTGGTGTCGCCAAAGCGCGTGTCCTTGACGACCTCGGCCATCTTCTTGATAGGCACGACGTTGGCGTGGACTCCCGGAGGGGCAGCCTGCTCGATCATGGTCTTGCGGAGCTCGTCGTGAGCAACGCCGTCGGAGACCACGATGATGCGGTTGGGGTTGATCTGCTTGGTCCACGTGGTGGCCACCTGACCATGCAGCAGACGCGTGTCGATACGGACGTGGGCGATCTTGATGTGCCCGTCGCCGATCACCGTTCCCGGAGGAATGGCACCCGCAGGAGCAGCGGCGGCCGCAGCCGGCTTCTTCTCCTCGGGCTCCAGAGACTCGGGCTTGACGCGCACGCCGGCCTTAGCCTCAGTCACGAGATGTTTTGCGATCGCATGTGCAGTGTTCTTTGCGTCAAAGCGCTGCGAATATGCCTCGATGAGCATAGGCAGGTTGACACCGGTGACGATAGCCCAGGAATCGTGGCCCTCGATGAGCCCGCTGATCTGGTTGAAGGGCGTGCCGCCCCACAGATCAACGAGGAAGAGCACCTGCTCCTGGTCCTCGAAGGAAGCGACTGCTTCCTCGACCTTGGCTCGGAAGTCGTCGGGGCCCATGCTCGGCTCGAGCGAGACCACGGCTACAGACGGCTGATCGCCAAAGACCATCGAGCCCGTCTGCTTGATTCCAGCCGCCAAGTCACCATGGCTAGCAAGAACAATACTTACCATCACATAACCTCCTTTTTGTCTACGTAATTCCTACACGACAGTTATGGAGTATAGCTGCAAATACAGCAGAATTGTTTGAAAAACTGCAAAAGGTAGCATTATTTGTTTAAACGTCTTGTTTTGTTACAAGCTGATTACATTCCAGTATTTTGGCTGATTTGCTGCTGAGGATTGATAGCTGATCTATTTACATGACCGAATTGAGCACGCTGTTCATTATTGCCGGTTTTAAACAGACACAAATGTGCTCGCGTTGAGGCTATTTCGTTTAAACAGATGGTGCTTGACTAATGGTAAGAAATATGCTCTAGCAAAGTAGTCGTTAGGGACGTTCTTTAATGACTAGTCGTTTAAGAACGTCCCCAACGACTAAGTTAGGCGATGTGGAGGGGGTTGGCGGCGTCGACGGCGTCGGGGGCGTCAGAAGGGCCGCCGGGGGCAGCGTCTGCCGGATCCTCGTCGGGGGTCTCGATCTGCTTGATCATGACCTCTTGGCCCTGGAGCAAATAGGTATCGCCACTGCCGCAATGGGGGCAGGTCTTGCCGTGCTCGACTGTCGCATAGTCGCGGCCGCACGCCTCGCAATGCGTCACGGCCTCGACGGGCTCCACGATAAGCTCCGCGCCCTGCGTGATGGACTTTTTATCTGCCGCCCAGCGCCAAGCGTCGAGCAGCAAGTCGGGAACGACGCCCGAGACCTCGCCCAGCAGCAGCGTGACGCTCGAAACGCGACGCACGCCATTGGCGCGCGCCACGTTCTCAACATCGCGAATAATGTGATAAACGATTCCCAATTCATGCAAGGTAGAAACCTTTCAACAACGGTTGATGCGATGCAAACTCAAAGCAAGGGGACAGCGAAATCTAGTCTGCGCCGTCCCCTTACCCGCCATGGTTACCTATTTACGACCGAACTTGATTTTGATTGCACGCTTTAAAGCATACTTGCCAAGGCTCGGGAGCTTTTGCTCGTATTTGACCATCGTGGAGCACTCGGGGCGATCGCGATCCAGATGGATGGCATCGAACGCGCACTTGGTGGTGCACAGGCCGCAGCCGATGCACTTGTTGGGGTCGACGATTGAGGCACCGCAGCCAAGGCAACGGGCGGTCTCGGCGCGCACCTGCTCTTCGGTAAAGGTCTCGACGTACTCGCTGAAGGGCGCGGCCTTCTCGCGCTCGTGGTCCACGTGGGCAACCTCACGGCTCGCGTTGTCATAGCTCTCGATCACGACATCGTCGCGGTCGAGCGCGGCGTAGCGGCGCTGGTTGCGGCCGATGGTAAGCGTGGAGCCCGGCTGCACAAAGCGATGGATGGACACGGCGGCCTCGTGGCCGGCGGCGATGGCATCGATGGCAAAGCTCGGACCGGTGTAGACGTCGCCGCCCACAAAGATGTCGGGCTCGGCGGTCTGGTAGGTCTGGGGATCGGCAAGGGCACCCTGACCGCGGCCAAGCTCCACCTTGGAGCCAGCCAGCAGGTCGCCCCACACAATGGACTGGCCAATCGACATGACGACACGGTCGGCATCGACACGACGCAGATCGTTCTCATCGTACTCGGGCGCAAAACGCCCCTCGTCATCGTAGACACGCGTGCAGCGCTTGAAGGTGATACCGCACACACGACCGGCCTCGTCCAGGTGAACCTCCTTGGGACCCCAGCCGCAGCTGATGTGCGCGCCGTCCTCAACGGCCTCGCGACGCTCCTCCTCGCTGGCGGGCATCTGGGCCTCGCTCTCCAGGCAGAACATCTCAACGTGCTCGGAACCCAAACGGCAGGCGTTGCGCGCGACATCGATAGCAACGTTGCCGCCGCCCACCACGATGGTGCGGCCGGGAAGCGCGTCGATCTTGCCGCTGTTGACCTCGCGCAAAAAGTCGACGGCCACGGTCACGTCCCCGGCATCCTCGCCCGGAATACCGGCAAGGCGGCCGCCCTGGCAGCCAATAGCCACGTAGAAGGCCTTAAAGCCCTGTTCGCGCAGCTCGTCGAGCGTCACATCGCGACCGACCTCCACGCCATAGCGGAACTCGGCACCCATCAGGCGAATAACCTCGACCTCAGCCTCGATAACATCCTTCTGCAGCTTAAAGCTGGGAATGCCGTAGGTGAGCATGCCGCCCGGACGCTCGTTCTTCTCGAACACGACGGGCTTGTAGCCCTTCTCGGCCAGATAGAAGGCACAAGACAGGCCGGCCGGACCGGCACCGATGATAGCGATCTTCTGATCGAAGCCGCCGGCGCGCGTCGGCGTCACCACGGGCGGGACATAGCGAGTCGCTGCGTCCAGATCGCGCTGGGCGATAAACTTCTTGACCTCGTCGATAGCCACGGCGGCGTCCACACGGCCGCGGGTGCAGGCATCCTCGCAGCGGCGGTTGCACACGCGGCCGCAGATAGCGGGCAGCGGGTTCTCGCGCTTAATGAGTGCTAGGGCCTCGTCATAGCGATCCTGAGCCGCGAGCTTCAAATAGCCCTGAACGGCAACGTGCGCGGGGCAGGCCGTCTTGCAGGGAGCGGTGCCGGACTCATGCGTCTCGATGCGGTTGTCGTTGCGGTAGTTGGGCGACCACTTGGTGTGGTCCCACTTGGTGGCATCGGGCAGCTCCTGGCGCGGATACTCGGGCACCTGTCCGCCGGACTTTTTGCTGCAGAGCTTCTGGCCCAGCTTGGCGGCGCCGGCCGGGCACACCTCAACGCAGCGACCGCAGGCCACGCACTTGTCCTTCTCGACCTTGGCGACATAGGCCGAGCGCGACAGGTTGGGCGTGTTGAACAGCTGCGAGGTGCGCAGGGCGTAGCACACGTTGACGTTGCAGTTGCAGATGGCGAAGATTTTGTTCTCACCGTCAATGTTGGTGATCTGGTGCACAAAGCCGTTGTCCTCGGCCTGGCGCAGGATGTCGTAGACCTCCTCGCGGGTCACGTAATGACCGCGGTCGGTCTCGACCACGTAGTCGGCCATATCGCCCACGGCGATGCACCAATCGGCCGGGTCGTCGGCGCAGCCCTCTCCCATCACGCGACGGCTCGCGCGGCAGCTGCAGGTGCTGGCGGCATATTTACCCTCGTATTTGTCGAGCCAATGCTCGATATGCTCGATCGGCACCGACGTGCTCGCAGCATCGATGGCCTTCTCGACCGGAATGACATGCATGCCGATGCCGGCACCACCGGGCGGCACCATCGGCGTGGCCTTGGACAGCGGTCCCTTGGACGCCTGCTCAAAGAACTTGGCATAGACCGGGTGTTCCTCGAGCTGGCTCACGCGCATGTTGAGGAACTCGGCAGAGCCCGGCACCAGCATGGGCAGCACCCACTGCTTGGCGCGCTCGGGGTTTTCCCAGTTGTACTCGAGCAGACCCGTGTAGCTCATGTCGTCGAGCATCTTCTCGATATCGGCCTCGGGCATGCCGGTGAGCTTGACCATCTCAGGCAGCGTATAGGGACAGCGCATCTTCATCTTGCAGAGCACTTCGGCCTGCTCGTCGGTTGCGGCCTCGGCAAACGACCAGTACTCGTAGCCCAGCAGCTCGTCGCGATGCAGCAGACGGTTGGTGCAGTGCTCGCACAGCTTGACGATTGCCTCGCGCGGATGCTCCGGCAGCGGCGGCACGAACTCCGAACCGATGTCGGGCTCGGTGTAGCTAATTCCCGGTCCGTTGAGAATCATGGTTGTCCCTTCTCTTGCCGCAGCCCGGCGAGACCGCGGCACCCCTCTTTTTTGCAGGCCGGGCATGCCCCCATGCCGTTCACCCGCCATTGTTGACATTGTGTCAAAAATAGTATTGACGAACCGTCAACAATATTCAAGACTGTTAGGCGAACGGTCAAGCAAAAGAGGATGGAAGGCGGCAAAACATGGGCAACAACGCAGCAGGTACCTCTGCGGTCGATGCCGTCCCCGCATCCGATAGCGCGGCAAAGCGCTTGACGGGCGACGAACGCCGTCGCGAGATTCTCGATGCCGTGCGCACCGTAAGCTCCGAGCTGGGCGTGTCCCACCTATCGGTATCGGCTGTGACCAAGCGAGCCGGCTGCACGCGTTCATTGTTCTACCACTACTTTGCCGATATGGACGCCGCCGTCACCGCTGTCATGGACGAGGCAATCGACGGCTTCATTACCGAGCTCGAGCAGTGGAATGCCAGCCGCACGGTTGGCGACATCGAGGGGGCGCTCGACACCGTCGCCCCGCTCTTTAAGCGCCTGGTCGCCAGCGGCCACGAACTGCCGAGCACCCTGACCTCCAGCAGCGGCGCGCTCTACGGCGGCTTTTTGCACAACGTGGTCCAACGCGTGGCGCAGTATATCTGCGACACCACCGTGGTGGATTTTGTCGCCCATCATGAGCTACGCATCGACCATGTCTACGAGACGTTCTACACCCTCATCATGGGGTTGTTAATGTATATCCGCACGCACCCCGATGTGCCCGACGAGACGGTCAAGGAAATCATCGCCTCGACACTCCACATCGAGGGCTATACCGCCAAGTATCCCGAGCGCAAGCCCCAGAACTGACGACATTTGGCCAAACTGCCCGCGATCGGAAGAGGGGCCGCGGGCGTGTGAAAGGAGAGCAGCATGCTGTTCGATGTTTGGGGTAGCAATACCCTTATCCACTGGGCCGGCTGGGCCATGGTCTTTATCGGCCTCATCGTGCTCAACGAGGTCGGCCGCCGCACCAAGCTCGGCGCGGCCATCATCTTTGGCGTGGCTCCGCTGGCCATGACCATCTACTGCGTCGCCATCGCCATCGGCGTTTCACAGGGTGCCGAGTGGGCGCTCACCAACCCCACCCATGTGTACCAGAACAGCTGGTTCCACTACGCCAAGGTATACGCGGCGCTCGCCGGCTGCTGGGGCTTCATTGCCATTAAGTACCAGTGGGGAAAGATCGGCAAGGCGCATTGGTTCCGCGCGTGGCCGTTTGTGATCGTCGCCATCAACATCATGATCGCCGTCGTGTCCGACTTCGAGAGTGCCTATCACTTCTTTGTCCTGGGCGAGTCCACCTGGGTCACCTCCGAAGGTGCTATGCAGCTGGCCGGTTGGAACAACGTGTTCAACGGCATCGCCGGCATCATCAACATCTTCTGCATGACCGGTTGGTGGAGCGTCTACGCCTCCGAGGATCAGACCGACATGCTGTGGCCCGATATGACCTGGGTCTACATCATCGCCTACGATATCTGGAACTTCTGCTACACCTACAACTGCCTGCCCACCCACTCCTGGTTCTGCGGCTTTGCACTGCTGCTGGCGCCCACCGTCGCCGCCTTTATCTGGAACAAGGGCGGTTGGATCCAGAACCGCGCCTTTACGCTTGCCATTTGGTGCATGTTTGCGCAGGTGTTCCCCTACTTCCAGGAAGAGTCCATCTTTGTGACCCACTCCACGCTCGACGCAGGCGCCGCCACCGCGGTCTCGATCGCCGCACTGGTCGCCAACATCGCCGCGATCATCTACATCGCCTACCGCGCCAAGAAGCTCGGCCGCAATCCCTACAAGCAGGATGTCTTTGAGGGCACCAGCGATTGGGAGAAGGCTACCGCTCGCCGCGCCAAGGTGGATTACGCACACGCCGAGTAACGCGCCCGGTGCACATGCCGCTTGAATGTGAAGTCGCCTGGCCGACTCCGCGCAATGCAACGTATTGCATACCCCCGGAAAGCGATTTGTCCGCTTTCCGGGGGCTTTTTGCTGTTGCGCGCATCCACGCACATATTCAAAACCTCTCGCACAGATAAAATCAGATTTCCAATTGCCTGACAGCTCTATATGACCCTGTTTTTGGGTACATTGTTGTCCCGATATTGAGCTTGGGGGATATATGAAAGATGAAACGATGGGCCAAGAGGATGAGGTCCAAGATGCAGAAGCGTGTGCCGAGGCCCTGGAGAGCCTAGACCAGATCGCGCTGGCCGCGATTACGTTTGACGATTCGAGCGTTGATGTGCAGGATGAGCCGGAAATCGAGGCGCAGCCCGATGATCAGGATGCAAAAGACGATGGCGCCGCGCCCACCGAAGACGAGGCAGGTCACGAAGACACCGAAAGCGAGGCCGGCAATCAGCCCGAATCCGACACGGGCGAGGAAACCGTCTTGCTCGACAGCTTGCCGGCCGAAGATTCGCTGACCCGCGAGCTCCCTGGCTTAGGCTCTGCGCCTGCCGTGGACGAGACCATCGCCATGGGCGATATTCCCCTACCGTCCGTTCCTTCGGCACGCGAGGCCGAGGTTCGCCATCGCAAGATGTCGCCCAAGCGCCGCAATCTGATGGTTGCCGGCGTCGTGGCCGTCGCGCTCGTCGCCGGCGGCGCGGGCTATGCGGCTTGGAACGGATATCAGCAAGAGCAGGCCGCCGTTGCCGCCGCCAATGCGCACACGATGATGTCAGTGCAAATTGGCGTACATGCCGCGGGGCTCGACTGCTCCACCGGCTCAAAGATCCCCGTGCAGGTGAGTGGCCAGGATTCTGACGGATCCTCCGTAAGCGAAACACTCTATGTTGACGAGCACGGCCGTGGCATCAAACTGCTACCCGGTGACTACACGCTCTCCGTTGCCGCCTCCCCCATCGCGTCCGACGGCACCGTCTATACCGTGCCGACCACCAAGGCGCAGATCACGATCAAGAGCGACGGACAGGACCTAAGCAGCCAGGCCGCCTTTAAGCTCAAGGTGCCTTCGGCCGACACGGTAACCGACGACCAGATCGATGCCGCCGCCAAATATGCCGAGGAGGGAGGCGCGAGCTCCGCCGCCACCGCCAAGGTGCTCCAGCAGGCGGCAACCGCGCGGCGCGACGCCGCCGTCAATGCCGTGAGCGCGCAAAAGGCACAAGCGGCCCGTGATGCCGACGCCCGTCACAAGGCAACTGACCTCTACCAGCTCGATATCCCCGTCGAGTGGTACGGCAAGGTCGAGACTTGGCAAAATGGCAGCACGCTATGCATCTATCTTGCCGGCGACAGCGATACGCCGATTGTGACGCTCGTCGCGGTGCGCGAGGGCGAGAGCTTTACGCCCGATGAGGGCGATACGGTTTTGGGTGCGGCCAACCTAGGCAACGGTTATACCGTCTACGCCAGCGGCCCCGTCTATCCGTACCTGGTGCCCCAGACCATCAACGGACGGACACAGAATCCCGTGTCGACCTACCCCATGGACACGGCCATTGAGCTTGTCGAGCTCACGACCGGCAACCGCTACACCTATAGCCAGATCAAGAACGTACTGGTCGGCAAAGACGGCAAGGCCGATGCCGCGACCAAACTAGAGACCGACTATCTCGCCCAGATTCTCCTGCCGAGCATCAAGGCCCAGGACTAGCGGACCATGACACCTGAGTCCTGGCCTCGCAAATCCATAGACGATTAGGAAAGGAGCCACTTCCATGCGGGCGCAGCATGTACCACGCCGTGTTTGCATGGAATATCGGCCTGCTCATCCATGGTAACGATTGTCGACTCACCAAGATCGAATTGGGCCATCGAGGCATCAAGCGCGGCAATTTCGCGCTCGCGCGTTTTCTCGCTTGCCATATCCGCACTCACCTGAATCAGGCTATAAGCCTGCATGAGAAGTGCATCCCCGGCCACAAAGTCCACCTCATGGCTTTTATTCTTCTCTTTGATCAGCAGGCGGCAGACCGAACCGGACCGCACGGCTGGAGTCCTTCTTCTGAGCGCATTGAACACCGCGGTCTCGAGCCTCTGGCCCTGATCAAATGCCGATGCGGGAGAGAATGCTCCGAACATCGCAGGATCGACAGCGTAGACTTTAGATGCGGACCGCGCATTATTTGCAAGTGAGCGCGTGAACTCCGGCACCGAAAACAACAGGTAGGCGTCCTCGTAATACTCAAGTAAGTCGCCGAGCGAATTACGACTGACGGGTATCTGCCTACTTTTGAACTCGTTGTACACCTTGTTCACTGACAGCTCTCGTGCCGAAGATGCCATACACCGCGTCAGGAACAGTGAAGCCAAACGAGGGTTCTTGATGTCGTAGCGCTCAACGACGTCCATGGCGACCGTTCGCGACGCATATTCCTGTAGCAGCTGAATCGCGTCCGCGGGCGTCTGCTCTAGCGTCGCGATGAATCCCCCTCGCTCAAGATATCCGATCAGATGATGTCGAAGCAGTGCTGCATCGCTCGATGAAAAGGGTGCATCCGGCTCAGGAACGCTCCCCGTCTTATATCGGACGTATTCCGAAAAACTCAACGGAAATAGCTCTCGCACAAGAGAGCGGCCCCTGAACTCGCTCTTAAGTTCCGAGGACAGCATCTTAGAAGAAGATCCCGTCACGTAGACGGTCGCTTTCTCCGTATCGACCACACGCCGCAGAAACGCACCCCATTCGGGAATTTCCTGGATTTCATCGAAGAAAATGTAGGCACCCTCGGTTCGAGCAGCAGGATATAGCGCATAGAATGTATCGAGCACGTCCGCTAGCAGCGACGGCTCATACGGACGCAAGCGCTCATCCTCACAATTGAAATAAAGCATCCGGTCAAGGTCGATACCTTGACCCTGAAGCCGCTGCATCTCCTGATACAGGCGATACGTCTTTCCACAACGACGGGCTCCCACAATCACATTTACGATGTTGTCGCGCTTGGGTTCCTGCGGGTTTCCCAGATCAAGGTCGCGCTCAAAGACCTGTGGAACTCCTTGTTGCTCAAAGTCCTTTATTTTCTGGGCCACCAAGTCGTTGAATGCCATGATTCTCCAATCTTGCTTATATGCTAATCAAGATTATATCGATTCTTGATTAGCAGGAGAGCAAGATTTATGCATATCTTGATTAATTGGTAAGCAAATTTTTCTGTTACTGGTCTCCCGGAGGATGTCGAACGGCTGAGGGGCCACCAAGCTCGAGAGAATGATTTTTCTGGGACGG
>CALJCO010000049.1 GCA_938023905.1 uncultured Collinsella sp. | reverse complement strand
AGCGACAATTTGTCATTCAAAAGGCAAGGCATGACCAGAAGGTCTATGCCTTGCCCTTTTCATGCCAACTTGTTCGCTCTGGACGTCGCTCGCTGTTCGTCCTCTACCTGCGGCGCTGCTTTGCTCCGGATGCGGTAGGGTAGTCATTGGGGACGTTCTTAAATGACTAGTCGAAAGGGACACTCTTGCGCCAGATCTGCCGGCCCCACGCGGGGCTCGTCCTGTGCTTTACTGAGATAAAGTGAGCGCGCAGATTCGTAACCCACTCGCAACCGTTCTATGGCACGATATTGAACGAATGTATGCTATGCGCCCAAATCTTTTGGGCAGAGTGGGAGACAGTATGGTCAAGCTGTACGAGGATGGTATCTACCTGCGCGGCGGCAGCGAGGTTGTGCCTGCGGCCGAGGCTGCCGAGCGCGGTATTACGCAGACGCCCGAGGATGCCAAGCGCGGCACCATCGCGTATTCGATCCTCCAGGCACACAATACGTCCGGAGATCCCGAGGCGCTCAAGATTCGCTTCGACGCCATGGCGAGCCATGACATCACCTTTGTCGGCATCATCCAGACCGCGCGCGCCTCGGGCATGGAGCAGTTCCCGCTGCCCTACGTGCTCACCAACTGCCATAACTCGCTGTGCGCCGTGGGCGGCACCATCAACGAGGACGATCACGTCTTTGGCCTTTCCGCGGCCAAGAAGTACGGCGGTATCTTCGTTCCGCCGCACATCGCCGTCATCCACTCCTTTATGCGTGAGAACTTCGCCGGCTGCGGCAAGATGATTCTGGGTTCCGACTCGCACACCCGCTATGGTGCTCTGGGTACCATGGCCGTGGGCGAGGGCGGCGGCGAGCTGGCAAAGCAGCTGCTGCGCGACACCTACGATGTCGCCTATCCCGGCGTCGTCGCCATCTACCTCACGGGCACCCCGCGTCCCGGCGTTGGCCCGCACGACGTGGCGCTCGCCATCATCCGTGCCGTCTTTGCCAAGGGCTACGTCAAGAACAAGGTCATGGAGTTTGTGGGTCCGGGTATCGCGAGCATGACGACCGACTACCGCAACGGCGTTGACGTCATGACCACCGAGACCACCTGTCTGTCGAGCATCTGGGCCACCGACGAGGGCACGCACGCATTCCTGGCCATGCACGGCCGCGGCGACGACTACCGCGAGCTCAAGCCCGCTGATGTCGCCTACTACGACGGCTGCGTCGAGGTCGACCTGTCGAGCATTAAGCCCATGATCGCCCTGCCGTTCCACCCTTCCAACGGCTTTGAGATTGACGAGCTCAACGAGAACCTCGAGGACATCCTGCATGAGGTTGAGCTCGAGGCCGCCAAGATCGGCGAGGGCAAGACGCACTTTAGCCTGCTCGACAAGATCGTCGACGGCAAGCTGCACGTGCAGCAGGGCGTTATCGCCGGCTGCTCGGGCGGCAACTACGACTCCGTGGTCCAGGCTGCCCGCGTGCTCAAGGGCGCCAACACTGGCTGCGGCGAGTTTTCGCTGTCGGTCTATCCCACGAGCCAGCCCGTGGCACTCGAGCTTACGCGCCGCGGCTATATCTACGATCTTATGGAGGCTGGCGCGATCGTGCGCACGGCGTTCTGCGGCCCGTGTTTCGGCGCCGGCGACACGCCCGCCAACAACGGCCTGTCCATCCGCCACACTACGCGCAACTTCCCCAACCGCGAGGGTTCCAAGCCGGGTAATGGCCAGCTGAGCGCCGTGGCCCTGATGGACGCCCGCTCCATCGCGGCGACCGCAGCCAACGGCGGCGTCCTGACGCCGGCGACCGACCTGCCCGAGAAGACTTGGGACGAGGCCTGCGAGTACACCTTTGATGACGCGCCGTACAAAAAGCGCGTGTACTGGGGCTTTGGCAAGGCAGAGCCTGCCGACGAGCTGGTCGAAGGCCCCAACATCAAGCCGTGGCCCGCGATGGAGCCCCTCGGCGACGATATCCTGCTCAAGGTGTGCTCCAAGATTATGGACCCGGTCACCACGACCGACGAGCTCATTCCCTCGGGCGAGACGAGCTCCTTCCGCTCCAACCCGCTGGGCCTGGCAGAGTTTACGCTCAGCCGTCGCGATCCTGCCTACGTCGGTCGCTCCAAGGAGGTCGACGCGGTGGAAAAGCGCCGCGTTGCCGGCGAGGCCGCGGGCGACCTGGCGGCACTCGATGCCGAGCTTGCCGACGTGTTCGAGGCGCTGGCCGGCGCGGGTGTCGCGGCCGATGCCAAGGCGACCGAGTACGGCTCCATGCTCTATGCCAAGAAGCCGGGCGACGGTTCTGCCCGCGAGCAGGCTGCGAGCTGCCAGCGCGTGATCGGCGGCCTGGCCAACATCGTCCACGAGTACGCCACCAAGCGCTATCGCTCCAACGTGATGAACTGGGGCATGGTGCCCTTCCAGATGGAGGCGGAGCCCAACTTTGAGGTGGGCGACTACGTCTTCGTGCCGGGTATCCGTGCCGCGCTCGATGGTGACCTGAAGGACATCGCCGCGTACGTAGTGCGCGCCGACGGCACGGTCGAGCAGATTGAGCTCTATATTGCCGATATGACGGCCGAAGAACGTGCCATCGTCAAGGCCGGCTGTCTGATCAACTACAACAAGTTCAAGGCCGCTGCCGAGTAACGCTGCTGTACGCCCCGGCCACACCTTTCCCTCGTGCTCACGCGCTTCGCGAGGGTCGCCCGAGGGAAAGGTGTGGTCGGGGCTACCGCGACGTTCTCGTTGGGTCTTGAGGGACGCTAGTAAATAGACTTGCTTGATGCCGCCTCTGTTAATGGGGCGGCTTCTTTTTGTCGAAAACCACCACAAAGATGCCTGCCCGACGGGTCCTTATTTCGATGGGGTCCAGGTTATTTCGTCGTCAAATAGCCAAGTGCGTGCCGAGCCACTGTTGCGCGCTGTCTGCGGATCGGGCTCGCAGGTTTGTTCGTAGGCATCTTCGGTACACTGATCCATAAAACTGACGACTGCCGTCTGGTCGCCCTCCATGACGTAGATTACGTCGCCATCCGAGATATAGACCCCCGGCCCTTCATTGTCCACATAGCCGGGGTCGTATGAGACGTTGCACAGTCTGCTCCCGTTTGCCGCATCGAGTTCAAGGGTCGAATAATACCCGCCATTCATTTGGCTGTTCTTGGCTCGATATATTACGGCGCCGTACCACCGCTTAAACGTCTTGCCTTTGAGCAGCTTGGCTGCCTTACCGATAAGCTGCTCATCTTTGGTATAGCGCTTGGCCCCAAGTTCGATACGGGGATAGTTGCTGACCCCAAGCGCTGCGGGCGTACCGTCAAAATCGACGGTGATCGAATCGGGTTTGACGATATCGGTGAGGATTTCGATGGGATAGCTTACGGTCTCAATCACCGCCTGCGTTGCAGAGGCGGGGAGAAATGCGAGATAGATAATGCCCACGCCGACTGCGGTAATCGCAAACGCTAAGACGAGTAGGCCGATATAGGTGGAGCGTTTCACGGTGGGGCACCTCGCTTACAATATGCAATCATTAAGATAAATGATACCATCTTACGACAATATTCAAAAGCAAGCGACCGCCCGGAATGAGGGGGCTGAAAGGCCCCATTGGACTTCGATTCGATCTCTAATAGGAATATTTGCCTCCCCTCATTCTGGGCGAGGGGTCAAAAATTGAGTTCACGAGTTTTGCGCAATACTATTCTCACTAAACCCGCTATTTTCACTATAAGCACTATAAAAACGACGGGGACGATGACGAGAGTATTGTGGCGTACGATAACCAAGCCGTTTAAGCCGGGACCCTTGTCTTGAATCTCCATCTATATCTGCGCGAACGGGCTATCGGTGGCTCTCGATTTCGTCGCTGTGTTCTCGTTGGATCTTGTGGGACGCTAAAAATAGACTGGGACCACCACAAAGGGGACAGGCACCTTTTGAACTGCGTCCCGAATCTTGGCCTTCTTTAT
>CALJCO010000048.1 GCA_938023905.1 uncultured Collinsella sp. | reverse complement strand
GTCTCGCCGTTAGCCTCGACGGCTGCGCGGTCGTCATCGTCCAGGATGATCGGCACGATCGGCAGGTCGTACTTGCGGGCGAACTCAAAGTCGCGCTGGTCGCCGCAGGGAACGGCCATGACGGCACCGGTGCCGTAGTCGGCAACGACGTAGTCGGCAACCCACACAGGGACCTTCTCGCCGTTGACCGGGTTTACCACATAGCGGCCCGTGAAGGCACCGTGCTTTTCGAGGGTGCCCTGGGCACGCTCGACGGCAGAGATATGCTTGGAGTCCTCGACGATCTTGGTGACGGCCTCCTCGTACTCCGTGCCCTCAACGAGCTCATGCAGGCCGGCGTACTCGGGAGCCAGGACAAAGAAGGAGACGCCAAAAAGGGTGTCGGCACGCGTGGTGAAGACGGTGATCTTACCCTCGTCGCCCTCGATGGGATCGCCATCCTGGTCGCACAGGGTAAAGTCGACCTCGGCGCCCTCGGAACGACCGATCCAGTTGGCCTGCATCTGCTTGACGCGCTCGGGCCAGCCGGGGAGCTTCTCCAGGTCATCGAGCAGCTCCTGAGAGTACTCGGTAATCTTGAAGTACCACTGCTCCAGGTCGCGCTTCTCGGGCTCGGTGCCGCAGCGCCAGCACTTGCCCTCGGTGACCTGCTCGTTGGCCAGAACAGTCTTGCAGGTGGGGCACCAGTTGACCGGGTTCTTCTTGCGGTAGACCAGGCCCTTTTCCCACAGCTTCTCAAAGATCCACTGGCCCCAGCGGTAGTAGTCGGGGCTGCAGGTCTTGACCATGCGATCCAGATCGTAGGAGAAGCCCATGCGCTTCATCGTGGCGAGTGCCTGGTCCATGTTCTTATACGTCCAGGCGGCAGCCTGCGTATTGTGCTTGATGGCGGCGTTCTCGGCGGGCAGGCCAAAGGCGTCAAAGCCGATGGGATGCAGCACGTCGTAGCCGCGCATGCGGGCCTGACGGGCCATGGCATCGCCGATGGTGTAGTTGCGCGCGTGACCCATGTGCAGGTCGCCCGACGGATACGGGAACATCTCGAGCACGTACTTCTTGGGCTTGCTGTCGTCGGTGTCGACGGCAAAGAGGTTGGAGTCCTCCCAGGCCTTCATCCACTTGGACTCAATGGCCTGTGCGTCGTAAGCAGGGATCTCGTCCTTATGATCTGTGCAATCGCACATATCAGCTCCTTTAATCTTAGCTGGGGTCGGGCGGCTTGGCTTTGTTCGCTACTGCGGACAGTCCTGCGCAAGACGAAGAGCACATTAAGTGCTCTTCTTTGCGTGCGGAACTTGTAGCGAACAAAGCTAAGCCGCCCGACCCTAAGGTTAACTTGACTGATGATAGCAAATACAACAAGCGAGATGCCTGCGACTTGCAGGCATCTCGCTTTATCTAAATAACGTGGTTGAGGCTCAACCTTTATGTGCAGGTCTTATCTTATCGATACGTTACGCTCTGTTGGGAGTCCTTGACTACGACGTCGTGAGCTCCGCCTTCGACGATCGAGGTCGAGGAGACCAGGGTCAGGCGTGCCTTTTCCTGGAGCTCGGGGATCGAGAGGGCACCGCAGTTGCACATCGTGGACTTGACCTTGTAGAGCGTGCCGCCCACGCCGTCCTTGAGGGAGCCGGCGTAGGGAACGTAGGAGTCGACGCCCTCGACGAAGCTGAGCTTCGCGGCGCCGCCCAGGTCGTAGCGCTGCCAGTTGCGGGCACGCGCAGAACCCTCGCCCCAGTACTCCTTCATGTACTGACCGTTGACGTTGACGCGCTCGGTCGGGCTCTCGTCGAAGCGGGCGAAGTAGCGGCCCAGCATCATAAAGTCGGCACCCATGGCAAGGGCGAGCGTCATGTGGTAGTCGTAGACGATGCCGCCGTCGGAGCACACGGGCACGTAGACACCGGTCTCCTCGTAGTACTCGTCACGGGCGCGGCAGACATCGATCAGCGCGGTGGCCTGGCCACGGCCGATGCCCTTGGTCTCGCGGGTGATGCAGATAGAACCGCCGCCGATACCGACCTTGATGAAGTCGGCACCGCAGTCGGCCAGGAAGCGGAAGCCCTCGGCGTCGACGACGTTGCCGGCACCGACCTTGACGTCCTCGCCGTAGTTGGCGCGGATCCACTCGATGGTGCGCTTCTGCCACTCGCTGAAGCCCTCGGAAGAGTCGATGCACAGGACATCCG
>CALJCO010000047.1 GCA_938023905.1 uncultured Collinsella sp. | reverse complement strand
GGACGCCGCCCTCTCAAGGCGGAGATCACCAGTTCGAATCTGGTACGGGCTACCACGCATCTGATACCCGGTCTTCCCATGGAAGGCCGGGTTTTTTATTATCAAACAACCGTCTGCAATTCCCGTTTGAACAAGAGCTTTGCGTTCTGCTTATGGCCCTTACGGGTACAATTACCAAGATATTTTGACTGTTAGAAGGAGTCTCATGACGGAGTCCTCTCAGTATACGTCCAAGCCCCAGGTCGAGGTTGAGGCCTCGGGCGGCGATGACAATAAGAGTGCACGCCGCGGCGCCATCTTTATCGGCGTCGTGCTGGTGGGTTATATCGTCTATCTGGTGGTAACCGGGCAGATGGGGCAGTTTTGGGCCGCTATGTCGAGCGTCCAGGCGCCCTGGCTCGTTGCCGCGTGTCTATGCATGTTCATGTATCTGTTCTTTGGCATTGTGGCCTATGCGATCGCCGTCTGGCTCGACCCCAATTCACCCGTCGGCATTCGCGACCTGATCTCTGTCGAGGCGAGCGGCATCTTTTTTGGCAATCTCACGCCCATGATGATGGGCTCGACTCCCGCCCAGATCTACCGTCTGACCAAAGCGGGCCAAAATGTCGGCGAGGCCGGAGCCACGCAGTTCACGCGCTTTATCGTGTACCAGTTTGGCCTCGTTGCCTGGGGCGCTATCCTACTGCTTGCCCGCATGCCGTTTTTTGCCGAGCGCTATGGCGACATGACGCTGCTGTGCGTCTTTAGCTTTGGTGGGCACTGCTGCATCTTGCTGGGCATCTTCGCCGTCGCGCTCATGCCTAAGACTGTCACGCGCGTCGCCCATTGCATCATCAATTGGCTCGAGCGCATAGGTGTCTCGGCCACTAAGATCGAGGGATGGCGCACGTTTGTCGACGGCGAGATCTACTCCTTCTCCGAGAAGTTCAAGCTTTCGGCCGGACATTTTTCTTCCATGCTGCTCACCGTGTTTATCACCATGCTGCAGCTCGCGTTTTTCTATCTGGTTCCGTATTTCCTGATGCTTGCCTTTGGCCATCACGAGGTCGACTTTTTCTCGGTCATGGCCGCGAGTGCCTTTGTCCAGCTGCTGAGCTCTGCGGTTCCCTTGCCCGGTGGAACTGGTGGCGCTGAGGGCGGCTTTGCATTGTTCTTGGGTCATTTCTTTGGGTCGGCTTCGACCGCCGGCTATCTGCTGTGGCGCCTCATTACGTTTATTGCGCCGACCATTTTGGCTGCGCCCCTGCTGGGACTTAAGAGCGCCCACAACGAGAGCATCCATGCGCGCTGGGATCGCGTGATGCGCAAACTCGGCCGCACGTCTCAGACGCCCTCTGCGCCCACTAAGCCGCACCCCACGAATGCGGTTACCGTTGATCCCAAGAAGCACGCTCAGAAGGCTTCTGGGACCGCTAAGCCGGCTCATAAAGCCTATGTGCGCCAGACAGGCGACGGTATTCGCGTATCTCCGTCGGCACTCAATAAGAAGAAGCACCCTAAGTCGCAGTAGGGCAGTCGTGCGTTCTTCATGATGCGGGGCATATTTGTGCTGTATGGGGGATAATCCTCTTACGTAGATTATCTCTCATCTGTTGATGAATGCCCGTATATCGAAGGGACACGCCCATGGCCACCAGCAAACCGCGTATTGATCGCCGCATCGTTCGCAGCCGCAATGCCATCCTTTCCGCTTTCGAGCGCCTGCTCATGGAAAAGCCGCTGGCAGACATTACGGTGAGTGCCATCGCGCGCGAGGCCAATGTCGACCGCAAGACCTTTTACGTTCACTTTGGTACGGTTGACGGCCTGCTCGATGCCATTGCCGTCGATGTGGTGGCGATGATTGTCGACTCGGTCGAGAAAACGCTTGCTTCCATGGACGGTGACACCAACGAGCGCGCCCTGGGCGCGGCGGCGACCTTCTTTAAAACCGTTAACGAGGCACTGTGCAACAACTTGGTGCTCAATCGTCAGCTGATCGAGAACATTCCGCTTGATGATTTTATGGCTC
>CALJCO010000046.1 GCA_938023905.1 uncultured Collinsella sp. | reverse complement strand
TCATAAGGCTGTTGACCTCGGTGGGGGTTACGCCGGCTCCCTTGGCAATGCGGGCGCGGCGCTGGCCGTTGATGATGGATGGACGCAGGCGCTCCTCCTTGGTCATCGACATGATGATGGCCTCGTTCTTATCGAAGATGCCCTCGTCCAGGTTGCCGCCCATCTGGTTGAGTGCACGCTGACCACCGGGGAGCATGCCCAGGATACCCTTCATGCCGCCCATCTTCTTGACAGCCTTCATCTGGTCGAGCATGTCGTTCATAGTGAAGCCCTCGCGCAGCATGCGCTCGGCAGCCTCGAGCTGCTCTGCGTCGGCCGCCTCCTGGGCCTTCTCGATAATACCGACAACGTCGCCCATGCCCAAAATGCGCTTGGCCATACGATCGGGATAGAACGGCTCAAGCGAATCGGGCTTCTCGCCCATGCTCACGAACTTGATGGGCTTACCGGTCACCTGGCGCACGGAAAGTGCGCCGCCGCCACGGGCATCGCCGTCGAGCTTGGAGATGATCACGCCATCAAAGTCGGTGCGCTCGGCAAAGGTCGAGACGACGTTGACGATATCCTGACCGGTCATGGCATCGACGACCATCAACACCTGATCGGGCTTGACGGCCTTCTTGATGTCGACGGCCTCCTGCATCATCTGCTCGTCGATCTGCAGACGACCGGCGGTATCGACGATGACCACATCGCGCAGGTGGTCGACGGCCTCCTGGATGGCGCCCTTGGCGATGTCGACCGGGTGTGCACCGTCGCCGCGAAAGACCGGTACGCCGATCTCGCCACCGAGCGTGGCCAGCTGGTCGGCAGCGGCAGGGCGGTAGACGTCGCACGCGGCGAGCAGCGGCGAGCGGCCCTGCTTCTTGAGCAGGTAGGCCAGCTTTACGGCCGCCGTGGTCTTACCGGAGCCCTGCAGGCCCACGAGCATGATGACGTTGGGGATGCGGTTGCTAAAGACGAGCTTGCTCTCGGTGGAACCGAGCATCTCGGTGAGCTCGTCGAGCACGATCTTGACGACGTTTTGCGCCGGAGACAGCGATTCCATGACCTCGGCGGTCATGCAGCGTTCCTTGGTCTTGGCGACAAACTCCTTGACGACCTTAAAGTTAACGTCGGCCTCGAGCAGCGCCATGCGAATATCGCGCATGGCCGAAGTAATATCGGCCTCGGTCAGCTTACCCTTGCCGCGCAGGCGGTCAAATGTGTCGTTGAGGCGATCGCTCAGAGAATCAAACACTAGTCACTCCTTAGTTGGACTCGCCCACCAGGGCGCGGCAGAAATCTTTGGCATTAAACTCCTGCAGGTCATCGACCTGCTCGCCCACGCCGATGCGCAGGATCGGGAGCTTGAGCCTCTCGGCCACGGCCATGGCGATACCGCCCTTAGCCGTGCCGTCGAGCTTTGTCATGATAATACCGTCCAGGCCCAGCGCCTCGTTAAACTCGAGCGCCTGGTTCAGACCGTTCTGGCCGGTGGCGGCATCGATCACGAGCACGACTGAGACGGGCATGGGGCCGGCGGCCATATTGGCGGCGCGCTTACGCGTCACGTTAACCACCTTGGCAAGCTCGCGCATGAGTTCGGGGCTTGTGTGCAGACGACCGGCGGTGTCGATCAGCACCAGGTCGCTGCCGCGCTTATCGGCCTCATCGAGCACGTCGTAGCACACGCTCGCCGGGTCGGAACCGCGATCGCGCTTGATGACGGGGACGCCGGCGCGCTGACCCCACACATCGAGCTGCTCGATGGCGGCGGCGCGGAAGGTATCGGCAGAACCGATCACCACGTTCTTGCCGCGGGCAGCCATGGCGCTCGCAATCTTGCCGACCGTTGTGGTCTTGCCGGCGCCGTTGATGCCCACAAACAGCACGCAGCTCGGCGTATCGGAAAACGGATCACGCTCAACAGGCACAAAATGGCCCTCGAGCTGCTCGGCCAGAGCGCGGCGAAGCTGCGGGGCGGTCTTAAGGTTCTTCTTGGCAGCAGCATCGCGCAGGTCATCGGAGACCTGAATAGCGACCTCGGCACCCATGTCACCCATGACGAGGGTGTCCTCAAGGTCCTCCCAAAAGTCCTCGTCGACCTCGCCACCAAAGTAGAAGACCTCGTTGAGGGCCTCGCGGCTGCGCTCAAGTCCGCGCGAGAGAGCGTCAAAGAATCCCATTATGCATTCACGACCTTTCCGGTTTCGCGATCGAGTTTTTGCGAGACGACGCGGCTGACGCCGTCGGCTTGCATCGAGACGCCATAGAGAACGTCAGCGTCCTCCATAGTACGGCGCTGATGCGAAATGACCAAGAGCTGTGTATCGGAACGCAGCACATCGAGGGCTCCGATGAGCTTGGACAGGTTGGCGTCATCAAGCGCCGCCTCGACCTCGTCCAGCACATAGAACGGCACCGTGCGCGTGCGGTACACGGCAAAGAGCAGGGCGAGCGCCGTCAGACTCTTCTCGCCACCCGACATGAGCATCATCTTAGTAATGCGCTTGCCGCGCGGCTGCGCCACAACCTCAATGCCCGTCTCGGCAGGATGCTCGGGATCGGTCATCTCAAGATGAGCCTGGCCACCCGGGAACAGCATGGCGAAGATCTCACGGAAGTTCGCATCGACCTTCTCAAACGTCACCAGAAACGCCTTGCGCATCTTGCGATCAATGGCCACTGTGATCTTGGTGAGCGCCTTGCGCGCGCTCTCCAGATCGGCCAGCTGCTCCTCGATGTAATCGGCGCGGCGCTTGAGCTGCTCGTACTCCTCCATGGCAACCTGGTTCACAGGGCCCAGGTTGTTAATCTGGCGCACGAGCTGGTTGAGCTCGCGCTCGGCGGCGTCGCGGTCGGTGGGAGCAGGAAGCATGAGCGCTTCCTCGAGCACCGTAGTGCCATCGGCGGTAATGGCCTTGATGGCCGCCTCCACCTGCACCTCGAGCTTGCCGCGGGAAACCTTGAACTCGTTTTGCGTCGCCGTGGCGGCATCGACCCGCTCCTTGGCGCGGGAGACCTCGGCCTTGGCGTCTTCGATGGTCTTCTTGAGCGAGGCCGAGTCCGCCTCCTCGAGCGAAGCCTGATCACGCAGACGCGCGGCCCAATCCGATGCGCGATCCAGCAGGGCCGAATAGCGCTCGTGCATGGGGTCGACACGCAGGCGCAGCAGCTCGAGTGAGCGCGAGGCCTGGCGTGTTCCGCGGATACGGCGGTCGATGCCCTCGAGTCGATGCTCCAAGTCGGGCACACGGCCCTTCAGCGAACGCAGACGCTCGCTCGTCTGAGCCAGGCGGACCTTGGCATCGGCGAGCTTGCCGGCTGCCTCGGAATCGTCACGACGCACGCGATCGAGCTCGTCGTTGGCTTCGGCAATCTGGAGACCCAGGTCGCCTGCCTGCGCGCGGGCCTCGTCGCGCGAACGGGTGAGTTCGTCAACGCGCGGGCGCGCAGCGCGAACGGCCTCGGCGGCCTGCTCGCGGCGCTTGGAGATGCGCACGCGCTCGACCTCGGCGTTGTAGGCGCTTTGCTCCAGGCGGCCAATCTCGGAGAGCAGCGAGCGGCGCTCGCCCTCAAGACGGGCGATCTCGCCGGCGGCATCGCCCTCTGCGGCACGCGCCTCCTCAACGGCCGCATTGACCTCGACGACCTGATCCGACACATGCTCAAACACAGCAGCTAGATCGGGCTCCAGGCCCTCCAGCTCGCGAATGCGACGCTTGCGCTCCAAGGCACCCGACGCCTCGCCAGCATCGAGGCCCACACGCACCAGGCCGCCGCAGGCGACGCGGGCGCCATCGGGGGTCACGTAAGTCACACCGTCAACGACAGGGGCAGCCAACGCGGCAGCCAAGTCATCGACCACGTAATAGCCGCCGAGAAGGGCCTCGACAACCGGGCCATAACCGGAGCGCACGGACAGACGATCGACCAGACGCGTACCGGCAGCGCCCTCGGCGGCAGCAGAGCCACTCACGCCGCGCGCCATCAGCAGTGCCTCGCCCGAGGCCTTCTTTTGGTCCAGAGCAGCACGACCGGCACGCTCAAGCGTAGCGGCGTCATCAAACAGTAGGGCATCGATATCGCCGGCAAGCAGCTGCTCGACCAGGCCCTCAAGCTCACGAGGAGCCTCGAGCACGTCGCCCAGACGGCCTGAGACATCGTCGCCCAGCGCGCCCACCAGACGGCTCACCAGCGGCGAGCTGTCTGCCATGCGGGCATCGAGCTTCTTTTGGCTGGCAAGCTCCGAGCGAACCTCGGACAGCTTGTTGCGCGCTTCGCTCTCGCGATTACGCAGGTCCTTGAGGGCAGCGCGTGCCGTCTCGGTGGCCTCGCGCGCATCGTTCTGGGCCTGACGAGCCGCCTCAAGGGCACTCTCAAGCTCCTCAGCACGGTCGCGACGGCTATCAAGCGATGCTGTAACCTCCTCGAGCTGTTCATCAATCTGCTCCAGGCGCGAGGCGTACATGTTGTCCTCGACCTCGGCGTTGCTCAGCGAGTCCTTCACCTTGGCGAGTTCGAGCGCCGCGTTATCGGCCACACGCTGCACATCGCGTTGCTCACGCGTAAGCTGCGAAATCTGATTGTCGAGCGCCACGCGCCGCTCGTGGAGCTCAGCGGCGGCAGGACCAGCGGCGTCAACGTCCTCCTGGGCCTGCATGTGCGCGCCGGTCACTTCCTCAAGCTGTGCACGCGCGTCCTCGAGCTCCTCGACCACGCGACGACGCTGATGCTCGGAGCTCGAGATCTGGCCACGCATGTCGGACAGGCGCGACACCATGTTGTGGCCCTTTTCCTCGAGCAGGCGCATATCGGAGTTAATGCGGCCGACCACGTCTTGCATATGGCGGCGCTGCTCGCCCAGGTCGCCCACAAACAGGCCCTTTTCCTCGAGCATAACCTGGAGCTTCTCGAGCTCGCGCTCCTTTTCGCCCATGCGGTACTGCGCAAGCTCCAGCTCGGCGGCGCCTTCCTTGGAGCGGCTCTCCAAGTCGTTCCACTGCGACTGCAGCGAACGAAGCTCGTCGACGGCCAGCATCTGCGTAAGTTCGTTCGCGCGCGAGGACAGCTCTTTGTACTTGCGCGCGCGATCGACCTGACGCTCCAGCGGCCGCAGCTGACGGGCGATTTCCTTATTGATGTCGCGGGCACGGGTCAAGTGCTCGTCCATCGATTTAATCTTTTTGAGCGCACGCTCCTTGCGGCGTTTGTGCTTGGAGATGCCGGCGGCCTCCTCGATGAGGGCACGGCGCTCCTCGGGGCGGCTCTGCAAAATGGCGTCGAGCTTGCCCTGGCTGATGATGGAATGCGTATCCTTACCCAGGCCCGAATCGTGCAGGATGTCCTGAATGTCCATCAGGCGGCACGGGCTCGAGTTGATGAGGTACTCGCTTTCGCCCGAGCGATACATACGACGGGTGATGGCGACCTCGTCAAAGTCGACGGGCAGCATATGGTCCGAGTTATCGAGCACCAGCGTGACCTCGGCGACACCCACCGGCTTGCGCGCTGACGAGCCCGAGAAGATGACATCCTCCATGGCCTGGCCGCGCAGCTGCTTGGCGCTCTGCTCGCCCAGGACCCACAGAATCGAGTCAGAGATGTTCGATTTTCCCGAGCCGTTGGGACCGACGATGACGGTCAGGCCCGGCTCAAACGTCATATGGGCGCGGTCGGCAAACGACTTGAACCCTTTGAGCGTGAGGGACTTGAGATACACGGTTCCTCGCTTAAACAGGCTTCTTGTTGAGAATCACGCCGTTGGTGGTGTAGCCCATGCGGTCAAGTGCCTCGAGTGCAGCGGCTCCCTCGGCTTCCTTCTTTGAGGAGCCGGAGCCGCGACCCTGGCGAATACCATCGATCAACACCACGGCGGTAAAGGTGGGCGCATGCGCCGGGCCCTCGGAGCCAACGAGCTTATACGCGGGAGGCTCATGGCCGTCTGCCTGCACGCACTCCTGCAAGAACGACTTGGGGTTCGCAGGATGCTCGGCACGCTCAGAGGCCAAATGGGGCTTAAGCGTACGGTGGATAAACTCCGCCGCCGCATCCCAGCCAGCATCCAGATACAGCGCGCCCACGAGCGACTCATAGACGTTCTCGAGCGCCGAGTGCAGGCCACGCGCGCCGGTACCGGTCTCGGAGGCACCAAAGATGATGATGTCGTCGATACCCAGCTCGTGCGACACCTCGGACAGCGTAGCGCCCGAGACAAGCGACACCTTCAGGCGCGTGAGCTTGCCCTCGTCAAACTCCGGATAGGACTCAAACAGGGAGCGTGCGACCACAGCGCCCAAAATGGAATCGCCCAAGAATTCAAGGCGCTCATAGCTGGCAGAAACCGGCTGGCCCTCGACTGCCGAGGGATGCGTAAGCGCCGCGCGCAGCAGCACCTTATTATTGAACTCGTGGCCCAGGATTTCCTGGGCACGCGTAAGTCGTTCAGACAAAGCCAAGACCTAAGCCTCCCTGGCGTTTTCGATCGCGTCGACGGCGTCGGCGACAGAGTTGAGCGAGAGCAGGGTCTCGTCATCGATCTCGAGATTGAACTCGTCCTCGATAGCCGTAACCAGTTGCAGGCGCTCGAGCGAGTTGGCATCGAGGTCGTCAAAGGTGGTCTCATCGCTAATTTCGGCAACATCGACGCCCAGAACGTCAGCAGCGACCTCGGCGATCTTGTCGAAGATTTCGGAGCGGTCCATAGCGCTTCCTCTCATAGTGCATGAATACCAAAAGATTGGCACCGCGCAGACGGCACCAAAACACGGTTTTGATTCTACCCCACGACGTGCGCCGCGAGGCACATAACAACGCCCTAACTCGCTCTTATAAAACGATACCGTCCATAGAGTTGGCGACATTCTCGACCAGCCCCGCGCGCACGGCTTCGGCCGCCGCGAGCGTACCGTTTTTAACAGCCTCGACCGAGGTGGCACCGTGACCGATCAGGACTACGCCACGCAGGCCCAAAAGAATCGCGCCGCCCTTGGCATCACCAGAGAGCTTGGCCTTAATCTCGCGCATCTGCTTTTTGATGAGCAGCGCGGCGATCTTGGTGCCGAGCGAGGCCATAAAGGCGCCCTTGAGCTCCTGCAGCAAAAACTTGGCAGCGCCCTCGGTGGCCTTGAGCGCAATATTGCCCGACATGCCGTCGGCAACGACGACATCGAAATTGCCCGAGGTGAGGTCGGTGCCTTCGCAGTTGCCCACAAAGCCGGGAACGGCGGCTTTCATGGCCGGGAAGCAGGCCTTGGTAAAGTTGGAGCCCTTCT
Organism: uncultured Collinsella sp.; assembly: GCA_938023905.1. GTDB lineage: Bacteria > Actinomycetota > Coriobacteriia > Coriobacteriales > Coriobacteriaceae > Collinsella. The sequence goes on along the minus strand of CALJCO010000046.1, from coordinate 7,917 downwards.
CGTCCTCGGTACCATTGGCAAGCAAGCCCACGCGAGGATGCTCGATGCCCAGGACAGCGCGGGCATAAGCGCTGCCCATCTGGGCAAAACGCACCATGTCGTCCACCTCGACATCGGGGTTGGCGCCCATGTCGCACAGCACCGTCAGACCGCCGGCACGATTGGGCAGCGCATTGGTCAAACAGGGGCGCACCGGCTGCTTCTTGCCTTCGGCCATATATCTAAACGGTGTGACGTAGGCGGTCGCGGCAGCGGTCATGGCGCCGGTGGAGCCGGCGGAGAAAAACGCGTCCGCATTTCCCTTCTTGATGGCGCGGCACGACAGCACGATCGACGACTTGCGTTTGGTCATCACGGCGCGAATGGGATCGTCATCCATGGCGATAACGTCGGGTGCCTCAAGGGCCTCAACACGTGCATGGGAAGCAGCAAAGGGATTGACGATTTCGGCGGGGCCAGCTGCCAAGACCTCGATATCGGGATCGGCGGCAAGTGCAGCCTCGATACCATCGAGAACAACCTGAGGTTTCTCGTCTCCACCCACAACGTCTACACAAACGCGAACGTTACTCATATACATGCTCCTTATACAAAAATGGCCGACTCATTGAGCCGGCCATTGTGGTTCCATTTGGAACGGCATCGCATCCAGAGTATACCGTTACTCGGTAACGATAACCTCGCGGTCCTTGTAGAAACCGCAGCTGGGGCACACGTGGTGCGGAAGCTTGACAGCGCCGCAACGGGGGCACGTGGACTGAGCCGCAGCCGAGATCTTCATGTTGGCGGAACGACGGGTGTGAGTGCGGATACGACCCTGCTTTTGTTTAGGTACGGGCATAGTGACCTTCCTTATGAACTATCCAGTGTGGCGATTACGCGCAAGTAGCGATACTACCACAGTTTTACTCATCGAGCTTGAGATTCTTCAATGCTGCAAATGGATTTTCCGTGGCAGCGGCCCATTCCGCCTCTGCCTGGGCGGCGCAATCGCATTGCTCGACGTTGAGATTGCAACCGCATGTGGGGCACAGACCACGGCAATCGGGCTTGCAGAGCACTACAAACGGCGTGTCCATAACGACCGCGTCATTGATGGGCTCACCCAGATCGACTAGACGGTCCTCACCCAGGAGCTCGTAGCCGTCCTCGTAGGCCTCGGGATCCTCGGGCTCCTCAAAGAGGTAGAACTCCTCGATCTCGCCGGCAATATCAAACGAGGCGGGCTCCAGGCAACGGTCGCACTCGCCGGTGGCGTGCGCGCGGACCATGCCCGTGAGCAAGACACCGGTGCCGGCATTGGTAAAGACCACGTCGTAGTCAATACCGTCCTGCAGCTGGTACTCCTTCTCGCCCACCGTGTAGACGGCGACATCGACCTTGCCGGTCAGCGGATACGAGTCTCCGGGAAACTCGAGCTGTTCGGAAAGATCGACGGTAACGCTCGGGAACTCAGCCATTACCACTGACCATTCTGTTGGGCGGCACCCTCGTTGAGCTGCTGACGGCAACGGGTAACGGTGCCGGTCAGGCTCTTGAGGTTCTCCTCCAGGTGCGTAAAGACCTGCTCTGCGTAGTCCTCGGCAGCATAACGCGTCTCGCGCTCGTACTGCTGGGCACGATCACGGATGTCGTCGGCCTGCTGCTGCGCTAAGCGGACGATCTCCTGCTCACCGGCAATGGTGAGGGCCTGCTGCTGAGCGTCGGCGATGATGGAATCGGCCTGAGCGGCGGCGGAAGCCATAAGCTCCTCGCGCTCCTTAAGGATACGGCGGGACTTCTGCCACTCCTCGGGATAGCTCATGCGGATCTCGTCGAGGATGTTGAAGAACACGTCGGCGTCGATGACCTTGAACTGAGCGTTCTTGCCGAAAGGCGGCTTGGCTTCCTCGATCAGCCCTTCGAGCTCATCGACCAAGCTGACGATCCTATCGCCAGGAAAATTCTCGCCCGGCATCCGGTCTCCTTTCATAGGTAACATATCATCGTGCTAGTTTACCACATGCCACCAGGCAATAAGAAACGTCACGAAAAGCGATGTTTGAGCGCTTCGACCACGTTGGACGGGACAAACGTCGATACATCGCTGCCGAGCGAGGCGATCTGGCGAACGACCGAGCTCGAGATATAGCCGTACTGCGGCGCACTCATGACAAAGATGGACTCCAGCTCGCTATCCAGGCGATAGTTGAGGTCGGCCTGCTGCAGCTCGTACTCAAAGTCGGTCATGGCGCGCAGACCCTTGACCACGGCCCCCGCCCCCTGCTCACGAGCGAAGTCGACCAAGAGGCCGGTAAAGGGCAGGACCTCGACGCCGTCGATATCACCGAGCGCCTCGCGGGCCAGCGCCACGCGCTCATCGAGCATAAACGTGGTGCCCACGCCGTTTTTACCCTGCGACTCGGCAACAGCGACGATCACGCTGGGAAAGATGCGACGGGCGCGGCGGATCACATCGATATGGCCAAACGTGATGGGATCGAAGGTGCCCGGGACGATCACGCGGTTGATGGTGTCATTCATGGGCGTCCTCCGATGGCACATCCTCGTCATTTTCGTTCTCGACAGCATGGTCGTTCTCGTCCTCGGCCACCCAGCGTAGCAAGTCAACCGAGGTAATGCCGTAGCGCTTCTCTCGCACGGTCTCAAAACCAGCCGGATGAGCGCCCGCATCGGCTGCGGCATGCTCAAACAGGGCAAAGGCCCCGGGCGCCAGCAGTCCCTGCTGGGAAAGATTTTGCAGCAGCTCCTCGACCGGCTCGGCGCCAAACGCATAGGGCGGATCGAGCAGGACCAGATTAAAAGGACCGCCCGGTACACGACCGCGCGAGGCACTCGCCAGCATGTCGCCCGTGACCACGCGCCAACGCGCACGGTCGCGGCAGAGCGACTCGATATTCTTGGTAATGAGCCGCGCGGCGTTGCGATCGATCTCAAACGTCGTGAGCGAGCGGGCCCCACGAGAGAGCATCTCTAACCCTAAGGCACCGGAGCCGCCAAAGGCGTCCAGCACACGAACCTCGTCCAAATCGAAGTCGAATGCCGACATGACCATAGATGCGCACGCCTCGCGCACGCGATCAGTCGTGGGGCGGGTGACATCGCGACCACGGGGCTCCTCGATCTTGCGACCGCGCCATTCGCCGCCGATGATTCTCATCCTCCGCTGACCTCCTTAAAGATATGTCGATAACGCATGGCGACCGCGTCGCGCAAAGGACGCGTCGCCACAGAGTCAAGGTTGCAAGCATACCGCAAGAGCTCAACCGCGTCCAAATGGGCCCATTCGATAAGGTCCTCATCGGCGTCCAGGTCCACAAAGCGCAAGGTCACACCGCCATGCTGGCGGTACCCCAGGATTTCGCCCTCGTGGCGCAGACGCAGGTCCATCTGGGCAAGCGTAAAGCCATCCGAGGTTTTTTCGAGCGATTGCAGACGATCTTGCGCCGCCGACGCGCCGCCGTTGCCCTTGGAGTGCGTCATAACCAGGCAGGTGCCCGACACGCTGCCGCGGCCCACGCGACCGCGCAGCTGGTGCAAGGCAGCCAAACCAAAGCGCTCACCGTTCTCGATAACCATGACGGTGGCATTGGGCACGTCGACGCCCACCTCGACCACCGTAGTCGAGACGAGCACGTCAATCTCGCCACGCTTAAAGGCATCAATAACCTGGTCCTTCTCCCCCGCTGGCATACGGCCGTGAAGGCGCTCGATGGCAAGGCCCGGCAACGCCAGACGCAGGCAATCGAGCTCGGTCACCGTATCGTGCAGCGGCACGGGGACGGTTACGCGGCCCTCGTCGTCGCGGGCGATACCGGGCACGTCTTCCAGCTCATCGGCCGAGTCACTCGGCTCCACGAGCGGGCAAATCACGTAGGCCTGCTGACCCTTTTCATGCGCCTCGCGGATGGCGCCATACGCGAGGTCACGGCTCGACTCGGTGAGCACGCGCGTCGTCACGCCGGCACCCGGAATTGGACGATGGCGGATGATGCTCGTATCCAGGTCGCCATAGACCGAGAGCGCCAACGTGCGCGGGATAGGCGTGGCCGTCATAACGAGCAGGTCCGCACCGGGGCCCTTCGCGCGTAGGGCGTTGCGTTGGCCGACGCCAAACCGGTGCTGCTCGTCGATGACGACAAGCGACAGATGCTTGAACGCAACGTTATCCGAAAGCACCGCATGAGTGCCAAAGAGCACGTCAAGCTCGCCCGATTCCAGCTGCGCATGGATGCGCTCGCGCTCTGCGGCCGGCGTGGCACCCGTCAGAAGTGCCCAGGACATGCCGGCCTGCGAGAGCAGAGGGCCGGTCTTATCGGCATATTGGCGCGCCAGCACGCCCGTGGGCGCCATAACGCAGGCCTGCGTACCGCCATCGGCAGCCACAGCCAGCGCGCAGGCGGCAACGGCGGTCTTACCGGTACCGACATCGCCCAGCAGCAGGCGGTTCATCACGCGCCCGCCATCGCACATATCGCGCAGGATATCCTGGAACGCGGCCTCCTGCTCGTTGCTCAGCGAAAACGGCAGGGCCTGCTTGAGCGCGACCAGGTGCTCGCCCGCGGTGTGGGCATAGGGCACCACATCGACCAGGCCGCCGTCGTTGCGCAGACGCAGCGCCAGCTGCAGGTAGAGACACTCCTCGTAGGCAAGACGCCGGCGTGCGATGTCGCGCTCAGCCATGCTCGAGGGAAAGTGGATCGATCGAAGCGCACGAGCATTGCTCATCAGGCGACGCTTAACGCGTAAGCGTGCCGGAATGGGATCAAAGGGATTGCCGACGACCTCGAGCGCGCCGCTTACGATGCGGCGCATCCACGCCTGGCTCACGCCATCACTGACGTAATGGACCGGCAGGATAGTGCCTGCGGCACGCCCTTCCTCGAGCTTTTCAAAGTGCGGCGAGGCCATCTGCTTAAAACCGTAGGCAAACTCAACCTTACCCATTACGGCTAGGCGGTCGCCCTGCTTAAGCTGCTGGGCAATCCAGGGCTGGCGGAAAAAGGCGACCTGCAGCACGCCCGTCTCGTCAACGAGTGAGACCTCGGTCACCTGCATGCGCGGACGCGGCTGCTTTTGGACGACACGATCGACCGTGGCGATGATGGTACACACGGTACCGATGGGCGCCATCTCGATGGACCAGGAGCGCGTAAAGTCCAGGTATCGATGAGGGATATGGAGAAGGAGGTCCCCCACCGTCCGAATTCCCAGACGGCGAAGGGCCTCCTCACGTTTACCCGAAACATATTTGAGTCGCGCGATATCCTCGTCGAGCGCATTGCTCTGGGCAAAGCGCTCCGAGACGCGCGGCACGGAGCACAGTTCGGACATGGGCAGTTGCCTACTCGATCGAGAAGATCACGGGATAGAGCGGCTGCTCGCCACGATGGGCGTCGATCTCCAGATCGGGCTGAGCCTCCTCGATAGCGTCGACGATCTCCTGGAAGGCCTCATCGGACAGTTCCTCGCCGGCCAGAATCGTCAGCGCGTCGCCCTCCTCTTCCTCCTGCATACGGTTGATGCAATCGAGCGTGACCTGCTTCACGTCGGAGCCGACCACGTCGATGGAGCCGGCGATGATACCCATGACGTCACCGGAGTGAATCGGAGAGCCGTCAGAGGCGCTGGAATCGCGCACGGCGCGGGTGACCTCGCCATCGCGGACCTCGCTGATGGCGTCGACCATGGCGGCGACGGCGTCCTCGAGCTCGGAATCGGGCAGGACCGCGAACAGCGCGGAGAAGGCCTGAGGAACGGTCTTGGTGGGAACGACGGCGACCTTCTTGTCGGTGCAGGCTGAGGCAGCGGCCTCAGCGGCCATGCGGATGTTGCCGTTGTTGGGCAGAATGATGACCGAGGTCGCGTTGACCTGGTCGACGGCGCCCAGCAGGTCTGCGGTCGAGGGGTTCATGGTCTGGCCACCCGAGACGATCACGTCGACGCCGAGGGACTTGAGGATGTCTGCCTCGCCGGACCCAGCGGCAACGGCGACAAAGCCCAGGGCCTTCGCGGGCTCGGCGGCCTTTTCCTGATCCTCGTGGATCTTGGCGGTACGGTCGTGGGCCTCCATCTCCATGTTGTGGATAAAGACCTCATAGATCTGACCGAGCTGCAGCATGTGCTCGAGCACCAAGTTGGGGGTGTTGGAGTGCACATGGATCTTGTAGTCGGGATAAGCGCCCACGAGCAGCTCACAGTCGCCCATGGAGCCTAGGAACTTAAGGCACTCGTCCTCGTCAAACGGGGCGTCGGCCTTAAAGAGGAACTCGTTGCAGTAGCGGAACTCCGAGCCCTCCCAGTCGTCGTTGGCTTCGATCTCAACACGACCAAGGGCCGCGTCGCGGGCAGAGCCTGCGGAATCAAACGTGGCGGAGAAATCCTCGACCACGGTGCTGCGGCCAAGCGCGGCGGCAACAAAGTTCTCAAGGAAGATGGCAAAGCCGAAGGCGCCGGAGTCGACCACGCCGTTCTCCTTCAGAACGGGCAGCAGGTCGGGCGTACGGGCGACGGACTGATAGGCCTCGACGACGATGGCGTCGAGCGCGTCCTCGGCCGAGAACTTCTTCTTCTCGCACTCGTCTGCCTTGGTCGAGACGTCGCGCAGCACCGTGAGGATCGTACCCTCGATGGGCTTACGCACTGCCTGGAAGGCAACCTTGACGGCTCGGCGGAACGCATAGGCGATGTTGGCGGAAGTGATGGGCTCATCGGCAGAGACAAGGCCCTCGGCCACACCACGCAGAATCTGCGAGGTGATGACGCCGGAGTTGCCACGGGCACCCATCAGGGAGCCATGGGTGATGGCACCGGCGATGGCCTCCATGTCGGCGTCGGCAGGAAGGGCGGAGAGCTCCTTGGTCACCGAGGCGAGCGTGAGCGACATGTTGGTGCCGGTATCGCCATCGGGTACGGGGAAGACGTTGAGCTTGTTGATCTCCTCGGCCTTGTCGGAAACGGCAGCCGCAGCGATCGGAAAACAGGTGCGAATGGTCTTTGCAATCATGGGTATTTGAATCTCCGTTTTCGGATGCTAGTTCAGACGGCTCTTGAGCGCGTCGATATGGATGCCGATCTTAAGGCTGGCGGGGTCGATCTGAGCGATCTCCTGCAGGGTGAAGGCAACGGAGCTCGAAAGATTGTGGCAGACGGACTTCATGTTGACGCCGTTCTCGAGCACGACGTGAAGATCGACCGTAAGGCCGTTCTCGTCGGCGGAGACAAGCACGCCCTTGCGGAGGCGCTGACCGGCAAGCAGGCGCACGCTCTCGGCGCCTTGGAGCTGCTCAGCCATACCGACGACGCCATAGCACGTCATCGCGGCATAACCGGCAATATCGGCAATAACGTCGTTCGAGACGCTCAGGCTGCCGTTAATGGTCTCAGACACAAGAATCTCCTTATCTGGTGCTCACGGCACCATGTCGTGGGAGCAATCATTGCAATATTCTACAACGACCGCGCCATGTTGAGGTGATGGGTCGCGGGATTACATCCTCGACACGAAATGTTGATATGGCAACGTTTGAGTCAAGTGGTCGCGGCATGAAAAAACCCGCCGCATAAGCGACGGGTTCTACAACCTGGCTCCCCGGGTAGGACTCGAACCTACAACAGCGCGGTTAACAGCCGCGTGCTCTACCATTGAGCTACCGAGGAATTTAAAAGCCCAGCGGAATGGGCTGAGAAATTCTGGCTCCCCGGGTAGGACTCGAACCTACAACAGCGCGGTTAACAGCCGCGTGCTCTACCATTGAGCTACCGAGGAATAGGTGCATGCTCTCAAGCAACGAAGTTTATTATACGGACGAATCAGCTTAGGGCAAGAACTTTTTTGAGATTTTTTCCGACCTAGTCATTGACCTTGATTATCAACTTTATCCGAACACCTCCCACATTCATCCGTACATGTGCGGA
>CALJCO010000045.1 GCA_938023905.1 uncultured Collinsella sp. | reverse complement strand
TGCAGGAGGCGATCAACCTCCACAAGGCCGCCTACGGCATCGGCGCCGCCCCCGGCCGCGACCTGCCCACGGGTGGCGAATACGCCTGGCGCGCGGACGGAGAGGAGCACATGTGGACGCCCGAGGCGATCGTCAAGCTCCAGAAGGCCTCCCGCGAGAAGAACTGGAATTCGTACAGGGAATATGCGGACATCATCAACGACCAGAGCCGCCGTCAGATGACGCTGCGCGGCCTGCTGAGGTTCAGGACCGAGGGCTGCACGCCCGTGCCGCTCGACGAGGTCGAGCCTGCGAAGGACATCGTCAGACGCTTTGCAACCGGCGCCATGAGTCTCGGCTCCATTTCGGCCGAGGCCCACGCCACGCTCGCCGTCGCCATGAACCGCATCGGCGCGAAGTCGACTTCAGGCGAGGGCGGCGAGGATCCGCGTCGCGAGACCCCGCTGGCTAACGGCGACTCCAAGAACTCCGCCATCAAGCAGGTGGCAAGCGCGCGCTTTGGCGTGACGAGCCGCTACCTGTGCAGCGCCTTCGAGATTCAGATCAAGATGGCCCAGGGCGCCAAGCCCGGCGAGGGTGGCCACCTACCCGGCAAGAAGGTCTACCCCTGGATCGCCGAGGTCCGTCAGTCCACGCCCGGCATCGGCCTGATCTCGCCTCCGCCGCACCACGACATCTACTCTATCGAGGACCTGGCCGAGCTCATCTTTGACCTTAAGAACGCCAACCCCGGCGCGCGCGTGTCGGTCAAGCTGGTCAGCGAGGCCGGCGTCGGCACCATCGCCACCGGCGTTGCCAAGGGCGCTGCCGACAAGATTTTGATCAGCGGCCACAACGGCGGCTCAGGTGCCGCTGCTCGCGATTCGATCTGGCACGCGGGTCTGCCGCTGGAGCTCGGTCTTGCCGAGGCCCAGCAGACGCTGCTGCAAAACGGCCTGCGCTCCCGCGTGGTGCTCGAGGCCGACGGCAAGCTCATGGACGGCACCGACGTCGCCGTCGCCTGCTTGCTGGGCGCCGAGGAGTTTGGCTTTGCGACCATGCCGCTCATCTCCATGGGTTGCCTCATGCAGCGCGACTGCCAGCAGGACACCTGCCCGGCCGGCATCGCGACGCAAAACTGCCGCCTGCGTCACGGCTTCCGCGGTAAGCCCGAGCACGTCGAGCACTTTATGCTCTTTGTTGCCGAGCAGCTGCGCGAGGTCATGGCGAGCCTGGGCTTCCGCACCGTCGACGAGATGGTCGGCCATCCCGAGTGCTTGCGCCAGATTGAGGTCCCGGGCAACCGTAAGGCCAACCTGCTCGATCTGACGCCCGTGCTGGCGAGCGCGACCTGTGAGTTTGGTGCCCACATCCCGGGTGCCGACGGCCGTCACTTCCTGCCGCAGATGGCTGCGGACAGCGAGCTCGACAAGACGCTCGACTCCACGCTGTTTGTGCCCTACACGGCCGACGCTCGCGCGCACCTGCGCCCGATTCGCTTCCATGCCGACATCGCCAACGTTAACCGTTGCGTGGGCACCATCTTGGGCAATGCGGTGACCAAGGCGCATCCCGAGGGCCTGCCCGCCGGCTCCATCACTATCGATTGCGACGGCTCGGCTGGTCAGAGCTTTGGCGCCTTCCTGCCGCGCGGCATTACGCTCAACGTGTGCGGCGACGCCAACGACTACTTTGGCAAGGGCCTTTCGGGCGGCGAGGTGTCGGTGCGCCCCAACCCGCATGCGACCTACAAGTTCGATGAGAACATCATCGTGGGCAACGTTGCGTTCTTTGGCGCCACGAGCGGCCGCGGCTTCATTAACGGCCTGGCAGGCCAGCGCTTTGGCGTACGCAACTCCGGTGCCACGGTGGTGGTCGAGGGCTGCGGCAACCATGGCTGCGAGTACATGACGGGCGGTCTGGCGCTCATCCTGGGCGAGGTCGGGCAGAACTTCGCCGCCGGTATGACGGGTGGCGTGGCTTATGTCTTTGACCAATACGGCACGCTCGATGCCCGTGTGAACCACGAGAGCGTTGAGCTTAAAGCCCCGACGGCCGGCGAGCTGGCGCAGATTCGCGAGCTCATCCAGGAGCACGTGGACGTGACGCAGAGCCCGCGCGGCATTAAGCTGCTCTACAGCTTTGAGACGATGAGCAAACACTTTGTGAAGGTCATTCCGACCGAGTACGAGCGCGTGCTGGCGATTGTCGCCGCGGGCGAGGCCGTGGGCAAGACGCATGCGCAGGCCGAGGAGCTGGCGTTTGACATTGTGACCGGTCGCGCGAGCGCCGCGGATGTCGCTCGCTTCGATGTCGCGGGCGGTGTTGCGCCCGTGGTCGCTGCCAGCTCTGTTGCTTCGACCAAGAAGGAGGCGTAAGTGCCATGGGTAAGCCCGGTGCTTTTCTTGATATCGATCGCGTGACCCATGAGCTGCGCCCCGTGGAGGAGCGCAGCCGCGATTTCGATCCGCTGTACGTGGAGCTCGACGACGACGCGCGCCGTGCCCAGGCGAGTCGCTGCATGATGTGCGGTGTGGCGTTTTGTCAGATGGGCGCGAGCTTTGGCAAGGCACGTCCGAGCGGCTGTCCGCTGCACAACCTGATTCCCGAGTGGAACGAGCTGGTGTACCGCGGCCGTTGGGACGAGGCTGCCGAGCGCCTGTCACTCACCTCGCCCATGCCCGAGTTCACGAGTCGCGTGTGCCCGGCGCTGTGCGAGGCCGCATGCAACCTGGGCTCGGTCGATGGCCAGCCCACGACGATTCACGACAATGAGCGCGCGATCAGCGACCATGAGTGGGCCAACGGCGGTCCGCGCCGCTTTGAGCCGGCAGGGGAGGGCGCACCCACGGTTGCCGTGGTGGGCTCCGGTCCTGCTGGTCTGGTGGCAGCATGGGAGCTTGCGCGTCGCGGTGCCCGCGTGACGGTGTTTGAGCGTGACGACCGCCCGGGCGGCCTGCTCATGTACGGCATTCCCAACATGAAGCTCGAGAAGTCCGTGGTCGAGCGTCGCGTGGCGCTCATGCGCGAGCTGGGCATTGTGTTCGAGCTGGGTGCTGACGTTACGAACCCTGCGGTGGCGGCCAGGCTCAATGGCTTTGACGCCGTCGTGGTGGCTGCCGGTGCTCGTGCTCCGCGTGGGCTTTCGGCTGCGAACGTGGATGCCCCGGGCGTGGTGTACGCGGTGGACTACCTGACGGCTTCGACCGTCTCGGTGCTCGACGGCGGCGAGCCCGCGGTGAACGCGCGTGGCCTGGACGTTGTGGTCATTGGCGGCGGCGATACCGGTAACGACTGCGTGGGCACCGCGGTACGTCAGGGTGCGCGTAGCGTGCGCCAGTTTGAGTTCTTGCCGGCGGCGCCTGATGCGCGCGCGGCGAGCAACCCCTGGCCGCAGTGGCCCAACGTGAAGAAGACCGATTACGGCCAGCAGGAGGCCATCGCTACCATGGGCGGCGAGATGCGCGCTTGGGGTGTGGATACGCTCGAGGTACTGTTGGACAAGAAGGGCGCGGCCGCGGGCCTGCGCGTGGTCGATCTGGATTGGTCGGCTGGCAAGCCCGAGCGCATCGCGGGCTCCGAGCACGAGGTGCCGGCCCAGCTGGTGCTCATCGCCTGCGGTTTTACGGGCCCGGAGCACGGTGTGTTCGATGCAGTGAGCGTGCCTGTTGCCACGGCGGGCCGTCCGCTGCCGGTGATGGCTGCCGAGGGCTCGCATCGTGCGGCTCGCGTGGATGGCGTTGCTGCGGATGCCACGCCGGTGTTTGTCGCTGGCGACGCCCGCAACGGCAGCTCGCTCGTGGTGAACGCCATGGCCGATGCCCTGGCCTGCGCTGCCGAAGTCGCAGACGCGCTGGAGCTGTAAGGTAGTCATTCAAGAACGTCCCCAATGACTAGTCATTTTTTTGTCTAGTCGTTGGGGACACTCTTTGCGAACGATTTGTTCGTTTGCTGACGTGCGGGTGTTCATTTGTCGACTTTTTGGGCTGTGGTCACCTGTTGTTTCTGTGGTGACTGCGGGCATCTGGCTCAAAAGGGCGGGTTGGCTGTCTATGTCTACCTGCGGTTTCTTTGCGGTGCGCTCATTCGGTCAAGTGTCCCGCCAAGTGTTTGGTTAGCATCTGGTTTGCAGCCGGAGGCCTATTTTACCCGCGCTGGCCGTGGCCGACCACCCTCCTCGTAAGCTCAAATTGAGGTCCATCAGTTTGAGGAGGATGCCATGACTGACCACGCTTTAGACCGAGCGCAGCTAGCCGAAGCCGTCGGCAACGATATTGCCGACATGGCCCATTTTTGGATGCTACGGAAGTTCCAGTTTTTGGAGCCGGCGCGCGAACAGTTCGAGATCATTGTCGACCCGTGGCTCAGCTATTGCACCGAGCCTTCGCAAAACGAAATCATGGCCTACAACATGGCATTTACCGATTGGCTGCTCTTCGAGCGCCCCTATCGCCATGGCAAGACGCTGCTCGAGCTGTATGTTGAAGAGCCGCCGACATCGCTTTCGCCTGCCTCGCTCAAGCGGCTCGAGCAGGTACGCGACACGCAGTATTTCTCGCGCTTTGGCATTTTGGACAAGGATCCTGCGACTGGTATGGTCGCGCTGAAGGACACGCGCACCGACTGTCGCTTTGATGTCTACGACCCGCATATCGTGCAAAAGGAGCATTGGAGCGACGGAGCGATTGCGGTGCGCCTCGCCTGCGTCGACGATGTCTGGCTGACGGCGGGACAACTCTATCTGTATGACATCGCACGCCTGAGTGACACGGCGGTCGACGGGCCTGGCGCCGTTCATCCAGAAGACCTGGAAGATGGCTTCGACACCTCATGCATCAGCTTCTTTTTGCGCCTGGTCCGCGACATCATGGGCGCCCAGGGGCGGTACGTAAAGTCGCTCAACATCTACGAGCAGGAGTGGGAGTAGGGGATGGGCTGTCGCAGCGCCGCCGCGTGTCTATTTGTCTCGATCTGTAACGTTTAGGGACCTGGAGAACGTCTACCCGTTACAGATCAAGACATTTGTCAGCGGAGGCAACGGTGGCGATGGTCCATTTGTCCGATGTGGTGGTGATGGAAGTGTCTAATACCGTTTTCAAACACAAGCATGCAGCACGTAACACCTTGGCGCGGAACAGGATGCTCGCGCGGCTCACGGAGGCGACCGAGCAAGGTGCACTGCTCGCAACGCATGACAATGCCGAGCTCATGTGGCTACGACGCCATGTTGGAACCGACGATATCGCGGAGCCCGAGCCGTACCTGTTCTGTTTTCAGCATGATTGGGATGCATTGACGCCGGCGGAGCGAGCGCTGAGGACTATCAAAGGGCTTGCGGAGTTTCATCCCGATTGGGCGTTTTGGGGCTATGACGCGGCGCTTTTGTGGGGTCTGGAGGTGCCGAATGATCTGCTCGGGCCACGATATCTTGTTAAGACGGGTTGCTCGGTGCCGCTGAGTGCAGGATGTCGGCTGTTGCGTCCGCAGGCGGCGGGTGCACTTGAACAAGCCGACGGCGTGCAGGTGACGTCGTTTTGGCGCACGGTGGAGGATTGCTTGCTGCGTGCGCCGTTTTCGTACGGGTTGGCGATTGCCGATTCTGCACTGCGGGCGAAAGGCGTATCACGTTGGGATTTGTGCGAGCGCCTCCGCGCCGATTGCGAGGGCAGGCGAGGGTATCGCAGGGCACAGGTGATTGCGTCGTATGCGGACGGGCTGTCCGAAAACGGCGGCGAGTCTCGGTTCCGAGCGTTCTTTATTGCGTACGGCTTTCCGGTTCCGGAGCTGCAGGTGGAGTTTCGCGATCCGCTCGATTCGAGCCAGGTGTTTCGGGTTGATTATTTCTGGAGGCTCGAGGATGGGACATGTGTCATCGGCGAGCTCGACGGGAAGGGAAAGTATACCCTGCAGGATGGTGGGGATCGGGGGTCGGTCGACCCATTCGTGGCAGAACGTCAGCGAGAGTCCCATCTGACGATGCTCGGGCACAAGGTGCTTCGGTTTACGTTTGATGAACTCAAGAACCCGGGGAAGCTGGCTGAAAAGATGAGACTGGCGGGAATTCCACAGCGGGCCGATCTGGCTGAGGAATGGAGACGCCAGTGGTATGGGCGCTAAGGGGTGCAACTGACGCGAATGTGGTTGTTCCTGCCGAGTTTGTCTCGATCTGTAACGTTTAGAAGTTGTTTGAGTTCGTAATTGTTACAGATCGAGACATTCCCCTGATGTTGCTGGGGTGGGGCTGCAACGTATTTCGTCCCCCACATCCCCTCTTCCCTCCGTTAACCGATATGCTCGACTTTAGGTCGCTGCATTAGGTGATAATGGACAAATGTTCAAGTTAATCGTGAGGGAGGAGCTCGATATGGCGTCTGCCGATCGTTCCACGTTGTTTATCAATGCGACCATTCTGGATGGTTCGGAGCATATGGAGCCGCAACCCGATATGGCCGTGGCCGTTGAGCGCGGTGTCATCACGTGGATGGGGCCGAGTGCTGTGGCGCAGGCGCCTGCGGGTGCCGAGGTTATCGACCTGGCAGGTGCGTATCTCATGCCAGGCCTCATCAATATGCATGTGCATCTGTGCGGTTCGGGCAAGCCGGTTTCGGCGGGCGATGCGGGCGCGCTGATGAAGAAGCTCGATAATCCCGTGGGGCGCGCCATCGTGCGCCATATTCTTAAGGGCAGCGCCCAACAACAACTGGCAAGTGGCGTGACCACGGTGCGCGGCGCGGGCGACCCGCTGTTTGCCGATCTTGCCGTGCGCGATGCTATCGATGCCGGCAAGTATCAAGGTCCTCGCCTGGTGGCGCCGGGAACGGGTGTCACGGTGCCGGGCGGCCATGGTGCGGGTTTGTTCGCCCAGGTGGCCAACAGTCCCGCCGAGGCAGCCGAACAGGTGCGCGACCTGTATGCGCGCGGTGCCGACGTCATCAAGCTGTTCGTGACGGGCGGCGTGTTCGACGCTACCGAGGTGGGCGAGCCGGGTGTGCTGCGTATGCCGGTCGAGGTTGCCGCGGCGGCGTGCAAGGCGGCGCACGAGGTGGGCCTGCCGGTTATGGCCCATGTCGAGAGCACCGAAGGCGTGAAGGCTGCGCTTCAGGCCGGCGTCGATACGATCGAGCACGGCGCTCCGTTGACACCCGAAATCTTGGAGCTGTATCGTGGCGCCGCGGGCACACAGCTCGAGGGGCGTGCGCCGAGTGTGACCTGCACTATCAGCCCGGCGCTGCCGTTTGTATTGCTCGACCCGGAAAAGACCCATTCGACCGATACGCAAAAGAAGAACGGCGACATCGTGTGCTCGGGCATCATCGAGAGCGCCCGTGCCGCACTGGAAGCTGGCGTTAAGGTGGGCCTTGGCACGGACTCGAGCTGCCCGTTCGTGACGCAGTACGACATGTGGCGTGAGGTGGCCTATTTTGCCAAGTATGTCGGCGTGAGCAACGCCTTCGCGCTGCACACGGCCACGCAGGTCAATGCTGAGCTGCTGGGGCTGGGCGGCGAGACCGGCACGATCGAGTGCGGCAAGGCCGCCGATATCCTGGTGACGCGCAAGAATCCGCTCGATGACCTGTGCGCACTGCGTGAGCCGATGCACGTGATGTGCCGTGGTGATCTGGTGCGCAAACTCAAGGTGAAGCGTATTCCCGAGGTGGACGCCGAGCTCGACACGATTATGGCCATGCCTGCCGAGGCGTTGGCCGAGGAGCTTGCCCGCGACGGCGTGGCGTAAGCGTGCGATATGACGATGCGACAAAGGGGCAATCCCTTTGTCATAATCAAAAAAGCCGAGGTCTCAGTGCGAGGCCTCGGCTTTATTTTGTCCCATGGTATGGCGGCTATGAGCGTGTCTCCATCTTGGCGTGGCACTTGGGGCAGGTGACGCGGATCTTGCCCTTGCCCTTGGGGACGGAGAGCATCTGGCCGCAGTTGGGGCACTTGAGGTATGCCGTGGTCTTGCGACCCTTCCACATCTTCTTGGCCGTGCGCTTGGCACGCTCAAAGTCTTCCTTACTGGTGCCGGCTGCGCGTGAGGTGCTAGCCGCTGCAGCGCCGCCGCCCAAGCTGGCGACGAACTTGCCCAAGCCGGGAACATTGGCGGTCGTGGCGACAAAGGCCTCGTTCTCCTTGCGACGTGCATCGATATTTTTGGACAGGCCGCGCAGCACGCCGATCACGATGACGGCGATGGCGATCCAGCTGAGCCACTGGATACGAGCCATCGAACCGATCACGGCGATGATAATGCCTGCGAAGCCCATCACGATGGTGAGTTCGTCAGCGCCATTGCGGCCCTTCATAAAGTCATTCATGCAAATTGCCTTTCATTCGATATGCCGCACGCCTTTATACCCGATTTAGAGCAAGGGGGACAGGTTAATATTGAACTGCATCCCATTTCTTGGACTTTGAAATTAAGGTTCGAGAAAAGGGAGGCA
>CALJCO010000044.1 GCA_938023905.1 uncultured Collinsella sp. | reverse complement strand
CTATCGCTTGAGCCACTGCAAGGTGGCCGCTCCCCTATTTGCCAAGAGCCTACAGCTCGCAGGCGACCTTGTAGCCATCGCCGATGGCGTCGCGGATGTTGCCGCACTTCTGGGCATCGCCCAGCACGTGGATGGCAACGCCGGCAGCGGCAAGGTCATCGGCCAGCTTGGTGTTAGGACGGTAGCCCATGGCAAGCACCAGCGTATCGGCGTCGGCGATGGTGTGGACTTCGCCGTCCTTTTCGTAACTGATGGTGTCCTCGGTAATCTCGGTCACCTTGGCCTCGGTCAGCACGTGGACGCCCTTGGAAAGCATACGCGTGATGAGGACCGCGCGACCGGCGCCGCCCTCGTTGGCGGCGAGCGTCTTGGTCATCTCGATAACGGTGACGTCGCGGTTTGCCGGCGACAGATCGTTGACCAACGGGGCCAGGTAATCGGCCGTCTCGCAGCCAACGGTGCCGCCGCCCACAATGACAATCTTCTTGCCCGGGAAAGCCTTGCCGCCCAGCAGGTCATCAGCCGTCATGACCTGCTTAAAGCCCTGCATAAAGGCCGGGGCGATGGGTTCGGCGCCATAGGCCAGGACAACCTCGTAACCCGCGTAGTCGCGCTGGATGTCCTCGGCGGTCAGCTCGGTACCAAAGACGCATGTGACGCCGGCCTCGGCCAGGCGACGGTACTGATACTTGATCACGCGCGTGAGCTCCTGCTTTGCCGGCGGAACGGCCGCGATGCGCATCTCGCCGCCCGGCTCGTCCTGCTTATCCACGAGCACCACGTTGTGGCCGCGCTTGGCGGCAATGTAGGCTGCCTCCATGCCCGCAGGACCGGCGCCCACAACGAGCACGTTCTTGGCCTCGGCGGCAGGCTCATAGCCGGCCTCGTCGCGCTCCACGTCCGGGTTGACGGTGCAGGAGATGCGCTTGCCAAACATGATGCCGTTCAGGCAGCGCAGGCAGCCGATGCAGGGACGGATCTCGTCGGCGTTGCCGGCAGCCGCCTTGTTGCAGAACTCGGCATCGCACAGATTGGCACGGCCCATCATGCAGATGTCGGCGGCGCCGTCCTCGATCAGTTCCTCGGCAATCCATGCCTCGTTAATGCGGCCGACCGTGGCAACGGGAATGTTGACGTGCTTTTTGATCTCGCGCGAGCAGGCGGCGTGCGAGGCCTGCTGCGTGCCGGCGGCGGGAATGGCGGAGCCGCGCTTGATGGTAGTGCCGCCCGACACGTGGATCATGTCGACGCCGGCCTTCTCCAAGCGACGCGAGACATAGATCATGTCGTTGAGGGTCAGGCCGCCATCGGTGTACTCGTCGCCCGAGATACGGACGTCGATGATAAAGTCCTTGCCGCAGCGCTCGCGAATCTCGGCGATGACCTCGAGCAGGAAGCGCATGCGGGCGTCGAGCGAGCCACCGTACTCGTCGGTGCGCTTGTTATAGAGCGGGGTCAAAAAGCCGCCGAGCATGCCGTGGGCGTGTGCCGCATGGACCTCGACGCCGTCGACACCGGCCTTCTGCATGCGCACAGCAGCGTCACCAAACTGATGCGCGAGCTCGTGGATCTCATCGACCGTGATGGGGCGCGGCGCCTCGCGGGCATAGGACGGGCCCACAAAGGACGGAGCGATCAGGCGCGGCGTGCCCGGAATGTTAAAGGCCATGTAGGCGGGGTGGAAGAGCTGCGGCATGATCTTGCAGCCATACTCGTGGACGGCCGCGGCGAGCTTTTCCCAGCCAGGGATAAACGTGTCGTCGTAGCAGCACATGTCACCCGGTAGATAGGTATAGGTGGGCTCGACCGTCACGACCTCGGTGATGATGAGGCCCACGCCGCCCTTGGCACGGGCACGGTAATGATCGACCAAGTCGTCGGTCACATAGCCATGATCGGCCAGGTTCGTGGACACCGGCGGCATAAAGACGCGGTTCTTGACCTCGGTCGTACCGACCCTGATCGGGCTAAAGAGCATCGGGTAGGCGGAAGACTCCATACAGGGTTCCTTTCGTTTGAGCCGCTCGGCGGCAGTTGCTAACGTACTTATCGTATCAGCAACTGCGCTGTACCCGACCGTACACGCTCCCCCGGCTTTTACTCAGCCCACAAAAAGTTGCGGTGGAATACGGAGTAGATAAGGCCTTTGACAGCCAAAACAGTCCGTATTCCACCGCAACTGATGGGCGGGGTGGGTTAGAGGCCCAGATAGCTGGTCATGCCTTCGACGGCGAGCTTGGCGCCGGCTACGGCATGGACCACGGTGAGCGGGCCGTTGACCACGTCGCCGGCGGCAAAGACGCCAGGCACGGTGGTCATGCCGCACTCATCGACCGAAAGAAGACCGCGATGGTCGGTCTCCAGACCGCCCGTCGTAAGCACCAGCTTGTCCTTAGGCACTTGCGAGGCCGCAATCACAACCGTGTCGGCGGGCACATGGTCAAGTTCTTCCTCGTAGCCCACCACGTTGTCGTCCTCGTCAAAGATAGCCGTCTCGAACACCGGACCGTTATCGTCGATGGCGCAGATCGCCTTTCCGCGCACGATCTCGGCACCGTCAAGCTCGGTCAGCTCCACCTCGTCATCGATGGCCGAGATATGGCGCGATCGGGCATACACGGTAACCTTGCGAGCGCCCGAGCGCAGAGCCGTACGGGCAACATCCATGGCCACGTTGCCGGCGCCGATAACCGCCACGTTCTGACCGATCGCCACACTCGTGGGATCGACCAGGTAATCGATACCAAACAGTACGTTGCCACGCGACTCGCCGGGAATACCCAGCTTGCGGGCGCGCCAGGTACCGGTACCGACAAAGACCGCATCGTAGCCGTCGCGCAGCAGGTCGTCGATATGCAGCGCACCACCGATGGTGGTCGAGGGACGGACGCGCACGCCAAGCGAGCACATCACGTGACGGTACTTTTGCACGAGAGCACGGGGCAGGCGAAACTCGGGGATGCCGTACTCCAGCACGCCGCCGATCTCGGGGCGTTGCTCAAACACCGTGACGGCACAGCCCAGCTGGGCCATCTTAATGGCCACGGTAATGCCGGCAGGACCGGAACCGACCACGGCAACCTGCTTGCCGCACGACGGCGCGGGCTTCCACTCCTTACGGTCCAAATATGCCGTCGAGATATAGTTCTCGATACTCGAAAAATGCACCGGTGCGCCCTTGCGGCCCTGAATGCACGCGCCCTCGCACTGGCCCGAATGGTTGCAGATCATGGAGCAGACCGCGCTCATGGGGTTGTTCTGGAACAGCAGCTCACCTGCCTCTTCCAGACGACGCTGCTTGAACAAGTCAATGACCTGCGGAATAGGCGTCTGCACCGGGCAGCCTTTAAGCTGGCAGAACGCCCTTTTGCAACCTAGGCAACGATTCGCCTCTTCGACAATGTGGATAGCCACGCAACTCCCCTTTTTGATGTAATCCAATGAGGCGACGATAAAAACCCTTCACCGCCGCCCCCAGTCAAGCAAACTCAATATGCCGCCACGGCAAAAGCCAATGCTATATCTCGCGATGCGGAGCCCCGCAGCGAGCGGACATGCGCTCGAGTGTCGCCAGGCAGCTAGCCGCCGTCGCCGGCACGCTGTTCTCGACCACGCAAGGAATCCCCGAACAGGCGGCAGCCGCCCAGGCCACCACGGGCTCAAAGTCATAGCGGCCCGTCTCGCCCACGCCGTGGCACACCAGGCGAGAACCCGTACCATCGCACCAGCCGGCTTCGTCCTCGTTGTCGACGACCTCAAAATCCTTGGCGTGCAGCACGCGAATCTTACTGCCGCATAAGTAGAGCATACGCGCGGTGATTTCCTGCGCCTCGCCAACGACGCTGGGATGCAGCAGCGACACCGGGTCGTAGATCACGCCGAGCGCCGGGCTCGGGACGCGCTCCAGCACCTCACGGCAGCGATCTGGCGTGTTGACCGTCTCGTTCCAGCCGGGCTCGATCAGTATTTGCCCACCCACGGCCTCGGCGCACTCGCAGACGCGCGCGAGTCCATCCATAAACGCATCGAGTGCCTCGTCGGTCATACGGTCGTCAGCAACGCGGTTCTGCGCATTGGGACGACCGGTCTCGGTGCCAACCGGACAGCCGCCGAGCATCTGAGCAAAGTTCAAGCACGCCTCGTACTCGGCAAAGTTATCCGTGAGCTGTTGTCGATCGGGCGTCGCCAGATTCTTATAACAGCCGAGCACGGCGACCGAAACGCCCGCCTCATCGAGCACCGCACGCAAATGGTCGGCGAGCTCGCGGGTCAGACCGCATCGATCGATTCCCATTGATGCGTAGAGCACCTTGCTCGGCAGCTGAATGCACGAAAAGCCCAGCTCTCCTGCCATGCGAATGCGTTCCTCGACGGTCCCCTGCGGAAGGTCGTGTAAACGCACGCCCGGAGTAATGGCCCCCACGCTATTCACGCCCCTTATGAGCATTGATGCCCGGCGTGTAGCCGCCAAACGGGTCGTCGATGGAGCACACGCCCGAAGGGGCAAGCGGATCGCGCTTACCGGCAAGCTTGTCATGATGCATGGTCTCGATATAGGCAAGCACCAGCGGCGCTACGCCCTTCGCGTCGTTTTTGACGACGGGCTCGCTCATGTAGTAGCCAAACGTGCCCTCGCGGTGCGCGGTGTTGCCAAGACCCGCCACCAGGCAGATGTTGTCGAGCGCCAGCTGTCCGTCGCGCTCGGACAGGCACGTGTCGCAGATGCCGTCAAACGCACGGCGGCCGTACTGGTAGTAGCGCTCGCCCAGCACGCCCAGGCGCACGCCCTTCATGATGGCGTTGGCAAAGATGGCGCTGCCCGACTCCTCCAGATAGTTGGGGGCGATATTGGGCAGGTTGATGACCTGGTGCCACATGCCGGTCTTCTCGTCCTGATACGGCAGCATGGCGTCGATCAGGTCGTGGAACATCTTGCGGATCTCGTCCTTCTCGGCCGACATCGAGGGCGGCATGAGCTCCCAGGTATCGATGAGCGCCATGGCAAACCAGCCCTCGGCGCGCAGCCAGAAGTTGGCCGAAAGACCGGTGACGGGATCGCACCAGAACTGCTTGCGGCTCGCGTCGTAGGCGTGATAGTACAGACCGTTGAGGGGGTTGCGCATCAGGTCATGCACGACCTGGAACATATGGAAGCTATCCGAGCAGGCACGGCGGTTGTGGAAGCTCAGCTCGTACTGCATGTAGAACGGCTGCGCCATGTACATGCCGTCGAGCCAGATCTGGTTGGGGTAGACGGCCTTGTGCCAAAACACACCCTCTTTGGTACGCGGCTGGGTTTCGAGCTGACGATAGATGGTATCCATGGCGGCACGGTACTTGGGCTTGCCTACCAGGTCATAGAGTTTGTAGAGGGTCTTGCCTGCATTGACGTTATCGAGGTTGTACTCCTGGGGATTGTAATGCTTGATGGTGCCATCGTCCTGGACAAAGAAATCGATGTAGTCATCGGCAAAAGTCAGGTAGCGCTGCTCGCCGGTGATCTCGTACAGCTCGATGAGTGCCTTGATCATGCAGCCGTCAATGTAATTCCAGGTGTTCTCCTTGCCGGCGCGAAGCTTTTCGATATTCCAGGCCGGCGCCTGAGGCGTAGAGGTCTCGATCAACTGCTCGATATAACGGTCCAGAATCTGATTGCAACCCATTGCTGTCCCCTCTGACGTTATTGATGGGTGAACGTTTACCCTAGTGTAACGCGAACGGGGATTATAGGGTGAACGTTAACCCTATAATCCCCGCAAACGGCATCCTTTTAGCGGCAAACGGCGGTGAGAGCCGCGGCAATGCGATGCGCCAGGCGCTCATAGCCGGTAGGGCTGTAATGCAGACCGTCCGGCATGTAGAGCTCGCGGTGCTCCGGCAAAAACGGGCTGATGCCGCTTTGCGCATACAGGTCGATCACCGGCACCGAGTAGCGATCGCAGACCTCCAGCATCGCGCGCACATAGGCGTCTTGCGTCAGGCCCAGATGGTTGGCCTCGTTGCTTGCCGGAATATCCTTCTCGTGTTTGCCGCTCGTCTTGCACGGCGTCATAAACACCAGCTTTGCCTGAGGCGAGCGCGCCGTGATGGTGCGGATCAGGTAGTCGAGCGCACCGTAGAACTCGTGCACGTCCGTGCTGCCCAGCTCTCCCAGCGGCACGTTACGGCTAAAGTCGTTAACGCCGCCAAAGACGATGCAGATATCTGCCGTGTGATCGATGCCGTCCAAGCGCTCGACAAACGAATCGCCACGGTCGGCCTTGACGGCAATACGCGAACCCTTAATACCAAAGTTCTCGATCGTAGCGCCGCCCAGCAGCGCACCCAGGTGCGAAGTCCAGGAGATATCGTTGCCTCCCCCGCCGCATCCGTTATCGCCCCAGGTGGTCGAATCGCCAAAGCAGCAGATGGTCGATTCGCTCAAGTTTTTCGTTTCCATATTCTTCTCCTCACCCGCACACCGGCGGTCATACAGGTACATACCGTTCATTCGCAACATCCGAGGGGCTATGCGTGGGCGCATTCCGCAACTTGCGAATCGAGCCATTCGATATCCTCGGCAAGATGCGCCACGCCCAGGTGGTGTCCACCCGGGCAGACCTCGTGCAGAAGGTTTTCATCCTTGCCCAGCAGCGCGTAGGCGTCGCGAACGATATCGAGCTGCTCGTCTACGTTCGCAAGCCCGCGGGCGCCGTTGAGATGGTCTTTCTCGCAGCTCTGAACCAAGAGCGGCCGTGGCGCGATAAGCGAGGCAATGTCGCCCATGTCGAGCAGACGCCAGAGTCCAGGCGTGTAATTGCAGCTGCAATTGCCGTTGAGGTGTAGTAGCGAATCATCAACGCCGTACAGATAGCCCGAGACAAACGCCTTGCGCACGCGCGGGTCGAGCGCGGACAGGTACAACGTCATGTAACCGCCGCCCGAAAAACCAAAGCAGCCCAGGTCGTCCATGGCAATGTCACCGCGTGTCTCCAAGTAATCAATCAAGCGCATGTTGTCCCAGGCGTTGAGGCCCGCGACCGAAAGACCCAGCGGCTCGGCCATACGTGCTTGATTCAGACACGTACCGCGCAGGTAGCTGTTCTCGTCGTCGCCCTGACCCTTCCAGTCACGACGGTATCCCCAACCACGCGCATCGGGGCAAACGGTCACGTAACCCATGCGCGCCAAACGCAGACCGTAGTCGTAATTGAACTTACGCACGGCATCGTCGACCGCCGGCACGCCCGCAACGCCGGCTATGCTTGCAGCACCCGCCCCCTGGTGACCATGCGGGCAGATATAGCAGCGCTTGAGTCCCCGCTCGTCAAGCTTGGGGCGGGACGGCTCCAACAGGTAAAACGGCATCCACACATCGTGCTCAACCTGCAACACCGCATGAGTACGCACGATGCTGCCGGCAACCCGCACGCGATTGAGTTCACGAATCTCAATCGGGGCGCGGTCCATAAGCGAAAGGCCCAAAATATCGTACAGACGAGTCCTGGTCGCAGCCTTCCATGCCTCAAAGTCTGTGGGAGTCTTGCCCGTAAATGCGGCCGAGCGCCCCTCGCGCTTCAGTCGGGCGCGCAGCGCAGGTTCGTCCTCGTAGTACGTCTCGATGTGCACGGTGCGGCCATTGGCAGATAGCCCGGCCGTCTCTACCGCATCACCGTCGCCGCCCTCGGGATCCCAACCATCCGTGCCGGCAAGCACTCGGTCACGCGCATAGCGTTCGGAATCCTGACCGGTCAGGCAATGCGCCCACGGCACCCAAGCGGCAGTATCACCCGCCGGGCCAAACAGGGTACCGCCGGCATACAGGGTGCCGTCATGTGCCGCTGGCTTATTCCAATCCCACCAGCCCTCGAGTGAAATATGGGGGCCCAGCCAGCATTCGAGCAAAACGGTCTGGGCCCACTCGCGCCATGGACGACCCAGATAGACCGATCCGGGGGCAATGCCCTCATCGGCTGTAAACGAACAGCCATGGAACACAAATCCGTACGGCTCGCCCTGAGGCGTGGAGGCTGCCGTTACATACCCGTTGACATCCATATCGCGGTTGAGCGAGCGAATCTCACACCCCTCAAAGTAGGCACGCGCGCCGCCAAAGATAAAGTCGACATCGCCCTCGATCCGGCAACGTCGAAAATACTGCCGCCCCACACGGCGCGGGGCGAACTGCTTGGGGCCTATAAAGCCGCCCGGCTTGGCCTCGCGCGGCGGCAGCGGCCCCAAAAAGAGCGTGTCCTGGTGTCCCTTAATGCAGCAGGCATCGACAACCAGGCGGTCACCATCGGCATACAGGGCAATCGCCTGGCCGACCTCGCGCCCATCACCGGCGTTGTTTTCGATTGTTAGACCCGCAAGCGTCACGTCGTCGGCATCGACCAGCACCGTGTACGTACGGAAGGTGCCGAGTCTTCCATCCTGGCCGCTACCAT
>CALJCO010000043.1 GCA_938023905.1 uncultured Collinsella sp. | reverse complement strand
AAAGGGCGGAGGCGGGGCATGCCCCGCCTCTTACACCACATCTCTGCACGCTACCATAACAAGCGCGCGGAACGAGCCTTTCGAGCCGAAAGGCAATTTACAGCCAGCGGTTTTAACGTTCCCGGAAGGGGCGGATGCTGAAAACTCCGCTTTTTGCACGTTCCGAGGGGTACCACGTGCCCTACAAGGCCCAAAGAGGTATATTTTGTTTTTTTGCTACACCATCGGGATGCGGTCGTGGTTGACTTGGCTGTAGAACAGGCGCTGAATCTCGGCCGCATCACGTGACTGGCCGAGCGCCCACATGGTTTTGGCCACGAGCGTCTCGGTGGTCATATCGTCGCCGCGCAAAATACCCGGATGATCGGCGTAAGCTCGGCCGACCTCATAAACACCCAGGTCGAGGCCCTCTTCGGGGACCTGCGTGGTCATAACGACGGTGCGGCCCGAATCGACCCAGCGGAAAATTGACTCCTGGAATGACTCGCCCGACTCACCAAACTCGGGGATACCGCCAATGCCAAAGGTCTCCAAAATCACAGCGTCGTAGCTGTCGGCAAGGGCGTCGAGGATGCCCGGGTTTACGCCGGGCGTAAGCTTGAGTACAAATACGCGCGGGTCAATGCTGCCGTAGAAACGGACTGGGCTCTCATTCTGGTGGGTACCGTGAAGCCCGTTGCGCACAATGCGGTCGTTTCGGATGTAGGCAATGGGCGGATAGTTCACACTAATGAACGCGTTAAAGCTCATGGTGCGCTGCTTACGGGCGCGCGTGCCGGCAATGGCGACGCCGCCAAACACGATCGAGACGTCGTGCGAATGCTCGTCGAGCGCATAGAGCAGGCTCTGGTACAGGTTGAGTTTGGCGTCAGTAAAAGGGTTGCCCATGGGCTTTTGCGAGCCGGTGAGTACGATGGGCTTGGGGCTGTCCTGAATCAGATAGGAAAGTGCTGCCGCAGTGTAGCTCATGGTGTCGGTGCCGTGCAGAATCACGAAGCCGTCGTGGTCGGCATAACCCTCGACGATGACGTCGCGGATACGCATCCAGTCACTGGGGCGCATATTGGTGCTATCGATGTTCATGGGCTGCACCACGTCGAGCTCGCAGAGGCCCGAGATCTCGGGGACGCTCTGGGCGAGCTCCTCACCGGTCAGGGCGGGGGAGAGGCCGTTGCCGTCCTCGGTCGATGCGATGGTGCCGCCCGTGGCGATGAGAAGGATGCGCTTCATGCTGGTATTCCTATCGTTTTGCCGCCGCAAGGGCGGAGTCGTTCGGCAGTATTGTGGCACAGGGCGTCGAATGTTCAAACGTATTACATCATCTGTGACGTTTGGTGACACTTCAATTGCCGTCAAATAGGGGTCCAGGTCGTGCGTTTGCCGTGCGCTGATGGCTGCGAGGGACGAGAAACCCCATATAACGTGTACACTATGGAAGTTATTTTCGTTCATTCACGCGGGTGGGCACCGGCTCCCCGCCAACAAGAGGGGGAACCATGGATCAAAAGGCTTCCGCAAAGGTCCTCGTACTCGACTTTGGTGCGCAGTACGGTCAGCTCATTGCCCGTCGCGTCCGCGACCTCAACGTGTATTCCGAGATTGTCCCCTGCGACATCTCGGCCGACGAGATTCGCGAGATGAACGCCTCTGCGCTCATCCTTTCCGGCGGTCCGGCTTCCGTATACGCCGAGGACGCTCCGTCCATCGATCCCGCCATCTTTGACCTAGGCCTTCCCGTCCTGGGCTTTTGCTACGGCCATCAGATCACGGCCGTGACGCTCGGCGGCAAGGTTGGCCACTCCGAGGTGGGCGAGTACGGCCGCGCCACCATCACGCGCACGGCAGGCGCCAAGCTCTTTAACTCCACGCCCATGGAGCAGACCGTGTGGATGAGCCACCGCGATGCCGTCTCCGAGGTGCCCGAGGGCTTTACCGTTACCGCCAGCACCGACGTGTGCCCGGTTGCCGCCATGGAGTGCGTCGAGCGCAAGATCTTCACCACGCAGTTCCACCCCGAGGTCAAGCATTCCGAGTACGGTCAGCAGCTGCTGAGCAACTTCCTGTTTGAAATCTGCGGCCTGGAGCCCAACTGGAGCATGGACAACCTGGTCGAGACCATGACGGCTGAGTTCCGCGAGAAGGTTGGCGACGACCGCGTGATTCTGGCCCTGTCCGGTGGCGTCGACTCCTCCGTCGTGGCTGCGCTGGGCGCTCGCGCCGTGGGCAAGCAGATGACCTGCGTGTTCATCAACCACGGTCTGCTGCGCAAGGGTGAGCCCGAGCAGGTGGAGGAGGTCTTCACCAAGCAGTTTGACGTCGACTTTATCCACGTCCACGCCGAGGACCGTTATGCCGAGCTTCTGGCCGGTGTCACCGAGCCCGAGAAGAAGCGCAAGATCATCGGCGAGGAGTTCATCGGCACGCAGTTCTGGAAAGAGTTCTTCGCCGTGGCGCAGCAGCTCGAGTGCGACGGCAAGCCGGTCAAGTACTTGGCTCAGGGCACCATCTACCCCGACATCATCGAGTCCGGCGCTCGCAAGACGGGCGGCAAGACGGCCACCATCAAGAGCCATCACAACCTGATCCCGTTCCCCGAGGGCGTGCACTTCGACCTTATTGAGCCGCTCGACCACTTCTTTAAGGATGAGGTCCGTGCGCTTGGTCTGGCGCTGGGCCTGCCGGGTCACATCGTGTTCCGCCAGCCTTTCCCGGGCCCGGGTCTGGCCATCCGCATCATCGGTGCGGTCGACAAGGAGAAGCTCGAGATCCTCAAAAACGCCGACGCCATCGTGCGCGAGGAGCTCGACGCCTACAACCAGCGCCTGTTTGAGCAGACCGGAGAGCGCAACTCCGAGCACAGCTGCTGGCAGTATTTCGCCGTCCTGCCCGACATTAAGTCCGTCGGCGTTATGGGTGACGAGCGCACCTACCAGCGCCCGATCATCCTGCGTGCCGTCGAGTCCAGCGACGCCATGACCGCCGACTGGGCCAAGCTGCCCTACGACGTCCTGGCCCGCATCTCCGGCCGCATCGTTGCCGAGGTCCCTGGCGCCAACCGCGTGTGCTACGACATCACGTCCAAGCCGCCCGCGACCATCGAGTGGGAGTAGGACGACAGGGTTCTGACCTGCGATTTTGAGTGCCGCACTATGCCGCTGAGTTTCGTTTCGTACGAGAGTCATGACAAAGCCACCAGCGACGGAGATGAGTAAAAGCGATTAAAGAGCCTCCGTTCCCTGCGTTGGGACGGAGGCTCTTTCTTTGCCGTTTTACTCCCTTGTCTCCGTTCGGGGATTATTTCCTGCTCATTTAGGGCTATTCGCGCTGAAAGATTTTGACTAGCTTGGTGTCCTTTATTTCGTAGACAATGTCTGCGACGTTCTCGACCAGCCTCTTATCGTGGGAGACGAACACTATCGTTCCGGCATAGGCGCTCATCATCTGCTCGAGGGCTTCGGCGCTCTTGATGTCCAGGTAATTTCCAGGCTCGTCCATGAGCAAGATGTTGTATCTGCCCAGCAGCATCTTCGCGAGTAGCAGCTTGATGACTTCGCCTCCCGAGAGAACGCCAACGTCCTTTGTCAGGTCGCGCGGTCCGATTCCCATAGAGGCGAGGATGCCTCGAATTTCGGTCATGCTGTACTCGCAACCATTCTGCATGAACGAGATCACAGACTGGCGGGCGTCGAACTTGTAACCTGTCTGTTCGAAGTAGCCGATCTCTGCTTTGGGAGAGATGTTGATACCGTCGGCGCGTCGAACGATTGCCTTCAGCAGGCTGGTCTTTCCTGTGCCGTTGCCACCGGTGATGGCCACTTTGGCACCGAGCGGTATCTCGAATTTCGCGTGGTCATAGAGCATGCAGTTGCCGAAGCTCAAGCTGAAATCGTCTGCCGAGATGGGAAATTTACTATGCAGTTCCAGGGCCTTGCTCTGGCGGAACCGCACGGTGCGAATGCTATCTGGGGCCTCGATCCCTTCGAGCGCTTCGAGGCGCTTCTCCATGTTCTTAGCTGCCTGGTACATCCTCTTCTGTTTGGTGCCGGTTGCTTTCTGATGTCCCAATCGACCTGCATTCTCGTTGCTTTTCTTTGCGCCCTTCTGCTTGGCGTCGACCTGCCGTGCTTTTTTCCGTTGTTTTTCGATGGCGGCTTCGAGGCGCTCGCGCTCGCGCATCGCCTCTTCGTATCGAGCCGCCTGAACTTTGCGCTCTTCTTCTTTCTGTCGCAGATAGTCGGAGTAGTCACCCCAGAATTCGGAAATACCGCCGTCTTTGAGCTCCCAGATCTTGTCCACTACCTGATCGAGAAAATAACGGTCATGGCTCACGATGAGCAGGGCTCCATCAAATGCCTTGAGTTGTCCGACGAGAAGGCTGATGCCGTCTTGGTCGAGGTGGCTCGTAGGCTCGTCGGCGAAGATCGCGCTTGCATGCTGGGAGAGCGCAGAGGCAATCTTGGCGCGTGTCTCCTCTCCGCCGCTCATCGTCTCCTGCGCCACTCCGGCGACGTTGAGACGGGAGAGCATCTCGCCGTTGTCCTGAGCCGCATCAAGGTCGAGTTCATCGAGTTGGCCGATGAGGGCAATGCTGCCGAAGCGCCTGACGTCGGCGTCCGCAATGGTAAGATTGCCGCTCAGGATTTTAAGCAGGCTGGTTTTGCCTGCGCCGTTGTCTCCCACCAAGCCGATGCGATCGTAGGGGTAGATTTCCAATTCTTCGATGTCCAGGATATCGCGGCCGGCATATTCCAAAAAGATGTCTTTAGCTTTGACTATGAGTTCCATAGGTTGAACCGCCTTTTGCGTATTAGCGTTTTACTGGAAGCGCAGCCATGCCAAAAAAGATTGCTCACGTCGATTTTTCGCCTTTGCCCGATTGCCGGCGCGAGCGTTTTGGCCTTGCGCAAGCCGGCAAATCCGAAAATGATAGTTGGCGGCGAATAAGGAGCGCGATGTGGGATGTCGGTGCAATACCTCGTCGTCGCAAGGGCTTGAAGGCTGACGCTTGAACCGATGGCTGCTGCCTCTTTTTTTCGAATACTTGGGCTATTGAATCTGCCCGGTATCTCTTTTCCCCACGTTTCGGACGCTCGGAGCAAGCAGCATAGCCATCGCAAGCAGTACCATGGTCGCTCCAGAGCCGACGAACCATAACGGAGCTCCGAGCAGGTCCGCAAAAACGGAGGGGGCTGCGAGGCCCATGGGCATGGCCCACGCCATGATGGTTCCGTAGAGGCCGAAAACGCGGCCTAGGTACTCAGGAGGTATCTGCTCCTGCATAAGGGCAGTCTGGGTTCCCGCGTACAGCGGGGAGCATGCGCCCATAAGAAAGCTCGCCGGCAGGAAAGCAGCGAACAATGACGGGCCGAGCGATCCGGATACGATTGCGGCAATGCCGAAGCCGGCAATCGCGGCGACCATGGTGAGCGACCTATTGCGGAACCCTCCCGTGGCCGCCAAGATGCCGGACCCAGCCAGCATGCCTGCGGAGAAAAGGACCTCCACCAAAGCAGCATCCCCCGTGCTACCGCCAAAATGTCCCAAGGTCATTATTGGGAACAATGCCGCGAGTGGGGAGAACGCGAAAGCGAAGACGAACCCGCACCAAAGAAGGGCGAACAGCCCCCTGTATCCCCTGATCAGCTTGTAGCCGTCCGAAATCTCAGAGAAGAGCTCTCGAACCTTATTGGAAAAGGACGAGCTGCGGTCGGCTTCGTCGAGGCCCCCTGCGTCTATCTGTGCGGCGAGGACAGCTAGAGAAGCGAAAAGCGCTCCCAGCACGTCGAGGGCAATCATGGCGGTAATGCCCGCCACAGGATAAATCACTGCCGCGAGCGCGGCGCCAAGAATGTATCCGCCGGACTGAATCGCCTGAGTCACTCCCGATAGGCGAACGAGATGCTCTGGCGGGGCGAGATGGGGCGTGAGGGATTGGGAGGCCGGCGTGTAGAACGAAGTGCCAGCTGCGCGGAGAAACAGGGCGATGAGTATTGACCACGCAGGTAAGCTGCCGGCCAACGAGGCAATCGCCAAGGCGGCGCCCACCGCGACAACGAAGAGGTCGGCGCCGATGAGAACACGCTTCAAAGGCAGTCTGTCGACAACGGCGCCCGCAAGGACTCCGAACAAAGCAATCGGCAGAAAGCCTGCTAACGATGCCAGGGAGAGGAGGGAAGATGATCCTGTCGTGAGGGCGATATGCCAAATGAGACCCATTTGGAGAATCGAGCTCGTCAATGTCGACACGAGCTCCCCGCCCCATACGAAACAAAGCTTGAATTGCCATGAATGGCACAGCGAAACAGACCTGCGCCGAGAGGTTTCAAACATCATGGTTATGTCCAATCGTGGAATGGCGTGCAAAACAGCGCGACGCCATAACAGCGCCGCTTTTTAGGCGCTCATCCACGTGCGGAAAAGACCAACCACGACACCCCTCCTTCGCTGACTCAGTTCGGCAAACCACGCAATTTTAAGGAGGCTGAAGCTCGTTTGTCAAGGATTGCCTGTCGGCAAGGACAATCCTTTCTGGCCATTCGATCCCTTTTGTATCTTTGGTTGCGTAGGTGACCCGCCAGGGCTATTACGCGTGGAAGAGGCGCCTGCCGAGCTGGCCGATGAGGCGCTGAAGATGGCCCTGGTCAGGCGAAACGATCCCAAGGGATGCGTACATCATTCGGATAGTAAGAATGTTGCCAGCAGGTTTTGCGGCAACCGCAAAGGAGCCGTATCCTGCAGCTGGAATCACGTTGCAGCATCCTGACCCGCATTCCGATTGGCGGACGGCCCGCTTCGGCATCCTGACCAGCACAGCGATCGAGCCTTGTCATTCCTTGGATATGCCGGTTGCTCGGGGCGGTCCCGACGGAGGCCCTCGCCTCCCCGGTCCGTGACCCAAGAAGGGCAAGCATGCTGATCTGCATGGCTGGTTCCTCCTTTATGTAGACGACCATGCAAAGAAGGGACAACCGAGGAGGCAGGTTACTGATGCGGGCTCCCGCACGCCCATGACTACCCGACGGGCTTTTTTTCATCTCCGATGCCCGCATTGCAGCATGAACGAATGTGCCTCGACATCTCTGCTGGCATGGTACGACTGGGATCGCACCTCGACGCATCCTTGCGCATACTGCCTTCCAGGTTTCGAAACCGGGAAGGAGAGTGTATGTGAGCGACGATATCGGCGCCGATTCGACGCTCGAGAGGGAGATTGCGCCGATTCTATCCATCGGGGATGCATTCCCGAAGATTCTCATCACTCGCACGAGGCATGAGCCCCATACCCGGGAGGGCGTGCTCGTGCTGAATTTCGCGAGGTGGCTGCTTGGCGGGTAGGGTTCTGAACGTCGCATTGGGATATCGCGCGACAGGGCACGCAGGGCTGTTTGTGCCCGCACGGGAAACGCCGTCGCCATGCGGGCGGCCTGTCGTGTCCGATTAGCCTTTTGCTAAACAGGCTTACGCCAACTCATGGGCAAGCCACCTGAGACTATTCACTTTGCTTATCGTTGACAAAGACCTGTGGCCTGCGGTTTTGTGAACGGCTCGTAAGCCACCCGCGTCGACTCACTTACTGTTGAAGCTGGTGGCTTGCAGGCTCAAAGGCGGTTGAGTTTCAAAACGGGCGTTTTCGGCGATATCGAGCCTCCAAAGGCGGCTCTCCGTGCCCCTTGGGACAAAAATAAAAACTCAAAGCCCTGAGTTTGAAAAAAGTTT
>CALJCO010000042.1 GCA_938023905.1 uncultured Collinsella sp. | reverse complement strand
TCGCCGGTGGTCTGGCCCGTGTAGTGGATGACCATCATGTACACGCGTGCCCTATCCTGGTGGCTCGCAAAACCGGCGATCATCACCACGATCACCACCGCCGCGAGCCCCACGAGCGCATACATACCGGCGCCGGCCGTAATGCCCGTGGTAATGGACCAAAACAGATACAGCAGGTCGAGCGGGTCCTTGACCGCCGTACGGTAGCGGACGATGGACAGAGCACCGACCATACCGAGCGAGATGACCACGTTCGTCGAGATCGCGAGCGTGACCATGCAGGTGAGCACGCACATGCCCACGAGCGTCACGGCAAAGCTGCGCGAATACACCACGCCGGTAAAAAAGCGCTTGTACACGTAATAGATCAGGATGCCCATGGCGAGCGCCACGAGCAGCGACAGACCGATCTTGGCAGGGTCGACCTGGCCAAACGCCTCCAAGACGGAGTTCTTAAAAAAGTCCCTGGTGCTCATGGTCTAAATATCCCCTCGGTTCTCAAAATCCGATTCCCAGTAATTAAATCCGCGCAGGTAGGCGGTCTTGTCATAACACAGGCAGTACTTAGAGACCGCCGTGAGTTCGGCCGCGCCCGGCGGCACCATATCGCGCACCATCTGCGGACAAAACTCCGTAAACTTGACCTCCATCACCAGCTTACCGGGCTCCAGGACCGGCAACGCGGGCAGCGTCACGTCAAAGATATCGAAGCTTCCCACCGCGGCACGCACGTTCATGTCAAACGTAATGCGCACGGTGCCCTCATCCATCACCCACGGCTCGCGCTCGTAGTCCACGATGGTCCGCGGGCGCATCATGTTGCAGATGCACTCGATGTAGAACTCGCGGCAGAGTTGGTGCGGGCTCCTCAGCAAAAAGCCGTAGTCGCCAGCCAAAATCTGCTCAAACTCGCCGCGCGTAAGTGGCGCGTCCTCCTTGTAGATCCAGCTGCCGTACTTCTTTTTGCGCTCGAGCTTAATCACCTTGTCGCTGCCGTTATAGATGCGCACGCGATACTTTTTGCGCATGAGAATGCCGGCGTCTTTTTCCTCATAGGCCGAGTTGCAGTAGTCGTCAAAATACAGGCTGCGAATGGTGTAACCACCCGCCCGCGCATGCTTGTCCAGTTTAAAAACCGGCGCCATGCGACAGGCAAGCGCGGCGTGCTCGCCCTCGTTAATGAGATATTTGAGCTCGTGGCGGTAACGCTCCTGCGTGGTACGCACAGGCGGAGCCGCCAAGCGCTCAAGCAGCGCGCTAGCCCTCCTCATACGTGTCCTCCACGACCTTACCGCCGTCTTGCACGTAAAAACACTTCATGCCGTAGTGCTTGCCGTCGTCGGTCACATAGTAGTCAAACGCATCTTGCGTATAGCCGTCGGAGTTGGTGGCGCGCACGCGCACAAAATACTGGCCGGAATCGGGCGCATCGCAGGTCACTTCGGGAAGCAGCACGTCCTCGGCCTTAAAGACCACGTCGCTTATGGCATAGTCGCGCGCAAGCTCTACGGTGTAGCGAATGTCGCGCGCCTCAAAGTCGTAGGACGCATCCCAGTTAATGCGCAGCTTACCGTTATCGATCTGCGGCACGCCGATGTAGAACGGCATGGGCTTTTTAAAACTCTCGCGAAAGCTCTTGTAGTTCTCCTCGATCTCGGAGGGAATCGCCGCGGCGATCTGCTCGTATTGGTCCTTGGTGACAGGCAGATTGTCGATATCGGGCGAAGCAAAGACCAGGGATTCAGTCACCTCGCGGTAGTGCTTGATCATCTTGGTCAGGCGAGTCTCGGTCAAATACGAGCGCAAGTCCTTGACGGCACGGTCGAGTTCGCTGCGGAACGACTTGCTGCGCAACGCGCGGTTAAACAGCACGTTGCCCCAGTAGTTGCTTGCGCCGCGCTCCCAGCTCGCGTAGTCCGAAAACCCGGTAAGAGAAAGCTCCAGCTTACGCAGCATGCCGTCGTTATCCCAATCCAAAAAGTACCAGGTATTTGAGTTGAGAGGGCTGTACAGATAGCAGTTACGGTTCTGCGTATCGCAGTTGCCCGTCAGGATCTGAAACGCCAGCCAATAGACCAGATTCTCGGTATCAAAGTAGGTGTCGAGCACGTTATCGATCTTTTGCGATTCGTCGTTGAGGGCGTCGAGCATCTCGATGAGCTTGGTGTGGTCCGAATCGCCCTTAATCTCGAGCATGCCCTCAAAGTTTACCTGGTTGTAGTCGGGATCATCGGCAAGCTTAATGGTGTCCTCGTAGCGATGGAAATCAAAGCTGTTCACCTTATACAGGTGCCCGCTCTTATCCAGGCCATGTGCCTTAAGCGCCGTCTTGTTGAGCTGCTCCACCTGCGTAAACAGGCCGTAGTCCTCAAAGGTATCGTTGGACTTTTCGGTCTGGTCGCACACCCACAGATGCACAAACTGCGTGCGCAGGCCCATCATCTGGGGAATCCCGCGGATAAGATCGTAGGCCATCTTGTTGCGAAAATGCATACCCTCGCCCATGTGCTTGTTGAGCGCAATCGCACGCTGCTGGCGCCAGGTACCTTTTCCTTTTTTGAGCTCCACCTTGTAATTCTTTTGCGTGTAGGAGCTCGACGTCTGGCCACGCACCTGCACGGTGGCATTGGGCGCTTCCTCGCCATAGCCAACCTCGCCGGCCTCCGGGCCGTCTTCGTCGCCCGCCTGCAGCAAGCCCATAACCTGATAGCGCGCCACGCCCATGTCGGCATAGTCATACACCGAGTACGTTTTGATCTCGGCCCAGCTGTGGTCGGTGTTCTCGGAGCTGTTGCCGCGTGAGACCGTCAGGTACATGGTCACAATACCCGAGTCGTCGTAGACCTCGTACAGCTCATCTTTATCGCGTAGATGCTTGGTACCGTCCGAGGACTCGGCCTTTTTAATCTTGCCCTGCTTTTTGACCTTTTTAGTCGAGGAGTCTTCCTGCACCGAGCAGCCCGAAAGCAACAGCGCGCCGGCAGCCGCCTCGACCAGGCAGCGGCGAGACATCATCCTATCGGTCATCAGAACCTCCCCAATGCTTGCGATACACGTGAACTACTGCGCGCTCAAACGCGCCATGTGGCTCACCCTTATGGCGACCTTCCTCATAGCGCTGCTCGGCACGGTCGAGCAAGCGGCCCAGCTGTGTAAACCAGCCCGTCTTGTCGGTCGCCACAATGGGCTGCTGGCTCAGGATACGATAAGGCAAGTTGGCGGTATAGGTATCGAGCCGCAGCAGCGCCACGATAAAAAACACCGCCGCACCCAACAAAAAGCCAAAGCCATAAAACTGCTGCGGCAAAAGCAACGACGCGGCAGTCGCCAGCCCGGCCACACCGGCAAACAGTCCCGAGGCCAGCACGGCCCCCTTGTAGTCGGTAAAGTACAGCAAGATCAGCAGGATCGTGTTGCCCACGGCATACAGGCCGTAGCCCACGCACAGCGTGCGAAAATACCCGTGCATCAGGTTGTTAAAGCCCAACGGTAGGGCCGACAGCACCGTGGTCTCGAGCGAGATGACCGCCGCCGTCACAAACAGTTGCTTGAGCGCACAAAACCGCAGTTCTCGGTTGAGCGTGGCAAGCATTTCCTCCTCGGCCACCACAATGTCGCCCACCACACCACCGTCGTTGAACAGGCTGTAGTAGTCGCGGTAGCGCGGATAAAAGTTGACCTCGACCGAGACCACAAAGTTGACGGACGTGACCAGGATCGTCAAAAACGCGATGAGCGCCGGCACATCGTGGTAGGGCGCACCATAAAACAAGCCCTTGACCTGCACGCCAATGGGACCGGCCCAAATTATCACCAAGTGCGCAAAGAGGCCCAGGTTGGTGAACAAGCCCGTGAGCGCCAACGGCATAAACTGATCAAGCCACCGTAAAAAGAGCCAGGGGCTGCGTTCGCTCTGCGGAAAATACCGGTACAGCAGCACCACGTCCCAGGCGAGCATGACGCCGTAGCCCAGAGCAATTGACGCCAAAAGGCCCTCGACCGGCGGCAGTCCCAGCGCCAGCGCGGCCAGGGCGCACAGGCACGCCACGCCAATGGCGGCCGCAAAGCTGCACAGAATGCCACGATAATCTTTGATGGCCGTGAGATAGCTCGTACCGTTCCAGTTGACGATCATAATGTTGAAGAGCCACAGGCACAGCAGCCCCTGCAGCAGCGTGGCGCCCGAGAACAGCAGAAAGACACCGTAGAGCACCGTGCCCGCAACGAGCATGACAGCATTGGAGCCCCAAAACGAGGGCAAGATCTCTTCCTCGCGCTCGGCAAAAAGCATGTCGGCCAAAAAGCGCGTGACCGGCATGGAGAAAAAGCTCGTGAGCGTAAGCGAGGCCAGCAGCGTATAGGTCACCATGCACACCAGCAAGTCCTGGTTGGCGCGACCAACGCCCCACAGACCGCACAGCACCAAGATACCCACCTGAAGCAGCACGCCCAGCAGCATGGGGCCCGTGCACACAATGCCGGCGTAGCCGTAAGCGCGCATCGTGGCAAACAGGCCCTTGCGCCTAAACAGGCGCTTGAGCTCAAAACCTATTCCGGCCACCGGCTACTCCCCCTCTCTGGGCAGGTCAAACGCACGCGCCGTCTCGTCGTACAGCGCGCGATAGTTGGCAAGCATCTGCTCGTGCAAGAAGTACGTGGCAACGCGACGCTGGCCGCGCTCCCCCATCTCAATGCGACGAGCGCGGCTTGTGCACATGCGTTCCATGGCATCGGCCAAGCCCTTGCGATACATGGGCGGCGACACAAAACCCGCCACGCCAAAGTCGTCTCCCGGGGCGCCTTCGAGAAGCTCGCGACAGCAGCCCACCTCAGTCGTCACGCAGGGACGGCGCGCTGCAAGCGACTCCAGCACGCTGAGCGGCTGGCCCTCGGAGATGCTCGTCAAAATGGTAAAGTCGAGCTTTTCCATGTACTCGACCACGTTGACGCGGCCGGTAAAGATCAGGTCGCGCACGCCCAGGGTTTCGACCAGCGCGTGGCACTCGGCGCCGTACTCCTCGTCGTCCACGCCGCCCATGATGTGCAGGCGCACCTTGGGCAGGCGCTCGTGCAGCTCAAAGAAGGCATAAATCATGGTCTTGACATCCTTGATGGGCGCCAGGCGCACCACCGCGCCAATGTCCACCCAGCCGTCATCGGTCTTTAAGGGAATATCCTTAAAGCGATCGAACTGGATGCCGTTGGGGATGACCAGGCATTTGTCCGCATCGCAGCCCATATCGATCTGCGTCTTGCGGGCGTTATGGAACAAACTCGTCACGCGGAAGGCGCGGCGGTAGATCTCCTCCGAAAGCAGGTAGAAAAAGCGAATCCAGCGGTCCTTGAACGACGGCACCACCCAATCAGCGCGAATGATCTCTTCCTCGCGCTCACGGGTATAGATGCCGTGTTCGGTTAGCAGCACCGGAGCCTGGTGAACGCTTGAGCCCAGGCAGGCGAGCAGGCCGCCGTAGCCGGTCGAGATGGCATGGTACACATCGGCCACCGGCACCTCGCTGCCCAACAGGTAGAGCACGGGCAGCAACATGGAGCGCATGGTGTGGAATGCATCGGCAAAGGGCGTGTAGGGATACTCTGCCAGGCACACGTCGCGAAAGATATCCATAAACGTGCGGCTCTGCAAAAACGAGAGCGGATGCACGCGACGGCGGTGGAAGATATCGAATAACACGTCCCAGTCCGGATTGGAGAGCGACACCAGACGGCGTAGCGCCTCGCGCTCACGGTCGTTAAAACTGGCTTCATGTTGCTCGCCCGAAAGCCGCAGGGCATCATCCAGGAACACCTCGTCCACCTCGACCACGTTGCCGGGCAGCTCGTAGACAAACTTGCCACGGTCGGCAGCATGCGCGCCGATCACCCACAGCACAAACTCGTGCTCGGGCATGGCCGTAATGTAGCCATGCATCCAGGTAGATACGCCGCCGTGCACATAGGGGTAGCAACCCTCGAGTACCAAGCAGATTCTCATTTATCGCCACCCTCCTTGCGCTCGATCGTCACGGTCTTATCATTTGCCTTGAGCAGATACAGATTGCCCGTAAGGTGCGTCAGTTCGCCACCCGTCACCGCACCCGGCTCGCCATTATTAGCGCGGAACATGAGCCACGACTCGTCGTGGAAATTGCCGAGGCTGAGCGTCCAGGCATCCGCGCTGGTATCCACGCTTACCGTAACCGACGAAAAGCGCTGGATGGCACCGGAGCACTCCGACGCCGTCTGGTGCCGCAGGTCGGGCGCGGATTTGGTAAGCCACTCCAGGTAGTCGGTCAGGCCGCCCTTGTAGACCTCCCAGCCTTCCGCTGCGCCGCGGTCCACGTCCAGCAGGTCATCCGGGTGCATGAAGTGGGTGCTGACGAAGTGGAAGTTCAGCTCGCTCAGCGCGGCCAGCTGCATATAGGAATCGTCGACCATGCCGCCCGAAACAATACGTGGCTGCTCCACAATGCCATCGCTCGCCACGCCAAACTCCTGCACGTACGGCAGGTCGGTGCCATCCTCAAAATACGTACTGGCAATGGTCTTAATGCGCGGAACATCGGTACCGATAAGCTTGCGCGCGCGGGCCGAAAGGATATTCGACGGCGGCACGTAGACCGAGCCGTGAGCGTTGGGCAGCACTTCGTCCTGGAAGGCGATAAGCTCGTCAAGAGACGCGACAAGCGTCTCTTTGTTCTTCCACGTCTTGTAGTCGTACAGCGTGCCATAGTCGGTGTCCCAGAGCGCCAGCGGCTGATGGTTGTAGCCGTGAAAGCCCAGCTCTCCGCCCATCTGCAGCAGCATGCCGCCAAAGTAGCGGAACTGCGTGGTATCGGCCTGACGAACGGGCTCGGTCTGGTTGACCGCGTCCTCGTAGTTTTCGATCATCACGCCGGTATAGCGAATGCCGTATTTTTGCGCGAGCTTTTGCAGATCGGGCCACCAGACCTTGGTGTAAAAATCGGCAATGGAAAGGCCGTAGTCACGCTTGATATAAGTACCGTCGCCCGAGGGCACGGGACTAGGAAAGTCGTCCAAAAAGAACACGGCGCTGTTGATGACCGGATAGGCCGTGGCATCGCCCAGCAGGCTGATCGCCGCGGCGTAAAAACCACGCATGACCTTGTCGTAGATGCCGATATTGCACACCACGGTGCGTCCGCTACCGCAGTCATTCGACCAAATGAGCGGGGCGCCCGCATCGCCGGTCTTGGCCCAAACGTGCGCCGTCTCGCGCAGCGAAACCGAAAGCGACGAATCAAAGGGGTCCGAGAGCTCGTAGCGCTCTCCCCCGCCCAACATAAAGTCCTCGCTCGGCACAATGCTTTCGGCTTTTACATAGTCATATCCGGCCGATTCAATGCCAAGCTTGGAGGCAATCACTTGCAGATAGCTCGAGTTATCCGGCGGCATGGCGAGCATAAGCGAACCGCCGGCACTCACCCAACTCATAATGTCGCTCAGGTGCGTACCGAGCCCATCGAGCGACGGCATGAGCAAGATCACGCGATCGAAGGAGGTCAGCGAGGGAATGGCATCCGCACCATCCAGGGCAAGGTCCACGTCGCGGTGCGCGATCTTCATGTCGAGCAGGATCTGGTCGAACTGTTCCTTTACGTCCTCGACGCCAGCTTGATCGGAATCGGTAATGACCAGGCACGTGGGCTTTTGGCCAAAGATTGCCGAGGAGGCCGGCACCGCGTCGTTGGCGGCGAGCATGCCCAGCTTGTGCTGTCCAGCGCTGTACTGCACGCCGGCGCGTTCGATCAGCAGCACGGCGGCCATGACGATAAAAACAGCCCACACTACGAGCAGCCCCATCCAACGAAAGCGGTCTGCACGGTCGCGGATATGTTGCACCACGCTCATCTGGCCTCCTCCCCGTCGCGCCAAAACGCCAACTGTTCGCGGTTGGCGGCACTCAAATACACATGCTGATTGTCGATCGCGTCGATCACACGGTGGACCTCGTCACCGTCGCGGCGCATCACGGCCAGGCGCAGGCAAAGCATCCAAACCTCCTGCTCCTCGGGCACGTCGAGCACCAGCTGGTCGGTCACGGTCTGCGCCTCGTCGATCTGTCCGACATCGGCCAGCGCCGTCGCGTATCGAATGCGCAGCTTAAGGGTATCCTCGCGTTCGCAGCGACGCGCAAGCAGGCGCGCGTACTGTTGGCGCTGAATCTGAGCCACATGCCCCTCAGCCAAGCCCGAGCCCAAGTATTCACCAAGATAATCGCAGTATTCGTTGAGGTTTTGCGCGCTCGGGTCCGTCTTAAAGGCACGCTCCAGCTGCTGCAGTTTAAGGTCAGACTCCTTGGAGATCTGCGCCACCGCCGTCGCGGCATAGTGCGCCACCTCAACGTCGTCGTTAAGCTTAGCCGCCTGCAGCGGCGCCAGGTACGCGTCGGGCTCCTCGGTGAGCATGGAAAGCATTAGGCGGCGCCGGTATGCCGGGTCGTTGACGATGAGCGCCTCCTCGAGCGGCACTACGCCTGCATCGTCCTCACCACTCGGTACCGACATACTACGATGCAGGTCATCGTTGAAGCGCAGCGACTCCAGCGCAGACTCTTTCAGCCCCTCGCCAAACACCGCGCTGCGGACCGATAGCAGAACCACCAGCAACGGGCCCCACAGCGGCACCAGCGCTATCACAGCCAGCATGTGTCCGCGCACCGGCAGCAGGCCCAGCTTCATGAGCGTCCACAGCATCAGGCAAACCAGCGCATGAATCAGCAGCAAGACGGCAACAACGACAAGCGAGATCAAGCGGCACCCCCCTCACCGTCACCGGTGTAAGAGATGTGCTGCAGCAACGCCACGATGTCCTCGCCGTCGACGGGCTCCACCGCAATCTGCTTTGCACTCAGGCGCTCGCGGATAATGGGCAGATCGCACGCCTTTGCCTGGCGCATAAGCAGGTAGAGCACGTCGCCGTTGACCAA
This sequence comes from uncultured Collinsella sp., assembly GCA_938023905.1. GTDB lineage: Bacteria > Actinomycetota > Coriobacteriia > Coriobacteriales > Coriobacteriaceae > Collinsella. The sequence continues at coordinate 4,204 of CALJCO010000042.1, read as the reverse complement.
GCCCGCCGCGTCGCTCTCGCGAATTGCCGACCCAATTGCGCCCACAAGCTCGCCGACAGGCTCCATGCCCGGCACCACGCGCAGGAGCAAAAAACTCCCCATCTTGCTATCTGCCAGCGCCTGCTCCGCCGCGAGCTCTTGGCCAAAGGCAGCCTGCTTGAGCACGCAAGTGCCGTCAACGCAGCGTTTATCCTGCGCCACCGCCTCATAGTCAAAGGCACGGCCCAGCGCGCTTTCGACCAGGCCGCACAAGATGCGGAACAGGTTTTGATAATAAAGGGTCATTTGGTTTTCGGCCGCGCTACGCACAAAGATCAACACGGCGGGTGCCCCGTCGCGCTCGATCGTGTATCCAAACATGGGAAGCCCCGGCGTCAGCTCGCGGTTCACCCACAGGTTCGAACGACCCCCGTCGCCCAAAAGAGGTGCAAGCTGCTCAAGCGTGAGCGAGCGTGCGGCATCTTCGGCAATCGCGGGACTTGCAGCCACCAGGCGTGCAAATGCCCCGCCCGAAACATGGTAGATCGCCACCGAATCGTTCTCGAGAATCTCGCCCAGAAGCTCGCAGCACTTGCGATAGATGTCGCGTGGGTTGAGCACGTCGAGCTCCTGCGTCACGGCAAAGATCTTGCCAAAGCTGTCGTGGCGACCCACGATCTGGCGCCTGTACGCGCGCTTGTCCTCAATAGCGTCGTGATAGAGCTGCGTAAGGAACGTATTGCGGTTGCGCACGAGCTCGTTTTGATCGCGCTCCGCCCTGATGGCTTCGCTGTTGCGCAGCTGCACATAGCCGCACACGGCACCCACCACAAAGTACGCAATAAACGGCAGCCAGTTGGACGGCTCGTAGAACAGGCCCTGGAAGGTATAGCCGTACTGAGTAAAGTAGCTCGCGGCCAAACCCACCGACGCCAGCAGCGCCGCAACCAGGCCAAAATCGAGCCCATACAGCGTGCCGATCAGTACCACGTACAGCAGGCGGTAGTCGAGCACGTTAAGCTGAGCAGACTGCGAAAACACCAGCTCCAGGCCCTCAAAGAGCACCCAGGCCAGCGCGGTCTCCAGGCATTTGATGGGCAGTGTCCGCCCGCGCATGCGGTCGATGGCGGCACGCAGCGGATGGCGCTTGCCCGCGAGGGTCTGCTCCCAGCGGGCGTGTATGGTCGAAAGATCGCGCAGCACGTCATAGCGCTGGAACCACCCGTAGCGCGTGCGGACGGTATCGCTCGGAGCAATGGAGACGACGGCGTCCCCGTCGTAGGTAATGTCGAGCCCCGGGAACAAGCCCTTGAGCGCCTCGCCCAGGTCTCCCACGGTGTGGGCAAAGCTATCCGGAACCTCGAGTTCCTCGAATGTGGCATCCCAGCTGTCGAAGATGCGACGCACCAGAACGGCCAGCTCCTCGGCGCAGAGGGCACCGAGCGGTGAGTCCGCCCCAGCCCTCATGACAGCAGAGCCTTGCGAGCACGCCTCGAACAGCGGGGTCAAAATCGGGTCTTCCAGCGTGGGCGAGGCGGTGTACAGATACGGCACGCGCAAGATCTTGGCCTGAATGCCGTCGCGGACCGCATAGTAGCGGCACAGGTCGTTGGCCGCACGGGCAATGATGCCCTTGCCGTTTTGCCCCGCAACGTCCACCGCACCGTCCGCTCCCATGGGACCAGTCACAAACAGCAGCTGAATCTGGCGACCCATGCAAGCTCGAAAGACGGAGCGCAGCAGCTCGATGTCGCCAACGGCCTCGGTATGCGGCGTGAGATAGGTAGAGAGGTAGACCACACGGTCGAATTCGTAAGCCTGGTCCAGGTGCTGCAGCAGCTCTTTCCAAGACGCATGGAGCGACGACCCGTCGCGGCGCGCCTCGTTGGCCGCCACGACCTGAACATGGTCACCGGGAAACGCCTTGGCACAAAAGTCGTCATCGACATACGCGGTATTGCCAACAACCAGCACTTCCACCGTGCGCTCCCCCTCCCCAAATTTAGCTTTTGCCATGATAAACATGCGTATTGTACGCTGTCAATGTAGGCCAAAGGCAACTTTAAAGCTGTTTTAAGAACTTTTTCAGACGGGAAGCGACTCGCGCCTGAGCCAGAGAGCCCTACACGTGCCGCTGCACGGCGGAGAAAGGCGAATCCACTACCCCTCAGGCATAATTCCTGAGCAAAATCAAGCAGAGCACACGGCTTTTTGCGCCACTTTAAGACGTAATCGGGATGTGGCGAGAGGCCAAATTCGGAAGTGCGGGGAAAACCAAAGGAATGCTGACCAGACCCCCGTTTTAGGCTTCCGCGACCTGCGGTTTTGATACAAAAAAAAACCGCGTTGTGCTCGAAGGTTTTCGATTTTTCCCCGCACTTCTGTAATTACATCTCTGGATCGAGGGCGCAGGCAATGGTGACGACATCCACGATAGCGCCCCCCTATGCCTGATACCAAAATCGTTCCATAGGGACCCGTTTCCCAATGGGATGATTCTTCACAAAGGGCATTAAGGCGCATGAGAACATGGTAGAGGCAAGCAAGCGCGCTTCCACGTTTTCGCCCATGGTGACCACGGTATAATCCAACGAGACAAGCAACGAACGGGAAAGGCAGCGCGGATGAACCTGGGCAGCGAGAGCGAGACCGTCGAGTTCAAGAAGTCCACTGGCGAGCATAAAGAAGCACTGCAAGCCATCAGCGCCATGCTGAACAAGCACGGCCGCGGCGAGCTCTACTTCGGCGTGAAGGACAACGGCGATGTCATCGGCCAGGATGTCAGCGACGCAACGCTGCGCCAGGTGACGTCGTGGGTGTCCGACAAGATCGAGCCCGCGGTGTTCCCGACGGTCGAGCGCCTCGACGCCGATGATGGGCTGCGATACATCAAAATTGCCTTCTCAGGTGCCGACGCCCCCTACTCCGCCGACGGACGCTACTTCACCCGCGTGGGGACTTCGAACAAAGCGCTGTCGGCCTCGGAGCTGAGCGCCATGGTCGTCAAGCGTGAGCGCGCCCGTAGCCCGTGGGACTCGCTGCCGTCCGGCAGGCCCGTCTCCGACGCCGACGAGCAGGCGGTGCGTGACTTCGTCGCGCGCGGCGGCAGGGCCGGACGCGTGGGCGGCGGGTTCGCCGGCGTGGAGGACACCTTGGCAAGGCTCGACCTCGTCGCGCCCGACGGCAGCCTAAGAAACGCCGCGGTGGAGCTGTTCTGCGAGGGATCCGACACCTACCCCAGGATGAAGCTGGGGCTTCTGGGCGGCAACACCAAGGCCAAGATCCTCGACCTGCGCCGCGAGTGCGGCACCATGCTCAAGCTGCTCGACTTCGCCGAGTACTTCGTGACGTCGAACATCAGGCGCGAGTTCGTCATCGGCGAGACGGGCATGTACCGCAAGGAGATCCCCGAGATCCCGGCCGAGGCCATCCGCGAGGCGGTTGCCAACGCGCTGTGCCACCGCGACTACACCACCGGCACCGCCGTCGAGGTCAACGTGTTCATGGACACCGTCCAGATCGTGAGCCCGGGCCTGTTCCCCGAGGGCGACTCGCCGCAAGAGCACCTAGACGGTACCGCGAGCGAGTTCGGCCTCCGAAACCCCGCGATCGCGCGCACCCTGTTCCGCGCCGGCGTCATCGAGCAGTACGGCACGGGCATACCGCGCATCAAGGAGGCCTGCGAGGCAGCCGGCGTGAGGTTCCGCTTCGAGCAGACCGTCAACAGCACCGTCGTCGTCTTCGAGCGTCCTGGGTTACAGAAAGCGGCCTTCAGGAGAACCGCGGCCGACAACCGACCGCTCCTCAGCGAGCGCGAACGAGCAGCGATGGCAATTGCCGCCGCTCAGGGGAAAATCACGACCTCCGATCTCGCGCGGGAGTCCAATGTCGGTAGGAAAACGGCCTCGAAGACTCTGAAAGACCTTGCCGGGCGAGGCCTGTTGGAATGGGTAGGGAAAAGCCCGAAAGACCCGCACCAGTTCTACAGGATGCCAAGCGAAGTTTGAGGCTGCAGGTCCTAGCCGGGAAACAGGCCCATTGCGTTTGCTGCCCTCCCCCTGCTGGGCACTACTGAGTAATCTACTGGGCACTGCTGAGTAATCTACTGAGTAGTGCCCAAGCGCGAGTTGGCAAGTCCGCCGAAGCCCAGAGAAACGGCTCCGAAGAATATACTGACCGCTACTGACCGCTACTGACCGCTACTGACCGCTACTGACCGCTACTG
>CALJCO010000041.1 GCA_938023905.1 uncultured Collinsella sp. | reverse complement strand
AGTTCGCGATCCCCGGCCTTGACGACGAGTTCCGCGTCATCGTGTCTCCGTGGATCCTCTCCTCGCTGATCACCGATCGCCTTGCCGCTTACTACGAGACGGTCACCAAGCACAACCTCAACTACCGTCGCTACTATCACCAGTTCGATTACTAATCGGCGACAAATTAGCTACTGATCAAGAAGCACCCTGCCCGGGCGCATGCGTCCGGGCATTTTTATGCCGAAGTTCGCAAGAAAGGGGAATCGAATGAGGCAGTTTATCGTTGCATCCCATGCTCATTTTGCGTCCGGAATCGTCGAGAGCATTGGGCTACTCTCGGGCGAGCGCGAGAACGTCCATGCGCTGTCTATGTATGTCGACGGAAACGAGGACCTGGTCAAGGAGGCCGCAGCGATTCTGGACGGCTTTGCCGCGGACGATGAGGTCGTCGTTTGCACCGACCTCTTTGGCGGCAGCGTCAACAACGAGTTCACCAAGATCGTCCAGACGCGTCCCAACACGCACCTGGTGACCAATATGAATCTGCCGCTCCTTATTCAGCTGCTGTTCGTGCCCGACTCCACCCCGATCGATGAGGCCATTCGCCAGATCGTCGAGGCGGACGACACCAAGGTCAAGTACGTCAACGACCTGCTGGGGCAGGCCGAACTCGATGAGTTTTAATCGTTAGGAGCACATCATGATTCAGATGATTCGCGTGGACTATCGACTGCTTCACGGCCAGGTTGCCGTTAGCTGGACCTCGGCTCTGGGTGCCGACTGCATCCTGTTAGTGAGCGACACGGTCCTCAACGACAAGCTTCGTCTGCAGGCCCTGTCCCTTGCAAAGCCCGAAGGATGCAAGGTCGTCGTCAAAAACACCGAGGATGCCGTCAAGGCGCTCCAGAGCGGTGTGACCGACAAGTACAAGCTCTTCGTGGTTTGCGAGACGATCCAACAGGCCGGTGCCGTCGCCAAGGCGATGGGCGTCAAGAAGATCAACCTCGGCAATGTGGCCTTTAGCGAGGATGCCCGCCAGGTCTCGACGAGCGTATTCCTTACGCCCGAGAACGAGGCCTACGTGAAGGAGCTACTCGGCGAGGGCTATGAGCTGTTCATTCAGATGATTCCGGCGGATGCGAAGACTGACGCCGCAAAGGTCATCGGTTAGGGGCTGTCATGGTTATCAAGACGATCCTGATTTTCCTGATTGCCCTTTTGGGCTATTCCGAGTGGCTGACCGGTACGAGTTACCTTCAGCGCCCCATTGTGCTCGGACCGTTGGTCGGCCTTGTCATGGGCGATGTGGTGACCGGCACCATTATGGGCGCCACGATGGAGCTTGCCATGGTCGGTGCCATCTCGGTCGGTGCGTATAACCCGCCCGATACGATTTCCGGAACCATTCTGGGCGTGTCGCTTGCCATGCAGGCCGGCGCGGACGCTTCGGCGGCCCTGACCCTGGGCATTCCCATCGCAACGATCGTCCTGGCGCTCGATACGGCCCTGGGCCAGCCGGTCATGCTGCTGCTGGTGCACCGTATCGACAAAAACGTCGAGGACGGAGACACCAAGGCCATCACGCGCAACATGCTCATCGCCGGTTACGCGCAGAGCTGGTGCGGCCTGCTGATTATTCCCCTGGCATTCTTCTTTGGTGCCGATGCTGTTGCCAGCCTGCTCAACATCATCCCCGATTTCGTTCAGACCGGCATGGATGTCGCCGCCGCCTTCTTGCCCGCACTCGGCTTTGCGATGCTGGCGCAGATGATTATGAACAAAACAGTGGCTCCGTTCTTCTTCGCTGGCTTCTTCCTCGTCGCCTACTTTGGCATTAGCACGACGGGCGTGGCGATCTTTGCCGCGATCATCGTCGTCGCGATGACGGTTTTGGGTGATAAGAAAAAAGCGGAGCAGCCCGCAGCGGCAACCGAGGATCCTGCGATTGGGAGTGGGTTCGATGAGTTTTAAGTTTGAGTCTTCTTACGACGGGCTGATTTCCCGCGCAGACCTTAAGAAGCTGTTCTGGCGCTCGATTCCCTATGAGCATTCCTGGAACTACGAGCGTATGGGCCATATCGGCTTTATGTGGGCCCTTATGCCGATCCTTCGCAAGCTGTATCCGCAGGATGCGGACTTTAAGGCCGCCCTTAAGCGCCATATGGAGCTCTATAACGTCACGCCGTACATCTCGACGCTTCCCATGTCCATCGCCGCTGCAATGGAGGAGGTCAACGCTACTGACGATAGCTTTGACACGAGCGCGATCTCTAATGTCAAGCTTGCTTTGATGGGGCCGCTGTCCGGCGTGGGCGATGCTTTCTACTGGGGCACGCTGCGAATTTTGGCAACGGGTGTCGGCACGTCGCTGGCGCTGCAGGGCTCTATTCTTGGCCCGATTTTGTTCCTGCTCGTGTTCAACGTTCCTCACTACATCATCCGTTACCTGCTGACGTTTGTGGGATATCGCTTTGGCTCGGACATGATCAGCAAGGTCCAGGAATCGGGCATTATGGACACGATCGTCAAGATGGCCTCTATCATGGGCGCCATGGTGATCGGTGCTATGACCATGGAGATGGTCACCGTGGACATTCCGCTCATGGTCGGTGCGGGCGATGGTGCTCAGACGCTCGCCGAGCTGCTCAACGGAATCTTCCCGGGCTTTGTCACGATGGGGCTGTTTGGAATTGTCTATCTCATGCTCAAGAAGAAGATGAATCCGCTGCTCATCATGCTTGTGATCCTGCTCGTGAGTATCGCTGGCGCGTTCTTTGGAGTGCTTGGTGTCCAGTAGGGTATCCGTCATAATGAAAACAATGTAAGAGGGGGCGTCGCGCACACTGTGCTGCGGCGCCCTTTTGCCGAAAGGTGGACAAGATGGAGTATCCGCAGCTTGCCGTCATGAATATCAGCCATCGTTATTTTGACCTTGAGGAATTCTTTTCTTCGGCAGCGGCCTCGGGCAATACGTGTTGCGAGCTTTGGACCGGGGCGATGCATCTGTATGTCGATTGCCATGGATACGATTCGCTCGAGCGGGTACGGGAGCTGTCGCAGCGGTATGGGGTTCGGATTGTGGGGCTTTGTCCCGAACAGAACAACCCCAAGCCGTGGAATATCGCGGCGCGCGGGAATGAGGCGCGTGCCCGCACGCTCGCGTACTTTAAGAACGTTGTAGATATCGCGGCGGAACTTGGAGCCGAGCAGGTCATGGTCTCGAGCGGCTGGGCATTTTTGAACGAGCCGATCGAGGACGCGTGGGGTCGCAGCGCCTCGATGCTGCGTGCGATTGCCGAGCATGCGGGAGAGCGCGGCGTGCGACTGGTGCTCGAGGCCCTACAGCCGGTTGAGTCGATGATCGTGAACTCGGCGGCCGATACGAAGCGCATGATCGAGGCAGTTGATCATCCGGCACTTAAGGCGTGTCTGGATTTGGGCGCTATGGCGGTGGCGGGGGATACCATCGACGATTATTTTGATCTGCTTGGCGATGATGTCGCCCACGTGCATTTTGTCGATGTTGCGGCAGATGGCACGACGCATCTTGCTTGGGGTGACGGCGACCGCGATATGCGCGCCGACCTGGATAGGCTGGTGGCGCGCGGCTATCGCGGAGTTGTTTCGGCCGAGACCTATGATTGGCGCTATTTCGCCAATCCCGCGGCAGCCGACGCTCAGGTTATGGCGGAGTACCGACGCGCGATTGGCGCCTAAGTGGGACAGGGCGCCGAGTTGGCGTTTGACGCTTTTTGAGAAACGGGACGTGCTTTCCGCTTGAGGCTTCTGGCGGAAAGCACGTCCCAGAACAGGCGCTCAGAATGGGACACACTTTCCGCTGAGGACCTCAACCGGAAACCGCATCCCAGTTTTTGGCTGGCGGGCGGGACGCGCTTTCCCCTATGTTTCCAAATGAATACGCTATGAGCCGAGGAGGACGATTCTCCCCGCAAACACTCTAGTATGCTAAAGTACCCAGAAGACCGGCGGAGCTATGCCGGTCTTCTGCTCTATATGAAACACAGCATGAGGAGGCTCACCAGATGACGGCCACACCGTGGGGATTCCGGGACATATTGCCCGAGGAGGCTCAGGCGCGCGAGGAGATTGCGCTGACGGTGAAGGGCTGCTTCAGGGAGCATCATTACCTTCCGGTCGAGACGCCGCTGCTCGAGGACAAGGGCTCGCTCGAGGAGGGCGGCCGCATTGCGGACACCCCGTTTAAGCTCTTTGATGACGACGGTCGCCTGCTGGTGGTCCGTCCCGACAACACGCTGCCGATCGTGCGCTTGGTTTCGACCCGCATGCGCGCGGCCGATCTGCCGCTGCGCCTTCGCTACGAGGCACCGGTGGTTCGCGAGTGCCAACGCAATGCCGGTGGCTCGCGTCAGTTTACTCAGCTGGGCCTTGAACTTATCGGTGCGGGCGATGTCGCGGGCGATGTCGAGATCGTCTCGCTGGTGGCGGAGGCTATGCGCAAGCTGGCGCTGCCCGATGCGCGCATTATCGCGGGCAGCGTGCGTCCGTTTAAGGAACTGCTCGCGGCCTGTGAGGATCGCGAACTGGCTGCCGAGGCATTGCGTTGCGTGCACGCCAACGACTTTGTGGGCCTCGATGCCCGTGTGGCGGCAAGCGCCGAGCCCGAGGCCGTCAAGGCCGCCATTAGCGAGCTGCCGCGCTTGCACGGCGGCGCCGAGGTATTCGACCGCGTCGACGCGCTGCTGGCGGCGGCGGGCATCGTCGCGCCGCTGACGCGCGAGATGCGTGCCCTGGTTGATGGTCTGGCTCCCGAGGACGCCCAGGTGCTGTCCTTCGATTTCTCCATCATGAACTCTTTTGATTACTACACGGGCCTGGTTTTTAAGGCCTATGCCGGTGGCCTGCCCGATCCGGTGGGCTCGGGCGGTCGCTACGACTCCATCTTTACCGGTGCGTTCGGCGACGGCATCGAGGTGCCGGCGGCGGGCTTTGCCTTTTCGCTCGAGCGTCTGGAAGCCGCGCGCACCTCGGCCGAGGACGCTGCTTCCGATGGTGACCATGCCGTGGGCCGTGGCGCCGAGGGTCCGCTGCGTATCGCCGTGCCCAAGGGCTCGCTCAAGGCCGATACGCTCGATGTGCTCGAGGCCGCGGGCTTGGACGTCTCTGAGCTGCGCGATCCCGGCCGTCACCTGATCGTGCGTGGTCGCGACACACGTGCCGGCGAGGGCACGGTCGGCGATATCGAATTTGTCATCGTGCGTCCCAGCGACGCGCCCGCTTTTGTGGGCTGCGGCGGTGCCGATTGCGGCATCTGCGGTTGGGACTCGCTTATCGAGGCCGACCTCAACCTGCTGCAGCTGGTCGATCTGGGCTACGGCCTGTGCATCTTTATCGAGGCGGCGCCCGCGTGGCGCGCCGGCCAGGCCGAGCGCAACTATGCCCGCCGTGGGTCGCTTCGCGTGGCCACCAAGTATCCGCGCATCGCGAGTGCCTGGTATGCCGAGCGCGGCGTGAACGCCGACATCGTCTCGCTGCACGGCAACATCGAGCTGGGCCCCATTGTCGGCATGACCGATCGCATCGTGGATATTACCGCCACGGGCGCCACACTGCGCGATAACGACCTGGTCATCACCGGCCGCATCATGGACTGCACGGCCCGCTTCTTCGTCAACCCGGGTGCCGCTCGCTTGGATCAGCGCGTGCGCAATCTGGCCGATCGCCTGGCCGCGGCTGTTAAGGACAAGCATTTTGAGCCCGTTGCGGGCTCGGCACAATAGCGCGAGCACGCACGGGCGCCCCAACGTCCGGGCTGCGGGCCGACTGGCGCCGCCGCCCGGTCTCTCGTTTTTCGAACACAACCTCGACCGATAGGGGATACCGAAATGAAGACCATCAAGCTTGCTCCCGGTGAGCGCCTCGTTACCAACCAGCTCAACCGCAAGGGCGTGCTGCCGCAAAACATCATCGACGCCGCCCGCGATATCGTGGCCAACGTGCGTGCCAACGGCGATGCCGCGGTGCGTGATTACTGTCAGCGTTTTGACGGTGTTGAGCTGCAGGGCTTCCGCCTGCCTCAGGAACAGATCGATGCCGCGCTCGAAGGCCTCGATCCCGCTTTTGTCGTGGCGCTCGAAAAGGCTGCACGCCAGATTCGTGAGTTCCACCAGCGCGAGGTCGAGCAGAGCTGGTTTACCACACGCCCGGACGGCACGATGCTCGGCGTTAAGGTGACCTCGCTCGCGGCGGCCGGCATCTATGTGCCGGGCGGCCGCGCGCAGTATCCCTCCACGGTGCTCATGAATGCCATTCCCGCCAAGGTGGCCGGCGTCAAGCGCGTGGTCATGGTGACCCCGCCGCAAAAAGACGGCCTGATCAGCCCTTACACGCTTGCCGCGGCAAAGCTCGGCGGCGTGGACGAAATCTATATGGTGGGCGGCGCTCAGGCCGTGGCCGCGCTGGCGTACGGTACCGAGACAATTCCGCGTGTCGATAAAATCACCGGCCCGGGCAACGCCTTTGTCGCCGCTGCCAAGCAGATTGTCTCGGGCGATGTGGGCATCGACATGGTCGCCGGTCCCTCCGAGGTCTGCGTGCTGGCCGATGCCACGGCCAAGCCCATGGTAGTCGCGGCCGACCTGATGGCCCAGGCCGAGCACGATCCGCTGGCGGCTTGCTATCTGGTGACCTGCGACGAGCAGTTTGCGCGCGAGGTCGAGGCGGGCATCGACATCCTGGTGGCGCAGTCGCCGCGCGCCGAGATCACACGCGCTTCGCTCGATAACGAAGGCACCATCGTGGTGGCCGCCGACATGGCTGCCGCCGTCGAGGCCGTGAACACCGTGGCGCCCGAGCACCTTGAGCTGCACTGCAAGGACGCGATGGGCCTGCTCGGCGGCATTCGCAACGCCGGCGCCATCTTTGTGGGCGCTTGGAGCTCCGAGCCGCTCGGCGATTATGTTGCCGGCCCCAACCACACGCTGCCGACCGGCGGCACGGCCATGTTCTCCAACCCGCTTTCGGTCGAAGAGTTCGTTAAGCGCTCGAGTGTCATTTGCTATACGCCCGAGGGCCTACTCTCGGACGCTCCCGCTACGCAGCGTTTGGCCGAGGCCGAGGGCCTGTGGGCGCACGCGCTTTCGGCCGCACTGCGTCGCCGCGTGTTGGAGCAGGGCGAGGATGCCGTGAGCGCCGAGTCGCTCGCCGCGGCCGACTTGACCAAGGTTGCCTGGCCGGGCGACGCCGTGGCGACGGTTGCCGAGGGCGTTGACCTGGCGGCTGCGGGCGCAGATGGCGTTGGCCCGACCGGCAAGGAGGCCTAATATGGCCGAACTCACGCCGCGCATGAAGGAGCTCGTCCAGCCCTATCTGGCAGGCATCGAGCCCTACGATCCCAACTTTACGCCCACGCGCATCAACCTTTCGGCAAACGAGAACACCTACCCCGTGCCGGCCGGCGTGCGCGAGGCGATCGACGCGGCCCTGGCTGCCACGCCGCTCAACCGCTACCCCGATCCCATGTCCTGTGACCTGCGCGACGAGCTTGCCGCTTGGCATGGCGTGACGCGCGAGAATATCTGCGTGGGCAACGGCGGTGACGAGCTGCTCTATAACTGCCTGCTGGCGTTTGGCGGCGCGGGGAGGACCCTGCTCAACTGCCCGCCGTGCTTTAGCGAGTATGCGTTCTTTGCGTCTCTGTGCCAGACTGAAGTGCGCGATGTGTGGCGCGACCCGGCGACCTTTGAGCTCGACCAGGCGGCTGTGCTCGCGGCGGCGCCGGAGTGCAACCTGGCAATCGTGACCTCGCCCAACAATCCCACGGGTGACGTTGCTCCGCTCGACTTTGTCGCGGCCCTGTGCGATGCCTGCCCCGGCATGGTGATGGTCGACGAGGCCTACGTGGAGTTTGCCGACGATTCGTTTGGCGCGGCCACAACGGCGCAAGGCCTTATCGCCGAGCATCCCAACCTGGTGATTCTACATACGCTGTCCAAGGCGTTTGGCGCCGCCGGCACGCGTCTGGGCTATGTGATTGCGGCACCCGAGGTCGTCGACGTGTTCGCGGCGATTCGCCAGATCTATTCAGTTAACGTGCTGAGCCAGGCGGCAGCACTTGCCTGCGTGCGTGCCCGTGATGCCTACACGCCCGTGGTGGCACAGATCGCATCCGAGCGCGAGCGCGAGCTGTGCGCCCTGCGCGCAATGGCTGCCGATGGCATGCCCGTGGAGGCATGGCCGAGCGCGGCGAACTTTGTGCTCGTGCGCACGCCGCATGCCACGCGCGTGCGCGAGCGTCTGCGCGACGAGTATTCGATTTTGGTGCGCGACTTTAGCTACGCGCCGGGGCTTGCGGACTGTCTGCGCATCACTGTGGGTACGCCGCAGGAAAACGACGAGGTGCTGGCCGCGTTTGCCGCGCTGGTGAAGGAGGAGATGTAGATGGACCGCTATGCCGAGGTAACCCGCAAGACGGGCGAGACCGACATTGTCGTAAAGCTCGACCTGGACGGATCTGGCGTGTGCGATATCTCGACCGGCGTGCCGTTTTTCGACCACATACTCAACGCTTTTGGCCGCCATGGCCTGTTCGATCTGACGGTGCATGCGGTGGGCGACGTCGAGGTCGACGCGCACCACACCGTTGAGGACACGGGCATTGTGCTGGGCGAGGCGTTTTGCCAGGCGCTGGGCGACAAGGCGGGTATTACGCGCTTTGCCGACGCGGCGATCGCCATGGACGAGACACTCGTGATGGCCGCCGTGGATATCTCGGGTCGCGGGCAGGCCTATTGCGAGCTGCCCGTGCCGACTGAGCGCGTGGGCAGCTTTGATACCGAGCTGGCCGTCGAGTTCTTCTATGCCTTTGCGCGCGATGCCAAGCTCACGCTGCACGTGCGCGAGCTGGCGGGCGGCAATTCGCACCACATTATCGAGGCCGCCTTTAAGGCCGTGGGCCGCACGATGCGCCGCGCCTGCGAACTCGATCCCCGCGTGCAGGGTATCCCCAGCACCAAGGGCTCGCTGTAACCGTCACAAGGGTAAAACCACCACGAAGATGCCTGTCCTCTTTGTGGTGGTTTTGGATGATGAGAAGTGGAGGGGTCGCGTGGGCGAACCGAAGATCGTGGTGGTCGACTACCACAAGGGCAACTTGTCGAGCGTCGTGCGCGGGCTTGCGCGCGCCGGTGCCGCCGCCTGCACGTCGGATGATCCGGAGCAGATCAGCAACGCGGACGGCCTGGTCATCCCGGGCGTGGGCGCGTTCTATGACGCGATCGCCTTTATGTGTCAGAGCGGCGAGGAGGTGGCCGTGCTCGATGCCGTTGCCGCCGGAACTCCGCTGCTCGGCATCTGCCTGGGCCTTCAGCTGTTTTTTGAGCGCGGCAACGAGGGCGTGCCTGCGAACGAGGACGCGGACGCGGACGACGATGCCTCCGAGCAGGCCGGTGGTCCCTGGGTCGATGGCCTGGGCATCATGCGTGGCTCGTGCACGCACCTGGAGTCGAGCCGTCTGAAGGTCCCGCACGTGGGCTGGGACCAGGTGCGCATGACGCCCGCCGGTGCGGCCGATCCGTTGCTTGCCGGTTTTGCCGAGGGCGCCAACATGTATTTCACTCACAGCTACGCGGTGGCCGACGACGTCGATGCCGCCGATGTGTTGGCGCGCACGCACTATACACGGAGCTTCCCGTGCATCGTGCGCCACGGCAACGTGTGGGGCTGCCAGTTCCATCCCGAGAAATCCTCTGCGCTGGGTCAGCGCATCCTTAAGAACTTCGTGAGCATCGTCGAGGGGGCCGGCCGATGATTCTGTTTCCCGCAATCGATTTGATCGGCGGCAAGGTCGTGCGCCTGGAGCGCGGCGACCGGAGCCGCTGTAAGGTGTATTCTGACGACCCCGTGGCCGTTGCCCGCTCCTTTGCCGAGCAGGGCGCGAGCTGGGTGCACGTCGTCGACCTGTCCGCTGCCTTTGGCGAGGACGAGGACGCGTGCGCTGCCAACTTGGCAGCGATTAAGGCCATCTGCGGCGTCGACGGTCTGTCCGCGGACGTGGGCGGCGGCGTTCGTTCGCTCGCGCGCATCGACGAGCTGGCCGGCTACGGCGCGCGTCGCATCGCGCTAGGCACGGTGCTCGTGACCGAGCCGGGATTTGCCGAGGTGGCGGCGCAAGGCTTTGGCGAGTTACTGGTGGCAGACATTGCCGCCCGTGACGGCCAGGTCAAGGTGAATGGTTGGCGCGACGGCGCGGGTGTGGCGCTCGACGACGCCGTGGCGCAGCTCACCGAGCTGGGCTTTAAGCATCTGGTGTATACCGACATCGCGCGCGATGGCATGCAGACGGGCATCGACGTGGCGGCGTATCGCCATGTGGCCGAGGTCGCGGGCTTTCCCGTCGTGGCTTCGGGCGGCATCTCGACGCTCGACGATATCCGCGCACTGGCCGCGGTGGGCGAGGATGCCATCGAGGGTGCCATTACCGGTCGTGCGCTCTACGAGGGCAACTTTACGCTGGCCCAGGCGTTGGCCGCCGCCCGAGGGAAGGAGTAGCCCATGCTTGCCAAACGCGTGATTCCCTGTCTGGATGTTAAGGACGGCCGCGTGGTCAAGGGCGTCAACTTTGTGAGCCTGCGCGATGCTGGCGACCCGGTGGAGCTGGCGCGCGCCTACGACCGCGAGGGTGCAGACGAGGTCGTCTTCCTGGACATTACCGCGACGAGCGACAACCGCGCGACGACCATCGAGATGGCGGCGCACGCGGCCGAGGAGCTCGTTATTCCCTATACCGTGGGCGGCGGTTTCCGCGACTTGGCGGGCATGCGAACCATGGTTGCCGCCGGTGCCGACAAGGTGTCGCTTAACTCTGCCGCCGTGCGCGATCCGTCGTTGATCAGCCAGGCCGCCGCGGCGTTTGGCAGCCAGGCCGTGGTCGTGGCGATTGATGCCAAGCGCGTGGGCCTGCCCGGTCAGCCGGATGCCGACAAGTGGGAGGTCTTCACGGCGGGCGGTCGCAACGCCACGGGTATCGATGCGGTGGCGTGGGCCGAGGAAGCGGCTCGTCGCGGCGCCGGTGAGATCTTGCTCACCAGCATGGATCGCGACGGCACCAAGGCTGGCTTCGACCTGGCACTCACCCGCGCCGTGGCGCGCGCGGTGCCGATCCCGGTGATCGCAAGCGGCGGCGTGGGCACGCTCGAGCATTTTGCCGAGGGCGTGATCGAGGGCGAGGCCGATGCCGTGCTGGCGGCCAGCGTCTTTCACTTTGGAACCTTCAGCATTCGCGAAGTCAAAGAATACATGGCCAGCCAGGGAATACCTGTGAGATTGGATTTTTAAATGGAGCAAGTGACAACTGCGTCCGAGCTCAAATACGACGCCCGCGGGCTGATTCCTTGTGTGGTTCAGCAATATGACACCGGCGAGGTGCTTATGGTTGCTTGGATGAACGAGGAATCGGTGGGGCTGACGCTCAAGACCGGCACCACGTGGTTTTGGAGCCGCAGCCGCCAGGAGCTCTGGAACAAGGGCGCGACGAGCGGCAATATGCAGGAGGTCAAGGAGCTCTGGGCCGACTGCGATAGCGATACGCTGCTGGTAAAGGTCGACTCGCCGGGTCCGGCCTGCCATACCGGCAACCGTACCTGCTTCTTTAAGCGCGTGGAAGGGGGAGTGCAATGAAGGTCGTGACGCCGTTCGAGGTCGCCGACTGCAACACCGAGCTCCTCCGCGCGGGCGTGCCGTGCCGCGTGCACCTGACCGATGCCTGCGGGGCGCAGTCGTTTTGGCTCGAGGCCGAGAAGGAAAGGCTCGATGAGGCCCATGCCGTCATCGTTGAGTTCTTTGAGAAAAAGGGCGCAAAGCTTCGGTTCGATGAGACCGGTACTTACTTTACGCTGCAGTAACGAGAGGAAATAACCATGGGAGTCAGAACAGCTAACGTGCAGCTGGGAAACATCGGCGAGACGCTGACGGGACTGGCCGAGGTGATTCACGGTCGTCGCGATGCGTCGCCACAGGAGAGCTACACCGCTCGTCTGTTGACCGACGTCGAGGACGAGCTGCTCAAGAAGCTTGCCGAGGAGGCGAGCGAGGTCATCATGGCCTGCAAGGATAACGACCATGACCACATCCGCTACGAGGCCGGCGACCTGGTCTACCATCTGCTCGTAACGCTCGAACGCTACGGTATCACCCTCGACGAGCTGGCCGGCGAACTCAACGCCCGCCGCCGCTAGTCATTTAAGAACGTCCCCAATGACTAGTTAGGCGAGGGGTGTGGGTTCCCATTCGCCGGTGGGGTGGGGGATGTCGAAGGTTCGGTAGCCGCAGTCGTAGGCGTGGGCCTGGGCCGCGCGGATTTTCCAGCAGATATCGCAGGCGCGGTGCGCGTCCGAGCCAAAGGTAATGGGCACCTCGGCATGGGCAAAGCAGCGCAAAAGGCCGGTTGCGGGATAGTAGTCGCCGAGGCCCTTGCGCGGCGCGGCGGTCGAGACCTCAACGCGGCGACCCGTATCGTGGGCGCACTCGGCCATCTGCCTCCAAAACGGCGCGGGGTCAAAGTCGGGCGCGAAGCCTTCCTTCGAAAAACGCATGACCAGGTCGGGGTGAGCCATCACATCAAAACTGAGCGAGCTTTCGCAGGCGTGGCACCAGTCGTCGACGTAGCGCTCCCATACGCCGCGTACGCCTAAGTTTTCCCAAACGTGCAGGTTGGTGTCGTCGTCGATCCAGCCGCAGCGTGAGTCGGGCGTATCGGGGCGCGCGGCGTTTTCCGTTCCCGCCGTACCCGCGGCACCTGCCATGGTATCGCCGGGGTCGCCAATCCAGTGCACGCTGCCCAAGCGCACCACGGCGTCCTGGGACCAGCGCTCTACCAAGGGCTCGCAGCCTTCGTACCAATCGCATTCAAAACCGTAGATAAAGGTGAGCTCCGGCGCAATCTGCGCGGCGAGTTTGCGGGCGTCCTCAAAGGCCAGACGATGTGCCGGCAAGTCGCCCTCGACGACCTGCACCTCGCAGTTAGCATCCATACTGGCAGGCAGGGTGAGGTGGTCGGTCGAGACCATGACACGGCATCCGGCAGCAGCGGCGGCACGGACGTTGTCCTCAAACGAGGCGTGCCCGTCCGAGAACGAGGTGTGGGTATGGCAATCGACCAGCGGGCAGGCGGGCATGGCGACTCCTTTGCATTTGGTGAATCCGCTCCATTGTAATGGTGCAGCTCTCAACACGCCGCGCACGCCGGAGCTCGAAATCGACCGGAAAGACTGCGCGGCGCGTGCCGGCGCCGGCGACTACTTGCTTCGTGCCGCCGCGCGTTTGGCCTGCACTGTTACCATTGCGTGTCTCACGGCGGTGATGGGGCGATAGCGGATCATACGCGGTCCCGACCAGCGCATGACCTCGCGGATCTTCTCGCGTATGGCAGGCCGGTAACAATGCGAAGGACAGGCCGAGCAAAATGTCTTGGTGCCCATGTGCGGGCAGTGCTCAATGCGCGCGATGGCGTATTTCTGCAGCTCGGTGCATTCGGGGCAGAGCGTAATGGTCCGAAGGCCGAGCTTCACGCGCACGGACTCATCGTCGCCAGCCTGTTCGACCGCATGCCCGCCGTCATGATGCCCACGACACCATAGCGCAATCATCTGCGACACCATCTGGGCCTCGCGCTCACGTTTGCGTGCCAGCTCCGGTGTGTCGACCGGGCGCGCCATTAGCTCAGCCTCCCGTGCTCGACCGAAAGCGAGAAATCGGCAAACGCGCAGGTGCTGGCACGGTGGCTCACGAGCACAATGGTCTTGCCGCGGCGCTTGAGCTCGTCGATTGCCTGCATCACGGACGCCTCGTTGAGAGCATCGAGCGCGCTGGTGGGTTCGTCGAGCAAGATGACGGGTGCGTCGTTGAGGAAGATGCGCGCAAGGCCGATGCGCTGGCGCTCGCCGCCCGAAAGCGAGTCGCCCAGCTCGGCAACGGGCGTGTCGAGTCCCTGCGGCAGACGGTCGATGAGCGTGGTGAGTGAGGCGGAGCGGCAAGCGTCGAGCAGCTCGGCATCGGTGGCGCCGGCGCGCGCGACCAGCAGGTTCTCGCGCACGGTGCCGCAGAACAGATGTGTGTCCTGTGTCATATAGGCCTCGTGGCTGCGCAGGCTCGCCGTGTTGATGTGGCGGGCATCGACGCCGCTCACCGTGATGGTGCCGGCTGCGGGGTCCCAAAAGCGCATGAGCAGCTTAAGCAGCGTCGACTTGCCCGAGCCCGAGCGCCCCATGATGCAGGTCATGGTACCGGGCGCAAAGATGCAGGTCACGTCGTCGAGGATGAGACTCGCAGCGGTGTCGTTCGCGACCTGCTCTGTGGCGCCCGCACCGCCCGCGTCCACGCCGCCCGCATAGCTAAAGCTCACATGCTCGGCTGCGGCGCCGGCAAACTCAACGTTCTGTCCATCGGCGACCTCGGCGCACTGGGGCTGCTCGTCGAGCAAATCGAGCACGCGTGCGCCCGAGGCGAGCGTCTCCTGCAGTGAGGCGCCCAGGCGGCTCACGGCCATCACCGAGCCAAACGACGACACAAAGGTAAAGACGGCGACAAACGCTGCGGCAAAGTCAATCGTTCCCGCAGCCACTAGCTGCAGCGCACGCCCGAGCATCACCAGATTAGCCGCAAGAATAAGCGCATCGGCTACGGCCTCGCTGACCGCCTGGCGGCGCTTGAGGCGCGCGTCCACGGCGCCGACTTGCTCGGTCAGCTTGCCCAGGGCACGGCTGCGATCGGTGCCACCGGCAAACTGGATGGTCTCGCCCGCGCCGCGCAGACTGTCGAGTACAAAGGCGCCCAGCTTACCGGCGCCCTCGCGGCTCTGGCGGCCGGTGGTGCCGCATGCCTTGGCCGAGAGCAGGGGCAGCAGCACGCCCAGGACCGCGTAGGCCACGAGCGCGATGCCCGCGAGCTCGGGGCTCACAGCCAACAAAAAGCCCTCAAACACAACGGTGCAGACCAGAGCTATAGCAATGGGCGAGATGGTGTGCGCGTAGAAGACCTCGAGCAGCTCGATATCCGAGGTGACCAGGCTCACGAGCTCGCCCTTGCCGCGGCCCTCGAGCTTGGCGGGGGCGAGCTGGCGCAGGGCGCCAAACACCAGGTCGCGAATGTGTGCGAGCAGACGGAATGCGATGTAATGGTTGCAGAGCTGCTCGCCGTAGTGGAGCGGCCCGCGTGCGATGCCGCAGGCGGCACAGGCCGCGCATGCTGCGATCAGACCAAGCCCCAAGGCGTTGCTGCCCAGCGCGGCCATAAGGCCAAGGGCGCCAAAGGCCGGCACGAACGCGGCAGTGAGCATGCCAATGCTGCCCAGCGCGACGGCTAGCACAAGCCAGCCGGCAAGCGGTCGGACGAGCCCCATCATGCGCCACATGATGGACGGTGCCGAGCGACGGGCGCGGCCGGAGTCAGTGGCCGCGGCAGCGGAAGACGAGCCAGCACCGTTGAGGCCATCGGTACAGGCAGCGCTGCTGTCAACAGCCTCAACCGCGCCGGCATCCTCGGCACTACCCTCCGCATACGCATATGCCGAGAGCTGCTCCTGACTGTTCCACATGCGCGCATAGGCGCCCGCGGTGGCCAAGAGCTCGCCGTGAGTTCCGTGCTCGGCAATACGGCCACGCTCCAGCACCAGGATCTGATCGGCGTCCACGATTGTCGACAGGCGGTGTGCCACCACAATTACAGTGTGCCCGCCGGCAAGCGACGCGATGACCTCGCCGATCGCGGCCTCGCTTGCGGCATCGACGTTGCTCGTAGCCTCGTCAAACACATAGATCGGCGAGTCGTGCAGCAGGGCGCGGGCCATGCACACGCGCTGGCGCTGGCCGCCCGAAAGGTTGGTGCCGCCCTCGTTAATCACCATGTCGAGTCCGCCGTTGGCCTGCACAAAGGCCGCCACGCGCGTGCGGTCGAGCGCGCGCAAAAGCTCGGTATCGGTGGCGTTGGGCTGGGCGAGCAGCAGGTTGTCGCGCAGGGTGCCGGCAAACAGGTAGCCGTTGGTGGGCACCAGGGTGACGGCGCGCATGAGTGAGGCGGCCGTGGCATCGCGCAGCTCGACGCCGCCGATGCGAACGCTGCCACGGTAGGCACCCTTGCGGCCCGCGATAATCCCCGCGAGCGTGGACTTGCCGCCGCCGCTTTCGCCCACGAGTGCCACGAGCGAGCCGTGCGCAATGGTCGCGCTGGCGCTGTCCAGCACCGTGCGGTCGCCGTATGCATAACTCACGCCCGCGAGCTCGATATCGCCGCGACCGTCAAGCTCAACATCGCCGCGCTCGGGCTCGGGCGTATCCAAAATGCCAAACATGCGGCGCGAGGCGGCCATGCCGTTCATGGCCGTGTGGAACAGCGATCCCAGGCGGCGCATAGGCAAAAAGAACTCCTGCGACAGAAAGACGATGAGGAAGGCAGCCTCAAAGCCGATCTTGCCCGTGGCGAGTTGCAGCGCGGCTACGATAATGCCGAGCGCGGCGCCCATATAGACGACCAGGTCCATAACGCAAATGGAGCGCAGCTGCATCACCAGCAGGCGCATGGTCGCTGTGCGGAAACGCTCGGACTCGGCGTTGATGCGCTCGTGCCAGCTGCGATCGGCCTGGTAGACCTTAAGGGTGGTGAGACCCTGCACGGCCTCCAGGAACATGCCGCCAAGATCGACATAGCTGCCCCAGTACTCGGCACCGATCTTTTTGGCGTTGCGCATGACCATCATGATGGAGACGGGGATGACCGGAACGCAGGCGAGCAGCAGCGCGGCGGGAAGACCCGCCTGGCCCACGAGCAGTACAAACAGCGTGATGGGTGCCAAGCCGGCAAAGAAGAGCTGCGGCAGGTAACCGCCAAAGTACACCTGGAGTTGCGTGGCGCCCTCGACGCTGGTCTGGACGGCCTCGGCGGTGGGGACGGTCTCGGTGTAGGAGGGGCCGAGTGCGGTGAGCTTGTCGTAGACGAGCGAGCGCACGCGGCGGACGGCCTCGAACGCGGCTTTGTCGCCGGCGCGTTGGGCCAGGTAGATGGAGGCGGCGCGCACGATGATGGCGGCGGCGAGCGGCAAGGCCGCCTGTGCGAGGGCATCGACGGCGAGCGCGGCGGAAAGACCGTCCGTGACGATGCCGCCCAAGATGCGCGCAAGCACCCACATCACCGTGATGTTTGCCATCAGCGCGATCCACTTAAACAGGACGCTTGCCATAATGTAGGGCGTTGCCTGCGGAACCAGGGAGAAGAGCCGCTTCTCGAACATGAAACCTCCTATGCTGTAACGGTGCCGGATGGGGTTCTCGGCAGCCGCTTAGTTAGCCAAATGCAACTAGAGTAACATCGTGCAGCGGGTAAGTATGCCGAGGGTTATTTTTTGGCCGATGAACTGCGTGGAAAGTTCAAAATTGTTGAATGCAGCGAACTTTATGGTGGACGGAGCGCGGGCGCAATTCTGATCGTGTGCGGCCCCGCTCCAAAATGTGTACGTCAGCCTCCAAGAGCTGCAAAAAATGACACGTTTGGAGGCTGACGTACATGTTTGGATAGGGGCGAGGGCGGCGACGGACGAAAGTCACGCCTGTGCCACGTCCGATGTGCTAGCGTTTGGGTGAATAAAACGAGCCCGTGCGGAAAGGATCCGGACCGTATGCAACGTGGAAGTACATCTCCGCTGTCCCGCGAGACCGATGCACCCGAGACCATCGTCAAACTGGAGTGCGACATCGACGACGCGTCGCCCGAGGTGCTCGCCTATGCCGCCGACCGCCTGCGCGAGGCAGGTGCGCGCGAGGTGCACTGGTTGCCTCTCTACTGCAAAAAAGGCCGCCCCGGTTGGCAGCTGCAGGTAATCTGCGCCCGCGAGGACATTGACCGTCTGCAGACGATTATCTTTTTGGAAACCACGACCAACGCCGTTCGTCGCCAGGTGATGGAACGCGTTTGCCTGCCGCGTCGTTTTGAGCAGGTAGCGACGCCTTGGGGCGAGGTGGCCGTCAAAGTAGCCACCCTGCCCGACGGCAGTGAGCGTGCGGCGCCCGAGTACGAGGACTGCGCCCGTCTTGCCCGCGAGCATAACGTGCCGCTCCAGCGCGTGATGCAGGCGGCACAAGCCTCGGCACTGCGATTTGAATAGCGCGGCCGGCGACATCTCGCGCCCGGCCACATCAGCCCCACTCCGAAAGGACTCCCCATGAAATACCTCATCGCCTCCGACATCCACGGCTCGGCATACTGGACCGAGCGCCTGGTCGCCGCCATCGAATCCGAGCAGCCCGACCGCATCGTGCTGCTGGGTGACCTGCTCTACCACGGCCCGCGCAACGACCTGCCGCGCGACTACGCCCCCAAGCGTGTGATTCCGCTGCTCAACGCCCTGGCCGACCGCATTATCGCGGTGCGCGGCAACTGCGACGCCGAGGTCGACCAGATGGTCCTCGACTTTCCCGTCATGGCGGACTACGCCACGCTGTTCGACGAGACCGGTCGCGAGCTGTTCCTGACGCACGGCCACGTCTTTGGCGCCGGCATGCACAACAGCGTCGACCACGCGCCCGCGCTGCCCGAGGGCTCCGCGCTCGTCTACGGCCACACGCACATCAAGGTTAACGAGGCAAGCGCCGCGCACCCGGGCCTGTGGCTCTTCAACCCCGGCAGCGTGAGCATTCCCAAGGATGGTGCGCACAGCTACGGCATCTACGAGGGCGGCGCGTTCCGTCACGTGATCCTGGAGGAGGAGTAACCATGGCCGAGCATATGGCTCAGCAAAATACCGAGGGTTCGCGCGACCTGTCCACGCTGGTCGACGCGTCGGCCGAGCTGCAGCATCTGGTGCAGACCATCTGGCGCCTGCGTCAGCCCGATGGCTGCCCGTGGGACCGCGAGCAGACGCATCAGAGCATTGGCAAGAACATGATAGAGGAAGCCTACGAGGCGCTCGATTGCATTGAGGCGGACGACGTGGCGCATCTGCGCGAGGAGCTGGGCGATGTGCTCATGCAGGTGGTGCTGCATGCGCAGATTGCGGCGGATGCCGGTGAGTTTACGCTTGCCGATGTGGCGCGCGATATCGACGCCAAGCTCATCCGTCGTCACCCGCACGTGTTTGGCGATGCGGATGCCGAGAGCTCCGACGAGGTGCTCAAGATTTGGGACGAGGTCAAGCTTGCCGAGAAGGCCGCCAAAGACCAGGCCGTGGCGGCAGGCGAGGCTGCGCCCGAGGGTCTGCTCGACGGCGTGCCCACGCACCTGCCGGCGCTGATGCAGGCTCAGAAGGTGTCGCGCAAGGCGGCTGCCGTGGGCTTTGAGTGGGAGACGGTCCAGGACGTGTGGGACGAGGTCGCTGAGGAGCGTGCCGAGTTTGAGGCCGAGGCTCCCGGCTCGCCCGAGCGCGAGATGGAGTTTGGCGACCTGCTCTTTGCCCTGGTCAACGTTGCGCGCAAGGAGGGAATCGACGCCGAGAGCGCCCTGCGTGCCAGCACGGCAAAGTTCCGCCGTCGCTGGGCCGCGATGGAGCAGATGGCGGCCGACGCCCACGTGGATCTGGCCGAGCTTTCGACCCACGGCCTCAATGACCTCTGGGATGCCGCAAAGGCAGAGGAGTAAGACTGCGGGGGCGACGGGACGGACTTTCTCATCGCCCCCATTATTTTTCAAAAAGATTGTATCCCTTGGCTAACTTAGGGCATAATGCAAAAAGTGCGACATGGCTAACTTACGGAGGCGCACCGACGGTGCACGGTCAGCCGGTCGCTTGCATCCACTATGTTTCCAAGTGAGAGGGAGACAACATGAGCGATATTTTGGACGTCTACGGTCGCGAGGTGCTCGACAGCCGCGGCAATCCCACTGTCGAGGTCGAGGTCGTGCTCGAGGACGGTAGCTTTGGCCGCGCAATGGTGCCTTCGGGCGCTTCGACCGGTGCCTTTGAGGCCTGCGAGCTGCGCGATGGCGACAAGGGTCGCTACCTGGGCAAGGGCGTTTCGCAGGCCGTCGAGCACGTCAATAACGAGTGCGCTAACGCCGTCGTGGGCCTCGACGCCTTCGACCAGCGCGCCGTCGATGCCGCGCTGATTGCCGCGGACGATACCCCCAACAAGACCAATCTCGGTGCCAACGCCATTCTGGGTGTGTCGCTGGCAGTTGCCCGCGCCGCTGCCGAGTCGGCGGGCCTGTCGCTGTATCAGTACCTGGGCGGCGTCAACGCCCACCTGCTGCCCACGCCCATGATGAACATCCTCAACGGCGGCGTGCATGCCGACAATAACGTCGACTTCCAGGAGTTCATGATCATGCCGGTGGGCGCCCCGAGCTTTGCCGAGGGCCTGCGTTGGTGCGCCGAGGTCTACCACACCCTCAAGGGTGTGCTGCACGAGGCCGGCCTGGGCGGCGGCGTGGGCGACGAGGGCGGCTTTGCGCCCAACCTCAAGACCAACGCCGAGCCGTTCGAGTACATTACCAAGGCCGTCGAGAAGGCTGGCTTTAAGCCCGGCGTTGACTTCATGTACGCCATGGATCCGGCCTCGACCGAGTTCTACAACGCCGAGACCGGCATGTACGAGCTCAAGGGTGAGGGCGTGGAATACACGAGTGCTCAGATGGTTGATTACTGGGAGAAGCTCGTCGACACCTACCCCATCATCTCCATCGAGGACGGCATGGCCGAGGAAGACTGGGACGGTTGGGTCGAGCTTACCCGCCGCATTGGCAACAAGGTGCAGCTGGTGGGCGACGACCTGTTCGTCACCAACACCGAGCGCCTCAAGAAGGGCATCGAGCTGGGTGCCGCCAACGCGATCCTGGTCAAGGTCAATCAGATCGGCACGCTCACCGAGTCGCTCGAGGCCATCGAGACCGCCAAGGAGGCCGGTTACGCCTGCATCGTGAGTCACCGCTCCGGCGAGACCGAGGATTCCACGATCGCCGACCTGGTCGTGGGCGTCAATGCCGGCCAGATCAAGTCGGGCGCCCCGTGCCGCAGCGACCGTATCGCCAAGTACAACCAGCTCATTCGCATCGAGGACGAGCTCGAGGGCAGCGCGCGCTACGCCGGCAAGGCCGCGTTCTACAACATTCGCTAAACGGGCGAATTTGGCGAGGAGGAGGCTGACTCGGTTCCGCCCCGCCTTGGCTGGACGCCGCAAAGCGCTGTGGGCGCTGGGCCATATGGCTCAGCGCCTTTTTTATGTCGAGCAAAGGCTGGCGAAGGCGGTGCGGGCGCTCGTGCTATAACTAAAGGACTTAGCGCAAACAAACCTCAACCGCACAAGGCGCACATGGATCAGATTTACGACAACAGGTACTATTCCGCCGGTTCGCGCGAGCCGTCGCCTCGCCGTGCGCGCACGGTGCAGCTCGGTGGGTCCGCTTATGCCGGCGCCGACCGCTCCACGCAGCGCCCGGCAAGTACCTCGCGCCCCAATGCTCAATCAAATACCTTGGCAGATGGACCGGTGCGCCCGGCACGTTCGACACATGCGTCGCGTCCCTCGGCCCAGACGCACGACAGGTCGAGCAGGCCTTCGAGCCGTCTTTCGGGCTCGGACTTTATGCGCTACGCCAACGACAATGCGGTGGTCAAGGCGATCTATGACTTTACGCATGGCCCTCTGCGTCCGCTGTTTATCGGTATCGTGGTGGCGCTGGCGCTCGTGAGCCTGTATTTTCCCGTACGCGACCTGTACGTGGCAAAACGCTCGAGCGACATCTTGGCCAAGCAGGTCGAGATTCGCCAGCAATACAATGATGAGCTGCAAAAAAGCGTCGACAAGCTGCTCTCGGAGGAGGGTATCAAGGACGCGGCGTCCGAGGACCTGGGCCTGGTGATGCCCGGCGAGAAGAAGATTGACGTGCTAGGCTTGGACGACGATTCGGACTCGTCGTCGAGCAAAAAGTCCTCAAACGCCAAGAAGGCCAGCGAAGTGGCCAAGGAAATCGAAGAAGTCGGCAAGGACGCGCCTTGGTATATCCAGGCGCTCGACATGCTGTTTGGGTTTAACGGCGTCGAGGGCCAGACGGTCGTGTCCAACGGCAAATAGCGCCCGGAGGGGAGCCCGCAATGACAAAGTGCAAACGCTATAAGGTGGCCGCGATCGACCTGGGAACGGTGTCGTCGCGACTGGTGTTGGCCCAGGTCGAGGGCGGAGCGATTGTGGAATCGTCCAAGCATACCGAGATTACCGACCTGGGCGAGGGCGTGGACGCGACGGGGCGCTTCTGCGAGGCGGCTGTCGAGCGTGTGCTCGCTGCGTGCCGCATGTTTGTGGACGAGGCCCGTGCCTTTGGGGCCGTGTGCGTCTGCACCACGTGCACGAGTGCCGCGCGCGATGCGTCCAATGCCGCGCTGCTGCTGGACGGCCTGCGCGAGTTGGGGCTCAAACCACAGGTGATTCCGGGCGAGGTCGAGGCGCGCCTGACGTTTTTTGGCGTGGCGCACGACTTTGCCGGCGAGCGCATCATCGTCGCGGATTCGGGCGGCGGGTCCACGGAACTCGCGACGGGCGTATACGCTCCGGAGCGCGGCGTCTTTGCGCTGGAGGGAACGCGCTCGCTGGACATCGGTTGCCGTCGCGTGACGGAGCGCTTTTTCTCTGCGTTGCCGCCCGCGGATGGCGAGCTTGCTGCCGCTGCCGCGTGGGCAGGCGAGCAGTTCGCCGCCTATTTTGAGGGCCTGCCTGTCGACTTTGAGCGCGCCGAACGCTTAGTCGCGGTGGGCGGCACGGTGACTACGCTGGTGGCTCTGGTCCACGAGCTGGAACCGTACGATTCGAGCTTTGTGCACCTACGCGAGCTGTCGCTGGAGCAGGTCTCGGCCGCTATCGAGCGCATGTCTGTGTTGGACGCGGAAGGCATCGCCGCGCTACCGGGTGTACAGCCCAAACGCGCGGGCGTGATCTTGGCTGGTGTCGTGGTGATTCGCGAGCTTATGCGAGCCGGCGGCTACGACACGCTCACCGTAAGCGAGAACAGCCTGCTTGCCGGCATGGCCGCCACCATTAACGAGGTTCTCGACGGTGAGCTACCCACCATCGGCTGGACCCCCAGCCTCAGCGCCCTCCAATAAGTTGCGGTGAAATATGGACTAAAATCGCCCTTTCGGGCCCCAAACAGTCCCTATTCCACCGCAACTCAACAGCCGGCACTTAGGGACGTTCCTTTTCTGCCGGCACCTGGGGACAGTCCTTGCGGGGCGTCCCCACAGCGCCTATGCCAGCTTGTCGATTTGCCCAATCTCCCAAAGCGGAATATTGACGAGCATGCCTTCATCTCTATATGCCGCCAGGGAGGTCCTCACACAACGCATGAGCTTGAATTTTTCGCAGGCTATTTTCAGGCTCTTTGCTTTGAGGTTCTCCGCCGCCTTGACCTCAAGCGGAAGCACGGTTCCCGCATGGTCGATGGCAAAGTCGGTTTCGGCATTGCCGGAGGTAGAGGACCAGTACGCAGGACTTTTGCCTTGCAGCAAGAGTTCCTGTGCGACATATTGCTCGGTGAGCGAGCCCTTAAACTCAGTGAAAACAGCGGATCCGTTTAGGACGATGGTCGGGGGGAGGCTGGAGAGCGCTCCAAGGATGCCGGTGTCAATGCAAAATAGTTTGAAGCCCGAGAGATCCTCATAGCTCAAGAGCGGTGCTCTGAGGGCAGAAACGCGCGGAACCTTATGAACGATTCCGTAGTCCGCGAGCCACTGGAGGCTTTCCTCAAAATCGCGTGCGCGCGCTCCGGGGCGAAGGGCGCCATAGACAAACTTCTTGTTCTCCTTGGCAAGCTGGCCGGGAAGGGATTTCCAAACCAACCTCATGCGCTCGACGATGCGGGCGGGTGCATGTTTGCCAAAATCGGATTCGTAAGCCTCGATGATTTGCTGCTGAAGCCTTCGGGCTTCGATGAAGTCGCGTGTCTCGGCGAAAGCGGAGACAACTTCGGGCATACCACCGACAACAAGGTATTCCTTGAGCAAGTGCTCGAGCTTTTCGGTAACGTTTGCTAGAAGGTTCATGTCTGCGGCAAGGATGGCGTCGGCGAGCGGGTTGCCGTCGACGGCACGAACGAACTCGGCAAACCCCATGGGACGCATGGTGAGCTGGTCGATTTTGCCGACGGGAAATGACTCGTTTTCGCGTCGGAGCGCGAGACCCATATAGGAGCCGGCTGCTACGATGTGGTATTCGGGTGCAAGTTCGTTGAAGTACTTGAGCGAGGTGATCCCGTGTGGCGCCTCTTGGATCTCGTCGAAGATGATGAGCGTGTCTGCCGGCGTTATGGTTTGGCCACTTAGGAGTTCTATCTGGGAGATGATGCGCTTGGGGTCGAGGTCCCCATCGAACAGCGAACGTGCGCTCGGCTCGAGCATAAAGTCAAAACGAATGACGTTTCGATACTGCTGGCTTGCGAATTTGTTAAGAAGCCACGTCTTTCCTGTCTGGCGGGCTCCCTTAAGCAAGAGAGGTTTGCGATTCGCCCTTGATTTCCAAGCGATAAGTTCACTCATAAGCTGTCGTTGCATATTGCCTCCCAACCCTCTCGGCTAGTATAAGGCCATATGCGCGTTTCCCTTGGAAAATGTGCGAGACAACCACATTTTTCCATCGAAAAATGTGCGAGACAACCACGTTCTTCCATCGAAAAATGTGGGAGTATCAACCTAAGCTGCGGTGAAATAGTTCTTAAATAGGCTGGTAAACAGCATAAACAAGAACTATTCCACCGCAACTTATCATCCGTGTCGGCATCCACAAGAAACGAGCCCGCGTCTCCGGGGGACACGGGCTCGTAAACAATGCGTGGTAGGGGCGGTGGGACGTCTGCGAATTTGCGCAGCAAATACGCACCGGCCTCGGTCGCCTGCCGGCGCCCTCGCCGGCTCGCTACAAACGCTCCGCGTTTGCTTAACGCTCGCCCCCTCGCGGGTTCGAGCCCCACCGGCGTGCAAAAGAAACGAGCCCGCATCCCTGGGGGACACGGGCTCGTAAGCACTACATGGTAGGGGCGGTGGGACTCGAACCCACAATCCTTGCGGCGAGAGATTTTAAGTCTCCTGCGTATGCCAATTCCGCCACGCCCCCGTGAGACTAGAAGTCTAGCACAAGCCGTCCGTTACGCGTTGACGGCCATCGAGTGCTGGCCTGACTTTTCCAAGTACTCGGCAAACTTGGCTTCGTCGCCCTTGTTCTGGTACTGCAGGGCCAGCAGGTACTCCAAGCGGCAGCGCTTGACCGGGTCGTCGCCGACGTCCTCGAGCATGCGCTCCAGCTCGGGAATGTCGTTGTGACGCTTGAGGATCATCGTGTCGTACATCAGCTGGCACTCGTGCGCGACCGCCTCGGCCTGACCGCCCTCAAAGCCCTTGATTTCGTGCAGCAGCTCCTTGGACTTTTTGCGGTCCTCCTGGCCAACGTAGTAGTTAAAGGCCTTGATCACCAGGTCGACGCGCTGCATTTTGGGCAGGTTAAGCCCCAGCAGCAAATCGAACATCTCGTCGGCGCGCTTGTGGTCCTCGCGCAGCAGATAGGAGTTCAGGCGCAGGTAGTCGCGGTTGTAGCGCGGGTACAGCATGCTGGTGAGTTTGCCGTCGAGCAAACGATCGAACTCGGCCCACTGTTTGGCGGCCATCAACTGTTGCAGGCGTTTAAACGTAGTGCGTTTTTTGACGCTAAAGAACACCGATACGGCGATACAGATGATAACGACGGCGGTCCAGAGTGTGCGGGAATCGGGCATGTTAGGATCCTTAGTCGCTCATAAAGCGAGCGGTATGACAACACGTACTAGATGTATTATACGCAGCGCGCAAGCAAACTGGCATAAAAGCTCATCGAGGCTGAGTGCCATCGCTCGCTGCGGTACACTTACCTAAAGTAAACCATGAAGGGAGACACTACCTATGAAGAAGATCGTTTTGGCTTGCGGTGCTGGCGCTGCCACTTCCACGCTTGTTGCCCAGAAGGTCGCCACCTTGCTCGACGCCAACGGTTACGCCGACAAGTACGAGATCGTGCAGTGCGCCATCTCCGAGGCCAAGGACTACTGCGACGAGGGCGCCGATCTGCTGATCGCCACCACCGTTGCCCCTGAGGGCCTCACCTGCCCGTACGTGAGCGGCGTGCCCTTCATGACCGGCATGAACCGCGTCGCTGCCGAGAAGGCCGTCCTCGACGTCATGGCTCAGTAGGCGCTGACTGTATGAGTGAGCAGAACGCCAATCCGGTCGAGCTCTTTGGCATGCGCGTTGCCCATGTGGGCATTAACGCCACCGACCCGGCAGACGCCTTGGAGATCGCGGAGCTGTTCTCGACGATGATGGGCCTGCCCGTTATCGAGACCCCCGTTTCGTACTTTAACGATTCGCTGGTCGAGATCATGAAGCAGAACGGTCGTGGCGCCAAGGGTCACATTGGCTTTGCCGTCAACGACATCGATGCGGCTGAGAAGTGGTTTGCCGAGCGCGGGCTCGAGGTCAACGAGGAGTCGCGCGTGTTACTGCCCGACGGCGGCACCAAGCTCGTGTACTTTAAGCGTGAGTTCGCCGGTTTCGCCGTGCACCTGTGCCGCGAGTAGCGCATAAGCTGCTATAGCTAGCAAAAGGGATAGGGCCGCATGGCCTTATCCCTTTTTATGCCGCGAAGATGACCTCCTGAAGGGGTCATAAAATCGGAGTCTAATACTTTTCCCGAGAAGTGTACGAGCTAAATCGGACCCCCGAAGCATCGACACTTTGAGGGCGCCGTTTCCTGCAGTTTCGATGCTGGAATCCTGCGATTTTGCGGCCGAAAAATGCGGATGCTTCGGGGGTCCAAATATGGTCGTTCACTTCTTGGGAAAAGTATTAGACCTCGATCCACGAGGGGGCATCCCTAGCGCGGCAGGCGAATCGTAAAGCGGCTGCCGACGCCCTCGACTGAGGTCACGCCAATGACACCGCCATGGCTGTCGACGATCCACTTGGCAATGGCAAGCCCCAGACCCGAGCCCTGTGCGCCGGCATCGCGTGCATTGTCGGCGCGGTAGAACCGTTCAAACGCGTGAGCTGCGGATTCCTGGTTCATGCCGATGCCCTCGTCCTCAACACTTATGTCGATCGTGCCCAAGCCCGCATTGGGCGTTATGCCAAATGTGACGGTCGTTCCCGCATCCGAGTACTTGGCGGCGTTTTGCACGATCACGCGCAGAGCCTGCTTCACGAGTGCCACGTCGACGGGCGCGTCGCAGCGCGGGTCGCTGACAAGCACGGCGTCAAAGGCCAGTCGATACGTGTGCTCGGTATCGATCATCTGCGACTCCTCGCATACCTCGCCGACCAGTGCGGCCAGGTTGGTATTCGCGCGCCGCAGCACGGTGCGGCCGGCATCGCCGCGTGCCAAAAACAGCAGCTGCTCCACGAGCTCCTGCATGTGCTCGCTTTCGGCCTTGAGGGACGCGATGGATTCCGCCAGCACGTCCGGGTCGTCTTTGCCCCAACGATCGAGCATGTTTACGTAGCCCTGAATCACCGCGATGGGCGTGCGCAGCTCGTGGCTTGCATCGTTGACAAAGCGCATCTGCTGCAGCTTGGCCTCTTGCATCTGGCGCAGCAGGCGGTTGAGCGCGACCTCGATGCTCGCCAGGTCGGCGTCGCCGGTGGTGACGCTCGGCGAGTCGACGCTTGCGCGCTCGATGGCCTGCTCCAGCGTTTCCATCTTGCCGCCGGAGAGCTGCATACGGCCGAGCTCGTCCACGCGCAAGGCCAGGTCGTTGAGCGGCGCCATGGTGCGGCGCACGCGCCTCGCGCCGCCGAGCATGTTGAGCACGCTGATAACCTGCCAGCCCGCAACGACAAGGTAGAGAGGCCGTAGCGCGACGAGGTCCCGCGCGAGGGGGAAGGTCTTGGTGGTACGCGCAAACTCGACGGTATAGGTGAGCGTTGTCAGGTCCCAGCCGCGTGCGGGCGTCAGCGACATGCCGTGAACGGTGGCGCCGGGAATCCAGCCTGCGGTAAACGCGCTGTCGGGCAGCGTCTGGTTGTATCCATAGACGAGGATCGCCGCCGCAATCACCATCAGCAACAGATCGAGCCAGACGTAGCTCATCAAGCGGCGCCACATATAGCCCCAGTTGATGGCGCGGGCGATGGAGGTGACGCGCTTGGCCTCGGCGTTATGCGCGGCAGACATAGCCCACCCCGCGCACGGTCTGGATGATGCGGGCGCCGCCAGCGTCTTCGATCTTGGCGCGCAAATGTGCGATGTGCACATCGACGTTGTTGGTATCGCCCACGTAGTCGTAGCCTAGCGCCTCATGCGCGATGCGCTCGCGCGTGAGCACGGTGCCGGCGTGCGCCATAAGCAGGGCGAGGACGTCGAACTCGCGGGCCGTGAGCGCGATGGGCGAGCCGCCGACCGTGACTTCGCGGCGGTCGGGGTCGAGCGCAACCGATCCCACGGTGAGTGTGGCAGGGGAGGGCGAGGCAGGGGTCTGGGCCATGTCACTGGCCGGGGGCATCGCGGTGGCCTTCTCGCCCGCGACGCCCGCCATGCCCGCTCCGGCGCCGACGCCAGCTACGCCCGAAGCCGCCCGCATGGCCTCCGAGCGCTTCAACGCCACGCGGATCCGTGCGAACAGCTCCTCAATCGCAAACGGCTTGGTCAGGTAATCGTCGGCGCCGGCATCGAGCCCAGCCACCTTGTCCATCACGGCATCGCGCGCGGTGACCATAATCACCGGCACATCCTTGTGCTTGCGGATGCGCCGCAGCACTTCCATACCGTTGAGCTGCGGCAACAGTACGTCGAGCAGAATCAGATCGTAGTCGCGCTCCAGCGCCAGGTCCACGGCGGTGCGGCCGTCGGCGGCGTGCTCTACCTGGTAGCCCTCGTGCTCCAGCTCGAGCGTCACAAAGCGGGCGATTTTCTCCTCGTCCTCTACAATCAGGATTCGTGCCATACGTGCCCCCGTCTGCGATTACTTGTCGTCGTTGAGATTTTGCTTGATGTCGTCTGCGGCGTCGGCGGCGTGATCCATCAGGTTATTGATGCTGCCGGGTACATCACCGTCGCTGTCGATGCGGTAGCGCATGCCAAAGAACAGGCCAATCAGCATCAGCCATATCGTGGCGCCCCAGGCAAACAGCGCGACGATGGGGATCAGGATGGGGATGTTGAGGATGATCGCATCGCGGCGCGTGGCGATAAACTTGGTGTCCAGACTCAGGCGGAAGAGCTTTTTGAGGTACTCCCACACGCTGTCCATCTTCTTGGAGAAGTCGGTCTTTTCGCTCGACTTTTCGTAGGCGGCCTGCGCGGCGACCATCTCGGCAGAGGGCTCATCGACTGGTGCGGACTCGGTGGCGGCATGCGCCGATGTGGTCTGGGTCTTGCCCTGCGACTCAAGCCAAATGATGGCGTCCAGAACGTTGCCGTCGGCGGCGTCGAGCGCGGCCTTGGCATCGGTGTAGCTCACGTTGCACTTGGTGCGGATGGTTTCAACTTTTTCGAGGTCGTCCATGACCTGTCCTTTCGTTCGATGGGCGCGACGTCGGGCGATCTGCCCGGGCGCGAGCGTTGCGTTCGGCGGCCTGCGTTGCGCGCCGCCGCCCCGCCCTCGGTCGAACTCTATAGTGCAGGTTATAGATTAAGCGATTCTTGAGCCAAGATTAATGTTGGATGAGTTTTTGGGTGGCGTGAGGGAGGAGCGGAATGTGTCTATTGGGTTGCGCGGGGGAGAAACGACTCGCCTTTTGGGCTGCTGCGGTAGCGTGCAGAGATGTGGTGTAAGAGGCGGGGCATGCCCCGCCTCCGCCCT
>CALJCO010000040.1 GCA_938023905.1 uncultured Collinsella sp. | reverse complement strand
GAGCCGTCGAAGTCGCGGGTACGGGCGATCACGGTGTGCGGACGAACGATCTTGCCCTCGGCATCGGTCGTGATGAACTCGTTGGTCTTGGGATCGAGCGGCGTGTTGGCCGGCGCGATGACGTGCTTCTCTTCCTCGTCAGCGGTCATCCAGTCGATCTGGTCGGTGGCAACGCCGTTCTCGACGCGACGGAACGGAGCCTCGATGAAGCCGTACTCGTTGACGCGGGCGTAGAGGGCGAGCGAGCCGATCAGGCCGATGTTGGGGCCTTCGGGGGTCTCGATCGGGCACATGCGGCTGTAGTGCGAGTTGTGAACGTCGCGGACGGCCGTCGGCACGTTGGTGCGGCGGCTGGAGCCGGACTTGTGGCCGGCAAGACCACCAGGGCCGAGCGCGGACAGACGGCGCTTGTGGGTCAGACCGGTCAGGGGGTTCGCCTGGTCCATGAACTGCGAGAGCTGCGAGGAACCGAAGAACTCCTTGATGGAGGCCACGATCGGGCGGATGTTGATGAGCGACTGCGGGGTGATCTCGTCGATGTCCTGGGAGCTCATGCGCTCACGGACGACGCGCTCCATACGGCTCATGCCGATACGGAACTGGTTGGCGACGAGCTCGCCGACGGTACGGATGCGGCGGTTGCCAAAGTGGTCGATGTCGTCTACCTTGAAGCCCTGCTCGCCGGCAGCGAGGGACAGCAGGTAGCGCAGCGTAGCGACGATATCCTCGTCGGTGAGCACCGTGACCTCTTCCTCGGTGGTGAGGTTGAGCTTCTTGTTGACCTTGTAACGACCGACGCGGGCCAGATCGTAGCGCTGCGGGTTAAAGAGCAGACCCTCGAGCAGGCTGCGGGAAGCGTCCACGGTGGGAGGCTCACCCGGGCGCAGGCGACGGTAGATCTCGATGAGGGCGTCCTCGCGAGTGAGGGCGGTGTCGCGCTCCAGGGTGCGCTTGATCACATCGGAGTTGCCAAGCAGCTCGATGATGTCATCGTTGGTGACGGCGATGCCAAGGGCGCGCAGGAACATCGTGGCGCTCTGCTTGCGCTTACGGTCGATGGAGACCATGAGCTGGTCGCGCTTGTCGACCTCAAACTCAAGCCAGGCACCGCGGGACGGGATGATCTGGGCCTTGTAGATCTGCTTGCCCGAATCCATCTCGGAGCTGTAGTACACGCCCGGGGAGCGGACGAGCTGCGAGACGACGATACGCTCGGTACCGTTGATGATGAAGGTGCCCTGATCGGTCATCATGGGGAAGTCGCCCATGAAGACGAGCTGCTCCTTGATCTCGCCGGTCTCCTTGTTGGTGAGACGGACGTCGGTCAGAAGCGGAGCCTGATAGGTCATATCCTTCTCGCGGCACTCCTCGACGGTGTGCGCGGGGTCGCCGAACTGATGCTCGCCGAAGGTAACCTCGAGAACATGGTTCTGGCTCTGGATGGGGCTGGATTCCTTGAACGCCTCACGAAGGCCCTCGTCCTTAAAACGCTCAAAGGATTCCCTTTGAACAGAGATAAGGTTGGGGAGCTCCATGGCCTCCGGGATTTTCCCGAAGCTGACGCGCTTGCGCTCAGTGGCAGTGTATGCGTAGGTCACCAGGTTTTTCCTCCTTCACGGAAATGCTCGGTGGGTTGGCGAGGCATGGCTTCGCCAGTTATCGCAACCTAATAGTTTATCAGGTACCGACTGTTGGGCAAGAAAAGTCTTGACGCGATTGAGTTTTTGGAGTAGCAAAGTTTTTCGACAGAAAACACGCAGGTAGATGTATGTATATCGAACATCTGTTCATATATTTTCTGTGAACAGAGAGCAGCAATCGCAGCTCTTATAAAAAACGGGCGCGAACCGAGGTCCACGCCCGTAAATGTCGGTGCCCGAAGGCTTACTTGCGCATCAATCCGCCGCGCTCGTCGATGGCGTCCCAGAAGGCATCGGCAAAGCGGGGGTCGTTTGCAGCCATGAGGGCGTTAGTGGCCATCCAACCAGAGGGAGTGCCAGTGTCGTAGCCCGACAGCGGGTCGATGACGACGGCGTACATGGCCTCGCGGTCGAGCGAACGGGCCATGGCGTCGGTGAGCTGGATCTCGCCGCCCTTGCCGGCCTGCTGATCTGCCAGCAAGTCCATGACCAGCGGGCTCAGCAGGTAGCGACCGACGATGTACAGGTTGGACGGAGCCGCCTCGGGAGCGGGCTTCTCGACCAGACCGCCGATGCGCCAGACAGCGCCCGGCTCGGCATCGGCAACGCCCTCGGCGCCCTCGAGCGAACCGACGCGCTCGCCGGCGATAACGCCGTAGCGGCTGACTTCCTCGGGCGAGCAAGCAGCGACGGCGATAACCGAAGCGCCACCGTGCTCCTTGGAAACGGCGAGCATCTTGTCGCAGATATCGCGGTTAGGCACAACGTAGTCGCCCAGAAGAACCAGGAAGTTCTCCCCTGCCACGGCGTCGGCAGCAGAGCGAATAGCATGGCCGAGGCCCTTGGGCTCGTACTGATAACGGAAGTCGACCGGCATACCGCCAGCGTGGGCGACGGCATCGGCATAGGCGTTCTTGCCGCGCTCGCGCAGCAGGTTCTCGAGCGAGCGATCAGGCTGGAAGTAGTTCAGTAGCTCGGGCTTACCGGGAGAAGTAACGATGATGGCATCGTCGACCTCCTCGGGCTCGAGCGCCTCCTCGACGACGTACTGAATGACGGGCTTGTCGAGCACCGGCAGCATCTCTTTGGGCGTGCACTTGGTGCCAGGCAGAAAACGCGTGCCAAGACCGGCGGCGGGGATGATTGCCTTCATGTTATTCAAAGATCCTTTCGCAGGCGCAAAAGCGCCCCATGCGTGCGGCACACAGCCGCAGACCAAATTGCGATACTCAAGCATCTTACCGCTGGAACTATATGTCGCTACAAGGCAGAGACAATTCTTCAGCAGGTCAACGCAAATTATTGCTCGAATGGTGCAATTTTATTGCCCAACGGCAGGGCACCCGATACGACCCAAATCACAGAACATGGCAGTTTGAGCAACCGATGCCGAGGGACCGATAAACAAAAAAGACGGGGCTCGCAATGCGAACCCCGTCTGCAAAGGAATCTGGCGAGAAAGCCTGATTACTTGAGGGTGACAGCAGCGCCAGCAGCCTCGAGCTTCTCCTTGGCAGCCTCGGCGTCCTCCTTCTTGGCACCCTCGAGAACAGCCTTGGGAGCGCCCTCGACGACCTCCTTGGCCTCCTTCAGGCCAAGGTTGGTGAGCTCACGGACGGCCTTGATGACCTGGATCTTGTTGTCGCCGAAGCCCTCGAGCACGACGTCAAACTCGGTCTTCTCCTCGGCCTCAGCAGCGCCAGCAGCGGGAGCGGCGACAACAGCAGCAGGAGCAGCGGCGGAAACGCCGAAGGTGTCCTCGATAGCCTTGACGAGCTCGGAAGCCTCGAGAAGGGTCATTTCCTTAAGAGCATCGATGATCTCATCGGTGGTAAGCTTAGCCATTTCTAAGTCCTTTCGGTTTCCGTGCGGATGCACGGAGATCAGTTAAAACACGGCGCGAATGCGCCAGGGGTGCGGCGTTGCCGCCGCGGGTGAAAACAGCAACTAGGCTGCCTTCTGCTCGGAGACCTGCTGGATCGAACGAGCGAGACCAGAGGAAACGCCGTTGACGCAGACAGCGATGTCGCGAGCGAAACCGGAGATGAGACCGGCGATCTGGCCGAGAAGCTGATCCTTGGTGGGCAGCTCGGCGATAGCCTTAACATCATCAGCGGAAACGGCCTTGCCGTCGGAGATACCGCCCTTGATCTCAAGGACGCCCTTGGACTTAGCAGAGAAGTCCTTAAGGGCCTTAGCGGCCTCGACCGGCTCGGTCTCGTAGAACACATAAGCGACGGGGCCGGCGAGGATCTCGTCGATCTCGGGCTGCTCCTGGTTCTTGAGAGCGATCTTGACCAGGTTGTTCTTGTAGACCTTCATCTCGGCGCCGCACTCGCGAAGCTGATGACGCAGCTCCTGAGCCTGCTTAACCGTCAGACCGTTGTAGTTGACGACGAACAGACCGGCGTTCTCGGCGATACGGGACTCGATCTCTGCAACCTTGTCGATTTTGTACTGCTGGGGCATGAATTACACCTCCTCGAATTCTTTCCGGGCACGGTCCGCCACAAGGACGTGACGGGGGCATGTCCAAAAAGAAAGCCCCCGCGCTGCATGAGCGACGGGGGCGAGAAGACATATCTACTCGACCACCTCGGCTGGCGGGATATCCCATTAAGCTCGCGGGCGATGCCCGTTTGCACCGGCTGTCTCTGGCAGCGGATTCGTGCGTGAACCGAAAGTATTATGTCGGGGACCCTGGCGTCGGTCAACGGGTGCGAGGATTCGTACACAAACCCTGCATACGCTCCGGTCCGAGGGGCCGGGTTGAGATTTTCGCTCGGTCAAGTCCTGGCTCGCACGAAGGCCACATTAAGTGGCCTTCGGCTCGTGCG
The DNA here is from genome assembly GCA_938023905.1 of uncultured Collinsella sp. Taxonomy (GTDB): domain Bacteria; phylum Actinomycetota; class Coriobacteriia; order Coriobacteriales; family Coriobacteriaceae; genus Collinsella. The sequence continues at coordinate 25,332 of CALJCO010000040.1, read as the reverse complement.
GAATCTACGAAAATCTCAACCCGGCCCCTCGGACCGGAGCTGCGGTAACTTTGCTGCGAATCCTCGCGCCCGTTGAGCGACGCGCCCCACGCATAACCCTTATGTCGGTAGGCTGATGCGTTGCGTCCCTGATGGCTACAGGGTTGAAACGAAGGTGGACAGGCGGTGGAGGCCTTCGTCTAGGTCTTTGTCGGAGACGCAGTAGCTTAGGCGGATATGACCTTCGGTGCCGAAGCAGTCGCCCGGGACTAGGGCTACGTTGGCCTCTTTGATGGCTTTGATGCAGAAGTCTTCGCTTGTCAGGCCGAATTGTTTGATGCTGGGGAAGGCGTAGAAGGCGCCTGCCGGTTCCACTACGTCGAGGCCCATGGCGTCTAAGGCTGCGAGTACGCGTTCGCGGCGGGCTCGGTAGACTTTGAGCATGGGGGTTGGGTCGACAGTCAGGGCTCGGGCTGCGGCGTCCATCTCGAAGGAGACGGCGCTCGATACTAGGTATTGGTGAGCTTTTGCGATCTCGGCGATGACGGGTGCCGCTGCCGCGAGCCAACCCAGGCGCCAGCCGGTCATGGCCCAGGGCTTGGAGAAGCTCTCGATGACGACCGTCTGCTCGCGCAGCTCCGGGCGTCGCTGGGCGAAGCGCTCGTAGCCGTCCACATAGACGAGGCGGTTGTATACGTCGTCGCAGACTACGTAGATGCCCGCCTGGTCTGCCACGCGCGCCACGGCGTCGAGCGACGCCGTATTGAGGATGCAACCCGTAGGATTGTTGGGCGAGCAGATGACGATGGCCTTGGTCGCCGGCGTAACGCAAGCGCGCAGCGCTTCCTCATCGATCTGGAATTGCGCAGGCTCCGTATCCAAAAAGACCGCCTTGGCGTGGTTGGCCACGACGATGCTTTCGTACAGGCCAAAGGCCGGCGTGGGGATAATGACCTCGTCGCCGGGGTTGAGCATAGCCATGAATGTTGCCGACAGGGCCTCGGTCGCGCCATCAGTCAGGATGACCTCGTCGGCCGAAAACGCAAGGCCCGCGTCCCCCATGTAGGCAGATAACGCCTCGCGCAGGGCGGGGCGACCGTTGTTCGGCGGATAGTGCGTGTCACCGCGGTCCAGTGCGGCGGTCACCTCGGCGCTAATCACATCGGGCGTGGGAAAATCGGGCTCGCCGAGCGCGAGCGCGATGCACCCCGGATGCTGGGCGGCGAGCGCGTTGATCCGGCGGATACCGGAGGGCTTGAGCGTGGCAAGCGAGGTATTCATGGGCAGACGCATGGCGTTCCTTTCGTAAGGGTTGCACTAGGATAGCGCGGCGAGGCGCCGTCAGACGGTGTAACCTAAACGGAAACGAGCCGGAAAGGAGATGGCATGGAGACGACCGCGCGCGGCGATGTACCAAAAACGCTGCAAACCATTGCGTATATCAGCATTCCCAATAGCGCCGATCTTGAGTTTTTGCTTTGGGACCTGCAGGATGCCATCGCCGCCTATGCACAGCTTTCCGGCACTACACTCCCCCTCCCAGTCGACTTGAAGGCAAATGACGCCGGCAGCGTTGCCGATGGCATCGTGCTGGCCATTGAAGATGTGGCTGACGATGAGACGTTGACAGCTATCGAGCAGACGCTCGAGCGCTTTGGCGGTACGGGAACGCGCGTCTATGCCGCGATTCGAGCCGCACAAGAGGGCACTGAGCAGGCGCGTGGGGCCGCCGTTCGCCTGCACAAGGCATGTGAGCGCCATGACCAATTGTGGTGTGGCGGCGTTGCCATCTGCGCCGGCAGCGGCATTGCGGCGCTTCGTCGCTCCCCGCGCATGGGACTCTTGCGGCGACCGTTTTCGGAAGCGATGGATAAGCTTGTGGGCGCTGTGCGCATGGGCTGCTCCGTCAAGCATGCACAGCGACTTGGCGGTGGCAATGCCGCCAACGTCGACGCCGGCGGCATGGTTTGCGCCGAGCCAGCCGTGCCCGCGCCGATCTGGCGAGGCGTTCTAAAACGTCTGGGCACCCACGCTCAAACAAAAATCTAAATTAAATAACAGCCCAGTCAACGGCTTCGTGCCAACGCTCAACAAGACGCTCCAGGCGCCAGGCGGCATTGGCGGGACTTGTCGAGGGCAGGACGATAGCGGGCAGCCCGGTGTGTTCTTGTAGATAGCGCTTGTAGAGCCGGCCAGCTGTACCACCGTTGCATATCACCTGCTCAATGGGGGCTGCGCCGGTAATGCGCTCGATATGTGCCGGCACAACGTTGCGAATGCTCGCGTCGCTTGAGCCCTTGATATCACAGCTCTCGATCACGTCCCACAGGGCCACACCGCCGTTGAGCAGCATGGATCGCTTGGCAGCAATCGAGGCGTCGAGCGTCGCGGGCTCGCCGCTCGCCAAAAAGTCTCCCTCGTTGGGCGGCACGGGCACACCGAGGCACGCGGCCATCACGCGCCAAAAGCGATTCTGAGGGTTGCCGTAATAAAAGGCATTGGCACGCGAGAGCACCGAGGGAAACGACCCCAGCACCAAAACGCGCGAGCGCTCGTCAAACATGGGTTCAAACCCATGCTCAATATGTTGATAGCCCTCGTCGGCAGCAGCCATGGCCTAGGCCCTCAACAGATAACGCACCTCGTAGGGCGCAAGCTCAAGGGAGCCAGCCAGCTCGACCGTGGGTGCATCGTCGGCAAGCAAATCGACAAAGGAGCCGTTGAGCTCGCCGGCGCCAAAGGTGTAAGGCTCGTCCACGGCGTTCACCGCCACGAGCACCGTCGCGCCGTCACAGGCGCGCTCAAACAACAGTTGCTTGTTCTGAATCACCACGTTGCGGTACGCGCCGTAGTTGAGAGCGCGTGCCGCCGCATCGTCGGCCGAGCGCAGGTGCGCGAGCTGCGTGATGAACGCCGTCAGCTCGTTGGGCGCGGGCTCATCGAGCGCAGGCCGCAGCGCCCAGTCGCCATCGGGGCCGCCCTTTCCGCCAGCGATTCCCCACTCGCTGCCATAGTAGACGCACGGGATGCCCGGCATGCCAAAGAGCATGCCATAGGCGGGACGCAGGCACGACTTGTCGGTGAGGATGCTTGCCAGGCGCGGCACGTCGTGGTTGTCGACAAACGACAGCAGGTGTTTGCCACGGTAGATGCACCACGGATCGCCGCCAAACTGGCGATGCAGCGAATGAGCGATCTCGAACATGTTGACCGAGTTAAAGCTGGAGTACAGGCCCTTGTAGCACTCGTAGTTGGTGCAGGAGTCGAGCATCTCGTCGTTGACGATTTGGCTGTAGTCGCCGTGGAGTGTCTCGCCGATCAGCACGAAATCAGGCTTGAGCTCACGGGCAAAGCTATGCAGACGACGCATGAAATCGCGGTCGAGCATGTAGGCGACGTCCAGGCGCAGACCGTCGACGCCAAAGACCTCGGCCCAGCGGCGTACGGACTCGAGCAGGTAATCGACCACAGCGGGATTTTGCAGATTGAGCTTCACAAGCTCAAAATGGCCCTCCCAGCCCTCGTACCAAAAGCCGTCGCCATAGCACGAGTCGCCGTCAAAGCTGATGTGGAACCAATCCTTGTAAGGCGAGTCCCACTTGTGCTCCTGCACATCGCGGAAGGCCCAAAAGCCACGACCGACGTGGTTGAAGACGGCGTCGAGCACCACGCGGATGCCGTGGGCATGCAGCGTGCCGCATACGGCGGCAAAGTCGGCATCCCCGCCCAAGCGACGGTCGATGTGGCGCAGGCTGCGCGTGTCGTAGCCGTGGCTATCAGACTCGAGCGGCGGGTTGATCAGCACGGCGGCAATACCGAGTTTTTGCAGGTAGTCGGCCCATTGGGCGATCTTCATGATGGGCGCATCGGGGTTGGGCGCAGCGTTGGCAGCCTGGGCGAGCTCATCCTCGGCAACGGGCGCGGCGTTTTCGCGCGGAGCTCCGCAAAAGCCCAGCGGATAGATTTGATAGAACGTCGTCTCGTATGCCCACATAACAGCCTCCCAGTAAGCTCAACACAACGCTACCCATTGTATGCCCAGCTTGCATCCCCTTCCCCAAAATAAGTTGCGGTGAAATAGTTCCTGCTTGGGCCTTCAGGGGCCTTAAACAGGAACTATTCCACCGCAACTGATGAGGGGACGTGATTAGGCGACGGGCTTGGCACGGCGGATGGCTGGGAACAGCACGGTGATGGCGAGGATGACGCCCACGACGGCAATCGCCCCGCCCGCGAAGCCAATCCAAGCGATACCGGGGCCCGACACCACGGCGCCGCCGATCGCGGTGCCCGTGCCGATACCCAGATTGAACAGGCCCGAGAAGATCGACATGGCGACGGCCGACGAATCCGCCGGCGTGTACTTGATGAGCTCGGCCTGGAACGCCACGTTAAAGGCCGTGGAGCAGCAGCCCCATAGCGCGCAGACGGCAAGCACCGCCGCGAGCGACGATGCGGCCGGACCCATGAGCAGCAGGGCCGCCGGCACACCGGAGAGCGTAATAGCCAAGAATGGGAACCGGTGCCCGTCGAACAGGCGGCCAAACAGCCAGCTGCCCACCAGACCGGAGAAGCCAAACGCCGTCAGCGTCATGGTGATGGCGCCCGCATCGACGTGCGCGACCTGCGCCAGGAAGGGCTCGATATAGCTGTAGCTTGCGTAATAGCCGGTCGCCATAAAGACCGTGACCGCGTAGAGCGCGATCAGGAACGGGTTCTTGAGCAGCTCGGGCAGCTGCTTAACGGTAAAGCGCTCACCCGCCGGCATGGCCGGGAACACCGCTGCCTGGTACACCACCGCGGCGGCAGAGAAGGCCCCGACCACGGCAAACGTCATACGCCAGCCCACGGCCAGGCCAATGGCGCGGCCGAGGGGCAGGCCAAAGATCTGTGCGATGGAAGAGCCCGTGGCGATCATGCTGATGGCGAGTGCCCCATGGCGCGTGTCAACCAGACGCGACGCCATGATCGAGGCGACCGACCAGAACACGGCGTGCGCGCAGGCAACCACCAGGCGTGCGCAGACCAGAATGGGATAGGTCGGCGCCACGGCGGACAGGAACTGGCCCAGCGAGAACACGGCAAGCACGCCCAGCAGCATCCGCTTGAACTCAAAGCGCGAGGCAAACACCATAAGCGGCAGCGACAGCAGCATGACGCCCCAAGCATAGACCGAGATCATGATGCCTGCCTGGGCCTCGGTGAGCGAGAACGATGCGGCGATATCAGTCAGAAGGCCGATGGGCATAAACTCCGACGTGTTGAACACGAACGAACAGCAGGCGAGCCCGATAAGCGGGAACCACTGCTTGAGCGAGATGCCATCTTGTCTTGCCTGAGTCATGTAGGAAACCTCTCCGATTGTCTTGGGCGGTGGGCGATTATATAGCAACGGCCCCGCATCCGTCAGTACAGATGCAGGGCCGCAATCAACTCAATACACAGAGGTTGCGCCGTCAATAAATAGCTAAGCCAACCCCAGCAATATGCCCGCCGAATGCACGACAAACGCCACGATCCAGGCGACCGTCACCTGAAACGCGAATACAGCCACGGCATAGCGCGCGCCCAACTCGCTCTTGACGGCGCCGATGGACGCCACGCAAGGCGGGTACAGCAGCGTAAAGACCAAGAACACGTAGGCGGTAAACGGCGAAAACATGGTCGACAGCGCCGCGGGCGACGTTGCGCCCAAAAGCACCGTGAGCGTCGAGATGACGCTCTCCTTGGCGATAAGGCCGGTGACGAGCGCCGTCGAGGCGCGCCAGTCGCCAAAGCCGAGCGGCGCCAGCACCGGCGCGATGATGCTGCCGAGGCCCGCAAGCAGGCTTTGCGACTGGTCGGCGACCACATTAAAGCGGATATCGAACGTCTGAAGGAACCAGATGACCACCGTAGCGGCAAAGATAATGGTAAAGGCCTTGGTAATAAAGTCCTTGGCCTTATCCCATGCCAGCATCACCGTCGTCTTGATGCTCGGCAGGCGGTAGTTGGGAAGCTCCATGATAAACGGCACCGGGTCGCCCTTAAATGCCGTGCGGTTGAGTACCAAAGCCGCGATGCAACCGACCGCAATGCCAATCAGATAGAGCGAGACCATGGCGGGAACCGTCGCCTGCGGGAAAAACGCCCCGCACAGCAGACCGTAGACCGGCAACTTGGCCGAGCAGCTCATGAACGGCGTGAGCATGACCGTCATCTTGCGGTCGTGCTCGGATGGGAGCGTACGGGTCGACATGATAGCCGGCACGGTGCAGCCAAAACCAACGAGCATGGGCACGAAGCTGCGGCCCGACAGACCAAAGCGGCGCAGCACCTTATCCATGACAAAGGCCACACGCGCCATGTAGCCGGAGTCTTCCAGAATGGAGAGGAACAAGAAGAGCACGACGATAATCGGCAGGAAGGTCAGCACGCTGCCCACGCCCGTAAGCACGCCGTCGACAGCCAGCGAGCGCACCACGTCGTTGGTGCCAAACGCCTTGAGGCCCGCGTCGGCCGAAGCAATGATGGCAGCGATGCCGTCCTCCATGAGGCCCTGCAACGCCGCGCCGATCACGCCAAACGTCAGCCAAAAAACGAGGCCCATGATCACCAGGAACGCCGGAATGGCTGTGTAACGACCTGTCAGGATGCGGTCAATCTTGACGGAGCGCACGTGCTCGCGGCTTTCGTGCGGCTTGACGACGCAACGCCCGCACACGTCGCCGATAAAGCTAAAGCGCATATCGGCCAGCGCGGACAGGCGGTCGGTGCCGGCTTCGCCCTCCATCTGGGTAATGATGTGCTCGATGGCGTCGAGTTCGTTGCGATCCAGGTGAAGTGCCTCGGTTACCAGCTCGTCGCCCTCGACCAGCTTGGTCGCCGCAAAACGCACCGGAATATGCGCCGTCGCGGCATGGTCCTCGATAAGGTTGGCGATGCCGTGGATGCAGCGATGCAGCGCGCCGCCGTCCGGGCCATCGGGCGCGCAGAAGTCCAGGCGACCGGGGCGCTCGCGGAACCGCGCCACGTGCAAGGCATGATCAACCAACTCGCCGATGCCCTCGTTGCGGGCAGCGCTAATGGGGACAACAGGCACGCCCAACAGGCTCTCGAGCAGGTTGACGTCCACGGCGCCGCCGTTGGCCGTCACCTCGTCCATCATGTTGAGCGCGATGACCATGGGGCGATCGAGCTCCATAAGCTGCAGCGTCAGGTACAAATTGCGCTCGATGTTGGTAGCGTCGATGATGTCGATGATGGCGTCGGGATGCTCATCCAGGATAAACTGGCGGCTCACGATCTCCTCGCCCGTGTACGGCGACAGGGAGTAAATGCCAGGCAGGTCGGTAACGCTCGCCTCGGGATGGTTACGGATGGTGCCATCTTTGCGGTCGACAGTCACGCCGGGAAAGTTACCGACGTGCTGGTTGGAGCCCGTCAGCTGGTTGAATAACGTGGTCTTGCCGCAGTTTTGGTTGCCAGCGAGGGCAAAGTGCAGCGGTGCGCCCTCGGGCACGGCCGTTTTTGCCGCACGGGGCGAATACGTCCCCTCGCCCAGGGCCGGATGCTCCGTCGTGCCGATTGCGGCGTTAGCGCGCGGACCTGTATCGGTGTCGTGAATACCCACGAGCTCGATGCGAGCGGCATCGTCCTTGCGCAGCGTCAACTCGTAGCCACGCAGGCGAATCTCGAGCGGGTCGCCCATGGGGGCGTACTTCATCATGGTGACTTCGGTGCCCGGCGTCAGGCCCATGTCCAAAATATGCTGACGGAGCGCCTGGTCGTCGGATGTCACCGATGCGACAACGGCGTCCTTTCCAATCTCGAGTGTATCGAGCTTCACGCGCTCATCCTTTCGTTAGACGCGGTTAACCGTTTACCGGGGTTAACCAACTCGTAACGACAAATGATAGCGCTCTGAACTATTTTATAAAGTCAAATACCGATGTTTACCTGCGCAAACTTTATGCGGTGCGCCCCGAAGGCTCTTTACGCATACCGTTCAGCGAGATCGAAACGGAACCCGACCGCGCGGTAGCAGTGAGTCGATCACCCTCGACCGACCCCGTGCATGTAAAGGGCGCCTTGCCCATCAAGACGTGGGAGATAGTACCCAAGAGCTCAAAGAAATCGCCCTCAGCACGGGCACTCGAGAGAGCGATATTGAGACCCCTGACGTTTAGTACTGCCCTGAGCGCGCCGTTCACCCCATGTGAAAACGTCACCTCGCCGCGTCTACTCCCCACCGGCGTCTGGGCCAAAACCACATACGTACCCTCAAGCATGGCTCCTCCTCTAAGCAGACTTTTTGAAACGGGCAAGTAGTCTACTTTTACATATGGCGCTCCAGGAAACGGAAGGCCAGGCGGATCCAAGGACGGACTGCCACTTGCTTATCCTCGTTGTCGACTGCGGTGTTGGCGTTGCCGAGCGAAAGGCCGTGACCGCCCTGGTCGAAGACGTGCATCTCGCATGCAACGCCCTCCTCGGCCATGCGCTGCGCAAACGGGTAGACCTGCGCGATCGGCGCCGTCTTGTCGTCGGACACGCCCCACACAAAAGTCGGTGGCATCTGACGCGAAACATGCGTGGTGGGGCAGATGTCGGCCAGGTGCTCGTCGGTCGCCTCGCCGCCCGTCACCATCGACAGATAGTCGTTGAGTAAATCGCGCCCCGTCTTGCCACCCGTCTTGGGCACGCGCAGGTCGATGCGCGGGTCGCGCGTCTGCATATCACGCACATAGGCAAAGTCGAGCAGCGGATAGCCCAGCACCACGGCATCGGGGCGAATGTCGTCCGGACGCGCCCCGGCAAGTGCCGCGAAGGGGCCGGTCTTCCACTGCGTTGCCAGCGAGGCACAGATCATGCCGCCCGCCGAGAATCCCACGACGCACACGCGCTTAGGATCGACATGCCACTCGTCGGCGTTGGCGCGCACCGTGGCGACCATCTTGGCAAGATCTGCCTGGGGGCGCGGAAAGCTCACGTCACCCGTAGAACTCGTGACATAGTTGAGCACAAAGGCCTGGTAGCCGCGGTCCAAAAATGCAAACGCCACCGGGTCCTGCTCGTGCGGAGCGATATGCGTAAACCCGCCTCCGCCGCAGATGATCACCGCGGGGCGGCGGCCATTGGGCTTGTCGGGCAGCGGCTCGGCACCCAGATACGTAAAGGTCGCCGGATAATCCTCGGTCGGCTCCTCGCCCCACAGCGCATGGTTCTCGACAATCATATGTGCTCCCTTCGCGCAAATTATGCGCCCTTGTTTTTCGCATCTAAGCGTACCCCAGTTGGGTGCAGGACGCAGAAACTCTCCGGCAATAAGTTTCCCTCCAACTGATATATCACATAATCCCAGCTCAGAGGTATCGCTGAGCAGCGTAGAATAGGGGGCGTTGACCAGGCCGCGAAACACATATGAAACGTTTCCGGCAAACCAAACGCGCGATATGCGCCTATTTAAGTTGGAGGCAACTATGGGTCTGCTCGATTCGCTTAAGTCCACCTTCACCTCGACCGGCGAGGCGTCCGTTCCGCCCGCAGCAAGCTTCGCCACCCGCGAAGGCGTCATCTATGCCCCCGTCAACGGCGTGCTCGTCAATCTGGACGAAGTTCCCGACGAGACGATCGCCTCGGGCATGCTTGGCCAGGGCTATGGCATCGAGCCCATTACCGACACCATCTATGCGCCCGCCAACGGCCGCATCGGCGCCACCACTGTCACCAACCACTCCATTGGCATGATTACCGAGGACGGTCTTCGCGTGTTCATCCATGTCGGCCTGGGCACCGTGGAAATGAACGGCAAGGGTTTTGCCCGCTTTGTTGAGATGGGCGATGAGGTCAAGGCCGGCCAGCCGCTCATCAGCTTCGACCGCGACGCCATTAAGGCCGCCGGCCACGAGGACATCGTGACCGTCATCGTCTCCGAGCTCGATCGTCTTAAGAGTATCGACCATGTCGGCGAGTCTGGCACGCTTATCGGCGGCAATCCGCTCGTCAAGCTCGGCGATCCGCTGTTGGTTGCCAAGACCAAGTAGCAAGGCCCCGCGCCACACAGCCAAAAGGCACCTCGTCAAGCGCCCGCGACCATTTGGCCGCGGGCGCTTTTCGTTTGAAAAACCATCCCGCCAATGCCTTATCTGTATAGCCCAAATGAGCCGAGCTGCTAGAATACCGAACTGTATGGATAACTATCATTCAACCGTTATGGGAGGATACGTGAACCGCACCAAAATCGCGCAGCTCTATGCCGATGCCGAGTCGCTCGGCGGCCAGACCGTCACCGTCGCCGGCTGGGTCAAGTCCGTCCGCGACATGAAGAACTTTGGCTTTGTTACGCTCAACGACGGCAGCTGCTTCCGCGACCTGCAGGTCGTCATGAACCGCGAGGCGCTCGACAACTACGACGAGATCGCCCACCAAAATGTCTCGGCCGCACTCATTTGCACCGGCACCGTCAAACTGACCCCCGATGCGCCCCAGCCCTTCGAGCTTTCTGCCACCTCCATCGAGGTCGAGGGCACGAGCGCCCCGGATTACCCACTGCAGAAGAAGCGCGCAACCGTCGAGTTCCTGCGCACCCAGCAGCACCTGCGCCCGCGCACCAACCTGTTCCGCGCCGTGTTCCGCATCCGCTCTGTCGCGGCCGCTGCCATCCACCGCTTCTTCCAGGAGCAGGGCTTTGTCTACGTCAACACCCCCATCATCACCACGAGTGACTGCGAGGGCGCCGGCGAGATGTTCCGCGTGACCACGCTCGACCCCAAAAATCCGCCCCTCACCGAGTCCGGCGAGGTCGACTGGAGCCAGGACTTCTTTGGCAAGCACGCAAGCCTTACCGTATCCGGCCAGCTCAACGCCGAGAACTTCGCCATGGCCTTTGGCGACGTGTACACCTTTGGCCCCACCTTCCGCGCCGAGAACTCCAACACCACGCGCCATGCCGCCGAGTTTTGGATGATCGAGCCCGAGATGGCCTTCGCCGACCTCAACGACTACATGGATAACGCTGAGGCCATGCTCAAGTATGTCCTCAAGGACGTCATGGCAACCTGCCCCGACGAGCTCAATATGCTCAACAAGTTTGTGGACAAGGGTTTGCTCGAGCGCCTAGACCACGTGGCAAACTCCGACTTTGCCCGCGTCACCTATACCGAGGCCGTCGAGATCCTGGAACAGGCCGTCGCCGCCGGTCACAAGTTTGACTATCCCGTGAGCTGGGGCATTGACCTGCAGACCGAGCACGAGCGTTTCCTGACCGAGGAGCACTTTAAGCGCCCGACCTTCGTGACCGACTACCCGGCCGAGATCAAGGCCTTCTACATGCGCATGAACGAGGACGGCAAGACCGTCGCCGCCGCCGACTGCCTGGTGCCGGGCATCGGCGAGATCATCGGTGGCTCCCAGCGCGAGGAGCGCCTGGATCTGCTCGAGGCCCGCATCAAGGACCTGGGCATGAATCCCGAGCAGTACAAGTACTACCTTGACCTGCGCCGCTACGGTTCCTGCAAGCACGCCGGCTACGGTCTGGGCTTCGAGCGCTTGGTCATGTATCTGACCGGCGTGAGCAACATCCGCGACGTCCTGCCGCACCCGCGCACCGTGGGCAACGCCGACTTCTAATCGTCGGACGCTAGCTCGCGTCGCCACACGCCAACGCTCATCGCACAAGCGCCTCTCGACATCGGTCGAGAGGCGCTTTTTTTTCAACAGCACCCGTCAAGCTTTTGGCAAGTTTTTGGTCAGTTGAGCAGGGCTGTTGAAAACTCGACCCGCCGTTTGCCGACGACTACCGACCGCCCAGAGCGCCCTGCGCCCCTGGGAAAGCCCCACGTCCTAGGCTCCATACCGTCGCCACCAAAACGGAAAGGACGTGGGCACTATGACCGAAGCCGCTGTTGAAACCTACGACACCACGACGAGAGGCGCCGCCTCGATGGCGGCCTATCGCGCCGTTCGCATCCTGCAGCTCTTGAGCGAAAACACCGGCGAGGACAAGGCCATGCTTTCCGATGAGTTGATCCGGTGCCTCGCCCATCCCGACGACCCCGCCCGCATGCCCATCTCGGCGGCGCGGCGCAGCATCTACACCGCCATCTCCGCGCTTCGCCATGCCGGATACGAAATTGAGTACAAACGCGGCGTGGGCTACAAACTTCTTACCCGCCCGCTCACCGATGAAGAGATCATCCGGCTCCACGGTATGGTCATGCGCAACCGCTCTACGCCCATCGCCATTCGAAAAAGCATGGCGCAGCACTTAGTTGCCATGGCGAGCGCCGACGTTCGCGGCTACCTCGATACACCCGAACCCGCTCCAAACGCAGGCAGCAAGGCTACCAAGGCAACACACACGCCCATCAAGCGCATCGACACGTGCGAGCTCGTCGAGCAGGCCATCGACCACGGAACCACGGTGAGTTTTGATATTTCGAGCGTCACGACACGCGGCGAAACCGAAGCAGCACGGATGACACTCCGTCCCTTTGCCATCAGGCAGCGCGATGGCATCTCGTATTTGCTGGGAACGGTCTATGACGCCCGAGGCGCCGATGACACGTTGCGTACCGTAGAGATTGGCCGAATGAGAAACGTCACCACACGTCTCCTCGACGGCAAGAAGCTCTTCGCCGCCCTGGACGAGGACGACGCCCCCTCCGCCGCATAAGACCCTCCGCCGCCCATTCGACTACCCGTACCGCCCATCCGATTCTGTATTAAAAAACCCGCCAGGCTGTTGTAAAAATGGACATCAGCGCTACTATAGTTCCACTTGCACTTTGTCCCAGTGCAGTGTTTCCAGCCATTTTTATACTGGGGGTAATGATATGAAGGACATCACCATCAGCCGCAGGAGCCTTCTGGTCTCCGCCGGCCTGCTCGCGCTCGCCCCGCTCGCCGGATGCGGCGGCAACTCTGGTTCCGGCTCTGCTGCCGCCGGTTCCGACTACACCATCGGCGTTCTGCAGCTCACCGAGCACTCCGCACTCGATGCCGCCAACGACGGCTTTGTCAAGGCCATCAAGGAGAGCGGCCTTAAGGTCAAGATCGACCAGAAGAACGCCCAGAACGACCAGTCCACGTGTAAGTCCATTGCCGACAAGTTTGTGGGCGACAACGTCAACCTGATTTATGCCATCGCCACGCCCGCCGCGCAGGCTGCCGCCGGCGCCACGGCCGATATCCCCATCGTGGGCTGCGCCATCACCGACTACGCCGCCTCCGGCCTGGTCCAGGACAACGACAAGCCCGGCACCAACGTCACCGGCGCCTCCGACCTTACCCCGGTCGCCGAGCAACTCGAGATGATGCAGAAGGTCCTGCCCGACGTAAAGAAGGTCGGCCTGCTCTACTGCACCGCCGAGTCCAACTCCGACGTCCAGATCAAGGCCGCCAAGAAGGAGCTCGACAAGCTGGGCCTCGAGTACACCGACTTCACCGTCTCGAGCTCCAACGAGATCCAGTCCGTCGTCGAGTCCGCCGTGGGCAAGGTCGACGCGCTCTACTCCCCCACCGACAACACCATCGCTGCGGGTGCCTCGCAGGTCGGCCAGATCTGCAAGGAAAACAAGCTTCCCTTCGTGACTGGCGAGGAGGGTATGTGCATGGCCGGCGGCCTGTTCACCCTCTCCATCAACTATGAGGACCTGGGCTACGCCGCGGGCGAGATGGCCGTTAAGATCCTGAAGGGCGAGGCCAAGCCCGAAGACATGCCGATCAAGCACCTCTCGAGCAAGAACCTGGTCGTCGTCAAGAACGACGAGATGGCCGAGGCGTTGGGCATCGACCTTTCCGCTCTGAACGAGTAACGGCATGCGCGGCGATGTGCCTAGGGCCCATACTCGCGCCGTTGCCGTGTTATTCAATATCTGAGCCACAGGGGCGAACGCCAAAGACCGGCGTTCGCCCTGCTTGTTACGGATGAGACAAAACATCCGGCCGCAGCTCTTTCATGCATTGTTACCGCTATCATGGTGACTCACGTGTCCACCCTATCCTAGGAGGTATGAAGCATGCTCATTGCATTGCAGGGCGCCATTTCGCAGGGCGTCCTCTGGGGCATTATGGTGCTTGGCGTGTTTATCACGTTCCGCCTGCTCGACATCCCCGATATGACCTGCGACGGCAGCTTTGCCCTCGGCGGCTGTGTCTGCGCCGTACTCATCGTCAACAATAACGTCGACCCGCTGCTCGCCGTGCTGGCCGGCATGTGCGCCGGCGCCATCGCGGGTGCCGTCACGGGCATTTTGACCACCGTCTTTGAGATTCCCGCGATCCTCGCCGGAATCCTCACCCAGATCAGCCTGTGGTCCATCAACCTGCGCATCATGGGCAAGTCCAATACGCCCATTCTTGCCAAGGGCACCGTGTTCTCGGCCGTCAGCAATATGACCGGTCTGCCGCAGTCCACCGTTGCCATCATCTTGGGCATCCTGCTCGCCGTGGCTATCGTTGCCATCCTGTATTGGTTCTTTGGCACCGAAATCGGCTCGGCGCTGCGCGCCACCGGCAACAACGAGTACATGATCCGCGCTCTGGGCGTCAACACCAACTCCACCAAGATGATCGCCCTCGTGCTCTCCAACGCCCTCATCGGCCTTTCGGGCGCGCTCATCTGCCAGAGCCAGAAGTACGCCGACATTGGTATGGGCACCGGTGCCATCGTTATCGGTCTTGCCGCCATTGTTATCGGTGAGGTACTCGGCCGCCTGCTGCCCGGCGGCCTCACGCAGTTTAGCGTCCGTCTTGCCTCCGCCGTCTTTGGCTCCGTGGTGTACTTCCTTATCCGCGCCATCGTGCTGCAGTTGGGCATGGACGCCAACGACATGAAGCTGCTCTCCGCCGTGATTGTCGCTGTGGCCCTGTGCGTGCCCGTGGTTTGGGAGCGCTATAAGCTCCGCAGCTCCTACACGAAGGGGGATGAGGCAGATGCTTAAGCTCTCGCACGTCAAGAAGACCTTTAACAAGGGCACCGTCACGGAGAAGCGCGCGCTCACCGGTGTCGACCTCACCCTGAATGACGGCGACTTTGTAACCGTGATCGGCGGCAATGGCGCCGGCAAGTCCACGCTGCTCAACATGATCGCCGGCGTGTACCCGCTCGATTCGGGCGTTATTGAGCTCGACGGCACCGACATCTCGCGCCTGAGCGAGTCGCAGCGCGCCAAGTACCTGGGCCGCGTGTTTCAGGACCCCATGCGCGGTACCGCTGCCGACATGCAGATCGCCGAGAACCTGGCCCTCGCCAAGCGTCGCGGCCAGCGTCGCGGTCTTTCGTGGGGCGTCACCAAGGCCGAGAAGGACGAGTACGTTGAGCTGCTCAAGCGCCTGGACCTCGGTCTGGACACGCGCCTCAACGCCAAGGTCGGCCTGCTTTCGGGCGGTCAGCGCCAGGCACTCACCCTGCTCATGGCCACGCTCACCAAGCCGCGCCTGCTGCTGCTCGACGAGCACACCGCGGCGCTCGACCCCAAGACGGCCTCTAAGGTGCTCAATCTGACCGAAGAGATCGTCGACGAGCACCACCTGACCACGCTCATGGTCACGCATAACATGAATGACGCCATCCGTCTGGGCAATCGCCTGATCATGATGCACGAGGGCCACGTAATCTACGACGTGGCAGGCGACGAGAAGAAGTCGCTCACCGTTGCCGACCTGCTGCAGAAGTTCGAGGAGGTCTCGGGCGGCGAGCTCGCCAACGACCGCATGCTGCTGAGCTAACGACCTAGAAAACCACCACAAAGGGGACAGGCACCTTTGTGGTGGTTTTTGTTAAAGAGTAAGGAGACAGCCATGAAAAGACTCCCCCGCCTTGCGTTAGCTGCCGCGTTGTTTGCCGGCGCGCTCACAGACATCCCAAGCCTCGCTTTCGCGGGGAACCTGCCCGCCGCTATTGACGGCGCCGTAACCGTCATGCACACCAACGACATCCACGGCAGCTACAAGTACAGCTACAACGCAAGCAAGGGCACGGGCACCATTGGCTTTGACGGGCTGGCGGTTCTCTATAGCGCTCAAAGCAACGCCCCCGACTTTCTGCTCGATGCAGGCGACACCTTCCACGGGCAGTCCTTTGCCACCATGAGCGAGGGCAAGAGCATCGCCGAACTCATGAACACCTTCTACGCAAACGGCTACGACGCGACCACGCCGGGCAACCACGACTGGAGCTACGGCGCGGACAAGCTCCGCACCATGACCGGCTACAGCCCCACCGGCACGCCCTTCGCCATGCTCTGCGCGAACGCGAAGTCTACGAGCGGCGTATGGAGCTCGAGTATCACCAAGACGCTCGATCACACCTGGGAGGACAGTGAAAGCCACTCAACGTTCGCCTACCAGATCAAGGTCGGCGTTGTAGGAGCCATGGATGAATCGCTTGGCTCCTCGCTGCGTGCAGACCTAGTCGCGGGCACCAACTTCTCGAGTGCCGCGAACGCCATTAATGCCGAGGCAGAGCAGCTGCGCAAGGAGGGCTGCGATGTTGTTGTCTGTATCGCGCACACGCTCGACGCCAAGACCTTTGCCACGCGGCTCCGCGGCGTCGATGCCCTCATCGCAGGCCACGAGCACATCAACCTTAACGAGAAGGTGACGGGAGCCGACGGCAAGACAATCCACGTTGTCGAGGCGGGCAGCGCCTTTGCCGAAGTGGGACTGCTTTCCGTCCCCTACGAGTACGACACCAAGGGCACCGAAAGCACCGACGATGACACGGTGGCGGTATACGCAGACAAAAGCGACGAGAAGCTCTATACCGCCAAGGATGTAAACGTTCTTTTGACCGATCCCAACAAGGGCTCCACCTATCAGAGCATCCTTGATGAGGTCCACGACAACAAGATCAAGCCGCTCGACGATGCCTTTAGCGCCGCATCGAGCGAGGTGCTCGGCACGAGCTCTACCAATTTTTTCTACGGCGAGGACGCCGCAGGCACGCATGGTTGGGAAATGGTGCGCACCACCGATTTCCGCCCCAGCAAGGAGGGCGACACCACCAAGGCCCAGACCATCGGCCATGTGATCTGCGGCTCCTATCTTGACCTGACGGGCGCAGACCTTGCCATCGAGAACGCGGGTGGCATCCGCGGCGGCATCGCTGCAGGCGATGTGACCGCAGGCAACGTCATCGCTATCTCGCCCTACGGCAACACCGTGGAGACCTGGACCATGACCGGTGCGGACTTCCTCGCAGCGCTCGAGCACTCGCTGCAGATCAGCGACGAGTGCAATCACAGTTATGAGCTTCAGCAAGCCTACGTGGCAGCCGGCCATACCGAGCAGGAAGCGCAAGACAAGTACAAGTGGCGCGATGACTCCGGCAGCGTTCTCTCCTTTGGCGGCATCAACGTGACGATTGATTGGACGCAGCCCGAAGGCAAGCGCATTGTGAGTGCCACACTCGCCAAGGACGGCAGCACGCTCGATCCCACCAAGACCTATACCGTCGCCACCAACAACTACATCATTACCAACACGACCGACTTCCCCACCTTCGCACACGCCACCAAGCGCACCGAGTGGGGCACGTGTGAGGCGGCGCTGAGGGCGCTGATTGGGCAAAACGGCTGGGAGAGCAAGATGGCCGGACTCGCCGGCACCATCAGCTTCGGCTCCGCAGCCGTGGACCCCACGCCCACACCGGCCCCGACGCCTAAGCCCTCGCCTAAGACGGACACGACGACCACGAAGGTCATCACCAAGAAGACGACCGGCAAGCTCGCCGCAACGGGAGACCGCACGCTGGCAGTAGTTGGCACGTGCCTTATCGGCGGCATCATCGTCATCATTCTCGGCATTATCTGGAAGCGTCGACGCTAAGCTACACCGCCGGGCCTTGCAGCCCCGCCGCGTAAACCTTATATCGAGCGCAGAAGCCCGTCCAATGTGATCGGACGGGCTTTTTGGTGGGTATCATGGTTGGACGATCATTAGGAGGTTTCCCTACATGGAATTGTTTGAGCCGATTCTTCATTTCTTTGCACAACGATGGGTCCACAACATCATCTGGGCAGGTATCTTGGCCATCGGCACCGCCGTTGCCGCCAAGGTCGCGTCCAAGACCCTGCGCCACCTGCTTAACCGCGACGATAACCCACTCCCTTCATCCAGCATCTTCATCAACATCGCGCGCGCCGTCATATGGACGATCGGCGGCAGCTTTATCCTCGACAACTGCTTTGGCATTAACGCAAACGCCCTCGTCGCCGCTCTTGGCGTCGGCGGCATCGCCATCTCGCTCGGCTTTCAGGACACGCTGTCAAACCTCATCGGCGGCATGCAGGTGACGTTTATGGGCATTATCAAACCCGGCGACAATATCGAGGTCGGCGGCGTGTCGGGCGTGGTCCAAGATATCACCTGGCGCCATACGACCATCGAGGACGCCTGCGGGCAGACCATCATCGTCCCCAATTCAAACATCTCCAAGAACACGCTCGTGCACTTGATGCCCTTTGGGCGCGTTACCGTGCCCGTTGCCGTAAAGGACACGTCCAAGTGGGCCTCGCTGGATGCGCTGACAGATGAGCTTACCGACGCCACCAAGGCCGCGGTGCTTCCCATCTCTGGCTTTGACAAGGAGCCGTACGTGCTCTTTAGTGAGATCGGCGACTTTGGCGTCAAGGGCAAAATCATCTTTATCGTCAGCGACGATAGCACCACCTTCACGGCAGCCGACGCCTGCATCCGCGCCATCGCCCCCATCATCGCCTAAAACCACCACAAAGGGGACAGGCACCTTTGTGGTGGTTTCGCATCGTGGTACCATGGTTCATATCGTTGTTTAAACGACTAAGGGAGTAGACACCATGGAAGAGGCCTATCGTCAAGCACGCAAGCGCGGCGAGCAGGGACGCCGTCACGCCATCAGCCAAAGCGAGCACCCGTACCTTACGGACCTCGATAGCCTCGTTGCCCAGCTCCCCTTAGGTCAGCGAGAGAGCGTCGGCCTAAGGGACATTCCGCTCGAAATGGTCGTCGGCACGGTTACCAAGGGTCGTCAGTCTGCCTTTTCGTGCAACTTTATGCCCCTGTTGCCATTTAACACCGAGTTCGCCCGCAAGTGGTCCAACCTCTACGACATCCAGGTGACCGAGGGCTATCGCGACCCCATCATCGTCACCGAGTTCATGCATCGGTTTTACGTCCAGGAGGGCAACAAGCGCGTCAGCGTCCTCAAATTCCTGGACGCCCCGACGGTTTCGGCCAAGGTCACCCGTCTCTACCCCAGCAAATGGGATTCCGTCGAAAGTCGCCTGTACGGCGAGTTCTGCGCGTTTTGGCGCGTCTGCCCCCTATACGAGATCGAGTTCTCGCGCGAGGGAAGCTACGAGACGCTCGCCAAGATGCTCGGCCAGGACCTTGTCGAAAAGTGGCCACAGAAAAAGGTCGACTACCTGCGCCACACCTTCCTACTCTTTAAACGCGCCTACCTGCGCGCCGGCGGCGACCATCTGGACATTACGCCCGCCGACGCCATGCTCGTCTACCTCAACGTGTACAACCAGGACCGCCTGCTGGATACGCCGACGGACATCGTCGTAAACCGCCTGTGCAAGATTTGGCGCGAGCTGATCATTGCCGGCAAAAATGACGAGGACAAGGTCGATCTTGTCGAGGCACCGAGCGTCGATGAGGAAGAGACACCCGCCAAGTCCACCTCCGGCGTGCTCAACTTCTTTATGGGCAAGACCGTCTACTCGGCTGCCAACCCCCTGCGCATCGCCTTTATCCATGAATTCCCCTGCGTTACGTCGAGCTGGGACAGCCTGCACGACCAGGGGCGCCAGTATCTCGACGAGCACTTTGGCGGCATCGTGCGCACCGAGGCATTCGAGGACTGCCACGATCCGGACATGTTCTACGCCGCCGTGGAAACGGCTGTCAAACATGGAGACAACGTCATCTTCTCGACCTCGCACCGTCTGATGGAATACACGCTCAGGGCTGCCGTTGAGTATCCCCAGGTGCGGTTTCTCAACTGCTCTATCGGCCTTCCCCACCAAAGCGTCCGTTCGTACTTTGGCAAGATGTACGAGGCCAAGTTCCTCCTGGGCGCCCTTGCCGCCAGTATGGCGGACAACCATCGCATTGGTTACCACGCGTCCGTCTTTGCGTCGGGCGCGCTTAGCGAGATCAACGCCTTTGCGATTGGCGCCTCGCTGCTCGACCCCCGCGCGCAAATTATCCTGACCTGGGGCGATGTGCCCGCCGGCGGTTTTGCCGAGGCCATGTGCCGCGAAGGCGTGAGCGTTATGACCGGCGCTGACATGTCCAAGTCGCTCGAAGACCCTACGGCCTACGGACTCCACCGCCTGGTCGATGGCAAGGTCGTCGGCATCGCCATGCCGGTATGGAACTGGGGCCGATACTACGAGCTTATCGTGCGAAGCCTGCTGCACGGCACCTGGGATGAGACCAGTGACGACAGCCAGGTGCGCGCCGTCAACTACTGGTACGGTATGAGCTCCGGCGTCATCGATATTCGCTACGCTCCGGGCCTACCCTATCAGACGCGTAAACTTGTGCAGCTGCTTCGCAACGGCATTGTCGAGGGCTCCATCAACCCCTTTGGTGGCGAGCTCCACAGCCAGAACGGCGTGGTACAGATTGAAGGCTTCCCTCCGCTGCCGAGCACGCAGATTGTCGAGATGAATTGGCTAGCGGACAACGTGGTTGGCACCATTCCGCAGCTCGACGATGAGCCGAAAGTCCCTGTCCTATGAAAATCCTTGCCATAGCCGATACCGAAGAACGATGCCTTTGGGAGTGCTTTCGCAAGGAACGCTTTGAGGGCGTCGACCTGATTTTGTCCGCCGGCGATCTGGACCCGGACTATCTTGAGTTTTTGGTCACGGTCATCAACAAACCGCTCATCTACGTGCGCGGCAATCACGATGACCGCTACGCACGTCATGCACCGGGCGGATGTATCTGCGTAGAAGACAGCGTGTACACGTACCGAGGGATTCGCATTGCGGGCCTTGGCGGGTCCATGCGTTATCGCGACGGCGCCAACATGTACACCGAACGCGAGATGTCCAAGCGCATGCGTAAGCTGTCGCGTAAGGTTAGGATGGTCGGCGGGTGCGACATTCTGCTTACCCATGCACCCGCCGCCGGTATGGGCGATCTGGATGATCTACCGCATCGAGGATTCGAATGCTTTAACACGGCACTCGAATCCTGGAATCCCGACTACATGGTGCACGGGCATGTGCACCAAAGCTACGGTTACGATTTTCAGCGCGAGCGGCAGCATGTGTGCGGAACGACGATCATCAACGCCTGCGGCTATACGCAGTTTGAACTCGACGAGACGCGCTACCCCATCCGTGGCTGGCAGGCAGCCTGGCTCAACTCGCAAACCATGCGCCGCGAGCTCAAGCGCCACGAGGCCATCGAGTCCTCAACCGCCAGAACCCCCTGGTAACCGCCACAAAAGGGACAGGCACCTTTGTGGTGGTTTTGGCCCGAAATAGCAAGAAACCCGGTCCTGCACGAGACAGAACCGGGTTTCTTTAGCAATGCTTGCTTTGCTCAGGCAGTAACTAGCAGTTACTCAGCCAGGAAGTCACGCTGGACAGCGGGATCGACCTTGACGCCAGGGCCCATGGTGGAAGACACGGAGATGGACTTGACGTACTTGCCCTTAGCAGAAGAGGGCTTGACGCGCAGGATCTCGGTGTACAGGGCAGCGTAGTTCTCGACGAGCTGCTGCTCAGAGAAGGACTTCTTGCCCAGGGGAACGTGGCAGATGCCGTAGCGGTCAGCGCGATACTCAACGCGGCCGGCCTTGAGCTCGGAGACCATCTTGGCGACGTCCATGGTCACGGTGCCGAGCTTGGGGTTCGGCATAAGGCCACGGGGACCAAGGATCTTACCGATGCGGCCAACCTTGGCCATCATGTTCGGCGTAGCGATAGCGGCGTCGAAGTTGATCTCGCCCTTCTGGATCTGGGCGACGAGCTCGTCGGAACCGATGATGTCGGCGCCGGCGGCCTCGGCCTCGCGGGCCTTCTCGCCCTCGGCGAAGACGGCAACACGAACGGTCTTGCCGGTGCCGTGGGGCAGGGAGATGGAACCACGGATGTTCTGGTCAGCCTTACGAGTATCGATGCCCAGACGGAAGTGGGCCTCGACGGTCTCGTCGAACTTGGCGGTGTCGAGCTCCTTGATGAGCTTGGCAGCCTGAAGGGGGGTGTAGAGCGTGGCGCGATCGATCTTCTCGGCAGCGGCGTTATAGCTCTTACCATGCTTAGCCATGTGCATTACCTCCTGTGGTTAAACGGGCGTGAGCCCTCCCACATCGTATCGTGTGCCCTATTGCACACATTTAACGGGCGCCCAGGTCGGAGCACCCGTCGTTACCATAAGAAATCGCTACTCAGCGATGGTGACGCCCATGGAACGGGCGGTACCGGCGATGATCTTCTTGGCGGCGTCAATGTCGTTGGCATTGAGGTCCGGCATCTTGATCTCGGCGATCTTGGTGAGCTGCTCCTGGGAGAGCTGACCAACCTTGTCGGCCTGGGGCTTAGCGGAACCAGACTTGAGGTTCAGCTCCTTCTTGATGAGGTGAGCCGCCGGCGGGGTCTTGGTGATGAAGGAGAAGGACTTATCCTCGTAGACAGAGATCTCAACGGGGATGATGTCGCCCTTCTTGTCCTGCGTCTCGGCGTTAAAGGCCTGGCAGAACTGCATGATGTTCACGCCAGCAGCGCCCAGAGCGGGGCCGACGGGAGGAGCGGGGTTAGCTGCACCAGCAGGAATCTGGAGCTTAATGACGTTGGCAACCTTCTTCTCAGCCATGGTCATTCCTTTCGAATCACGAGTGTGAAGTACTTGCTATATCGTAAGCACGCACGTGTTAGAAGCACTCCTGAGATGAGCAGTCACAGAAGAAGCACGCTCGCGCGAACGGACGAAAACTTAAGCGATGACAGCGACCTGGTTAAAGTCGAGCTCGACCGGCGTCTCGCGGCCAAAGATCATCAGCGTGACCTTGAGCTTGCCAGCCTCGGTGTTAACCTCGGAGACCTTGCCATCAAAGTCGGTAAGCGGGCCATCGGTGACGCGGACGGACGTGCCGACCTGAATATCAACCGAGGTGCGCTTGGGCGAATCGCCCTTACCGGGACGACGAGTCATCTTGTTGTACTCGTCGCGGGAAAGCGGAGCGGGCTTGCCGTTGCCGCCTAGGAAACCGGTGACGCCGGGCGTGTTGCGAACACACGTCCACGCATCGTCATCCATCTCCATGCGAACCAGGACATAACCCGGAAAGATCTTAGAATCCTTGGTCTCGCGCTTGCCACCCTCTTTGATCTCGGTGACGCGCTCCATAGGAATCTCGATATCAAAGATACGGTCCTGCATGCCCATGGTCTCGATACGATGCTCGAGATCGGACTTAACGCGGTTCTCGTATCCAGAGTAAGTGTGAACGACGTACCAACGCTTAGACATGGTTTAGCCCCTCAATCCAGAGAACAGAGCAAGAGCCTCGCCAAAGCCAGCATCGAGCAGAGCGATGACGACGCCGACGACGATCAGAGAAGCGCAAACGACGACCGAGTAGTTCACGAGCTCCTTCTTATCGGGCCACGTGACACGCTTCATCTCGGACTTCACCGAAGCGAAATACTTCTTGGTGCGGGCGAAGAAACCAGGCTTCTCGTTCTTCTTGGGCTTCGCAGCCTTCTCGTTCTTCTTGGCAACGGCCTTCTTGGCCTCAACCTTGGAGTTGGCGGCAGCGTTATTGGCAGGTGCCGGCTGCTGAGCCTTCTTCTTGTTCTTCTTGTTGGCCATTTGGGTTACCTCCGCGCAATGCGCTTATACATGAGTAAACCGTAAGCCCCCAATTGGGAGCTTACGGAATAATGACTGGCACGCCAGGAAGGACTCGAACCCTCAACACTCGGTTTTGGAGACCGATGCTCTACCAATTGAACTACTGGCGTATATGACTAAAGACTAGCGAGTCTCTTTGTGCAGCGTGTGGTGACGGCACCAGGGGCAATACTTCTTGATCTCCATACGATCAGGCATGTTCGCCTTGTTCTTGGTGGTCGTATAGTTGCGGCGCTTGCACTCAGTGCACGCAAGAGTAACTAGAGTACGCATGTATCCTGAACCTTTCATATCCGCCCCGTACGGGCACGAGATGGTACTTTATCAGCTCTATGTAAGTGCTGTCAATGAAAACCTCGAATCAATTGGTTCTCGCTGAATCCATTCATATTTGGAACACATCAATGAAGCCAGCGAGATCTAATCGATCCCCCACGCTCGGCTTAAGGGCGAGCGAAGCGCAATCGGCAGGGAACAAGCCCCGCGTAGAAAAGAACCCGGCACCCTAAAAGTGCCGGGTTCTCTAAGTCAGCTAAATCAAAGAGCTAATTTACTCAATGATCGTGGAGACGATGCCCGAGCCGACGGTGTGGCCACCCTCGCGGATAGCGAAGCGCAGGCCCTCCTCCATGGCGATCGGGTGAATGAGGTCGCCCTCGATGGTGATGTGGTCACCAGGCATAGCCATCTCGGTGCCCTCGGGGAGCTTGACCGTACCGGTAACGTCGGTGGTACGGAAGTAGAACTGAGGACGATAACCATCGAAGAACGGGGTGTGACGGCCGCCCTCCTCCTTGGTCAGAACGTAGATCTCGCCGGTGAACTTGGTGTGCGGGGTAACCGAACCGGGCTTGCAGAGAACCTGGCCGCGCTCGATGTCCTCGCGCTTGATGCCGCGGAGCAGCAGACCGACGTTGTCGCCAGCCTCGCAGAAGTCCATGGACTTACGGAACATCTCGATACCGGTAACGACGGTGTTCTGGGTATCCTTGATGCCGACGATCTCGACGGGCTCGTTGAGCTTGAGCTCACCGCGCTCGACACGGCCGGTAGCAACGGTACCACGGCCGGAGATGGTCATAACATCCTCAACGGCCATCAGGAACGGGAGGTCGTTGTTACGAGCAGGCGTCGGGATGTACTCGTCGACAGCGTTCATGAGCTCGCGAATGGCGTCCATCCACTTGGCGTCGCCCTCGAGAGCGCCCAGAGCGGAACCACGGATGACGGGGATGTCGTCGCCGGGGAAATCGTACTCAGAGAGGAGCTCACGGGTCTCCATCTCGACGAGGTCGATGAGCTCGTCATCGTCGACCATGTCGCACTTGTTCAGGAAGACGACGATGTAGGGAACGCCGACCTGACGGGCGAGCAGGATGTGCTCGCGGGTCTGAGCCATGGGGCCGTCGGTAGCGGCGATGACCAGGATAGCGCCGTCCATCTGAGCAGCACCGGTGATCATGTTCTTGACGTAGTCAGCATGGCCCGGGCAGTCAACGTGAGCGTAGT